>NZ_BAAJPH010000137.1:0-115564 GCF_057538885.1 Alicyclobacillus sp. CIJ1 | reverse complement strand
TCGGTCACAAGGACTTACGGGCTTGGTGGTCTCGTGTGTTTAGTTTTCAAGGAGCGATTCCCGCGCCACCGCGCGAATTTCCTGCCGCCTCGCGGGCGGCGAGAATGATACTATCACCGCCTCCCCCTCTGTGTCAAGGGGGATGTCTATTCAAACGATGCCCAAGGGCTCCCCGATTCATACTCACGATCCCGTCCGATTGGGCTCCAGCCCTCACGTCGACGCTCGACGGATCGTACGGTATCACAGCCTCGGCAGGCGCCGTCATCGGGATACAGCCTTATCTCTTGCGCCTGCTGGGGCTTTGTTATACAGCCGGGTTCACCACACATCGATCCCCGAAAAATCCCCGGCCGCAAAGGCTCGCAGCCATTCGCGATCTCGCTCAGTCAACTGAGCATTTTGGAGAAGATCCGGACGATATTTCCACGTGCGATATAACGCATGCTTCCGCCGCCAGACCTCGATCTTCTGGTGGTGCCCGGACAACAGCGTCTCCGGAACGCGCATGCCGCGAAATTCAGCGGGCCGCGTGAACTGCGGATACTCGAGCAAGCCCGACGTGTGGGACTCCTCCTCCGCCGAAGCCGCATTCCCAAGAACGCCCGGAAGCAGCCGCGCTACGGCGTCGATGACCGCCATGGCGGCGATCTCGCCGCCCGTCAGCACAAAGTCTCCCAACGACAATTCCTCGGTGGCGAGCCCTTGCCGGACGCGATCGTCGAAGCCCTCATAGTGTCCACACAGCAAGACGAGTCGTTGGCTCTTCGCGTATTCCTCCGCGACAGCCTGCGTAAAACGCCGCCCCGACGGGCTAAGCAAGATGATGCGCTCCTCCGGCGGGCTGCCCGGACCCACACGCGCCCGCAGATCGTCCATGGCCGCAAAGATGGGATCGGGCTTCAACAACATGCCGGCTCCCCCACCGTAAGGCGCATCGTCTACCGTGCGATGGCGATCCGTCGCGTATTCGCGAAAATCGACGAGTTCCACGCGCAGCGCTCCCGCTTCCTGGGCGCGTTTCAACATGCTCTCGCCGAGCACGCCCGTGAACATGCCGGGAAAGAGCGTCATGACCACAACATGGAGCGGCACGTCACTCGTCCTCCTCGCCATCCCGAAGGCCCGGCAGAAGATGGACCGTCATGCGGCGCGCTTCCAGGTCTACCGACAAGATGACGTCCCGTATCGCTGGAAGCAATAGGTCTGGCTGCCCCGGCTTTCGCACGACGTACACATCGTTGGCGCCGGGGGTCCAGACTTCGGCCAGCACGCCGAGCGGTTCGCCCTCGTCTGAAATCACTTCGAGGCCAACCAGTTGATGATAGTAATACGCCCCCTCGGGGAGCGGGTGAAGCATGTCCTCCGGGACGCACAGCTCATAGCCGCGCCACGATTCGACGTCCGAGATCGCGTGATAGCCCTTGAATCCGACAATCCATAGATTTTGGTGTTGCCGGCCGCTTCGCACTTCGAGTTCAGCTATCGGTTCCGAACCCGGCGGGCGCAGCCACAGCCGAGATCCCGGGGAAAATCGCTCCTCAGGGAAGTCCGTCCGCGGATACACGCGCACTTCGCCGCGAAGCCCATGCGGCTTGGTGACCACACCCACGGTGTAGTACGCGGTCACCCTTCGATCCGCTGCCCATTTTGGCGGAGTTCGACGACAATCCCGTCTTTCACGATAATCTCCGCCCCGAGCAACACCTTCGTCCAATCGTCGCCCGGCTTGACATCGACTACCGTTTCAACCGTCATATTTTGAATTTCCGTGCCGAGCTCCAGCTGCTGAATCTGCTGCATCTGCCGGAACAACTCTTCTCGCCGCTGCTCTCGCACCCGGCGCTCGTTCTCCAGCTGTTGGCGAACCTGCTGGGCGATCTCGCCTCCCTGGGCCATCGCCTGTTCGATCGCGATCTTCCCCTGCTGCTCCAGTTGTTCGAGTTCGTTCTGAATTTGGTCAATTTGCCGACGATGTTCGGCGATAATCTGCTGTTTCGCTGTTTCGGTCAAGATGAACTTGACGGCTACCGGCTGTCGAATTTTCATTGCGATCTCCCCGCATCCTCGTTGAAACTGCTTTCTTGCGATCCGATGAGGACGTGGACGCGCCGCCCCTGACGATGCGCCGCCGCGCCCACCACGCTCCGCACAGCGTTGGCAATCCGACCCTGCCGCCCGATGACGCGGCCCACGTCGTCGGGGTGCACCGTGACCCGATACGTGGTCACGTCGCCCTCCTGGCGAGCCTCCACGCGCACCTCATCCGGGCGCGTGACCAATGACCGGAACAAGAACTCTACCAAATCCTGCACGGACCGATCACTCCGAAGGGCGGCACACGGCCGCCCGCAGATTACTTCTTCTGGAATTTCTCCTCATGAAATTTCTTCAGGATGCCCTGGAGGTGGAACAGATAGCGGACGCGATCGGACGGCTGCGCCCCCGTGCGGAGCCAATGAAGCGCGCGCTCCTCATCGATTCGAATTTCCGCCGGATCCGTTAACGGGTTGTATGTTCCGATCTCTTCCACAAAACGCCCGTCGCGCGGTGAACGGGCCTCAGCCACCACGACACGATAAAAGGGGCGCTTCTTCGCACCCATCCTCTTCAAACGAATCCTCAATGCCATGAAAACATCGACCTCCTAAATCCATTTCACTTCTTCTTTTTCTTGCGATGCACGCGTTCACGCGGCGGCCCGCCCTCGGCGCCACCGAGTGCAGGGAACCCACCCCCGGTGAGTCCAGGGACGCCTCCCATCGCCCGAAGCGCGTTCATCGCCTGGCGGCGACCCACGCGTTTCCCACCACCTGTCAGATGCTTCATCATCTCACGAACCTGCTCGAACTGATTGATCAACTGGTTCACGTCGCGCACCGTCGTACCGCTGCCGTTGGCGATCCGGCGCCGGCGGCTCGCGTTCAAAATGCCGGGATCTCGGCGCTCCTCGGGTGTCATCGACGAGATGATGGCTTCCAACCGGCGAAAGCGTCGGTCATTCAAATCCAGGTTTTCGAGCCCCTTGACCCGATTCATCCCCGGCAGCATCTTGAGGATCTGATCGAGCGGTCCAAGATTGCGAACCTGGCGGAACATCTCCTGAAAGTCGTCGAGCGTGAAGTTCGCGGATCGCATCCGCGCCTCCATCTCTTTCGCCTTTTCGAGGTCGATTCGCTCCTGCGCCCGCTCGATCAAGCTCAGGACGTCGCCCATTCCCAAAATGCGCGACGCCATGCGCTCCGGATGGAACGGCTCCAGAGGCTCGATCTTCTCGCCCATGCCGACGAACTTGATGGGACAGCCTGTGGCCGCGCGAACGGTCAACGCGGCGCCACCGCGCGCGTCGCCGTCGAGCTTGGTGAGGATGACGCCGGTGACCTCCAGCCGCTGATGGAACGCCTCCGCGACGTGCACCGCGTCCTGCCCCGTCATCGCGTCGACCACCAGAAGGATCTCATGGGGTTCGAGGACCTTCTTCATCGCCTCGAGTTCGCCCATGAGCGCCTCATCGATGTGCAGACGCCCCGCGGTGTCCACGATGACCACGTCAGCACCACGCCGCTCCGCGTCGCGCAAGGCCGCCTGCGCGATCTCGACCGCACCCGCCCCATCGAAGGAAAAGACAGGAACATCGATCTGCTCGCCCAACACCTTCAACTGGTCGACCGCCGCAGGGCGATAGACGTCGGCGGCCACGAGCAGCGGCCGGTGGTTCTGCTGGCGGAAAGCGAGCGCGAGTTTTGCAGCTGTGGTCGTCTTGCCGGCGCCCTGGAGGCCAACAAGCATCACAATGGTGGGAGGCTTCGATGCCATGCGGATGCGAGCCTGCGATCCGCCCATGAGTTCCGTCAATTCCTCATAGACGATCTTCACAACTTGCTGGCCGGGCGTCAGGCTCTTCAGCACGTCCTGCCCCACCGCGCGAGCACGCACGCGGTCGACGAAATCCCGCACGACCTTGACGTTCACGTCCGCAGCGAGGAGCGCGCGGCGAATTTCGCGCATCGCCTCGTCGACGTCAGCCTCGGTCAAGCGGCCCCGACCGCGCAGACGCTGGAAGACCGCCTGCAGGTTATTCGACAGGCTTTCGAACATCCGCATCACCTCCCAACAGAATCGAAACCGTGGCCCCCATGGCGCGCATCGCATCGTCCATGCGACGCCTCACTTCTTCGGGAACGTACGCCGCCGCCTCGCGCCACGCAGACACCATCTGCTCCCATGCCTTCCGCTCGGCCCGCGCGAGTTCCCGGAGGTGAAGCGCCGCTTCGTACGACTCGAGTTGATCTTCGACGCGGCGAAGCTGATCGTGAACCGCCTGCCGGCTGATGGATAAGATCTCGGCGATCTCGCCGAGAGACATATCCTCGAAGTGGTAAAGTTCCACAATCTGCCGCTGACGCTCCGTGAGAAGCGGCTCGTAAAAGGCGTACAGATCGCCCACGCGCGTGACGTCTCTCATACTATCCGGGTTTTCAGTCACTGTCAAGCAAATCTCCTTTACACCCGTGTCTCAGGGCGGCAGATCGCTTCCGCGAACATCCGTGGATCGAAAGGCTGAAGATCGTCCATGCCTTCCCCGAGCCCGATCCACTTGACCGGGATCCCTTCCTCCCGGACGATGGGGAACACGATGCCGCCCTTGGCCGTGCCGTCGAGCTTGGTCACCACAATGCCGGTGACCTGTACGACCTCCTTGAACACGCGCGCCTGCACGAGGCCGTTCTGCCCGGTGGTGCCGTCAATCACCAGAAGCACCTCGTGTGGGGCGCCCGGGAGTTCGCGTTCCGCGACCTTGCGGATCTTGGCAAGCTCGTTCATCAGGTGCGCCTTGTTCTGCAGCCGGCCTGCCGTATCGCAGAGGACGAGATCGCATCGCCGGGCCTTCGCCGCCTGAATGGCGTCGTACACCACAGCGGCGGGATCCGAACCCTGCGCATGGCGCACGACGTCAACGCCGACGCGCTCACCCCACACCATCAACTGCTCGATGGCCGCAGCCCGGAAGGTGTCGGCGGCCGCGAGGATGACGCGTTTGCCCTGGCTCTTGTACGCATGCGCGAGCTTGCCAATCGTCGTCGTCTTCCCGGCGCCGTTGACGCCCACCACGAGCACCACCGTTGGGCCGTCCGGGTTCTCCGCCATCTCTGCGGGCGGACCTAAAAACTCCACCATGACGTCGACCATGACGTCGGGCAGGTCTTCCGCCCGCTCGATGCGCCGCCTGCGCGCCTCGCGCCGGATGGCCTCCACCAGCTCCACGGCGGTATCCACGCCGACGTCAGACAGGATGAGCGTCTCCTCCATCTCCTCGAATACGGAGTCATCCAACCTTCGGCCGCGGAACACCGACAAGAGCCTGTCGGCCATCGCCGCGCGCGACTTCTCAAGTCCCTTTCGAAATCGATCGAACAGCCCCAAGGACTTATCTCCCTTCGCAAAGACTCATCCGCCTACGCCGTTTCATAGTCGATCTCGTCGCTTAAACGCACACTCACCAGCGACGACACCCCGCGTTCGGGCATGGTCACGCCGTACAGCGCGTCCGCCTCCTCCATCGTACCGCGCCTGTGCGTGATGACGATGAACTGCGTGTCGGCGGCGAGCAGGCGAAGCTCGTGCGCGAAGCGAGCCACGTTGGCCTCGTCGAGCGCCGCCTCGACCTCGTCCAACACACAGAACGGGACCGGTCGAACGCGCAGGATGGCGAACAAGAGCGCCATCGCCGTGAGCGCGCGCTCGCCCCCGGAGAGAAGGTTGAGGTTCTGCAATTTCTTTCCAGGAGGCTTCGCCACCACTTCGATGCCGGTGGTGAGGGGGTCCGCCGGGTTCGTCAAGACCAGATCCGCCTCGCCTCCTTGAAACAGGCTGTGAAACGCCTTGCCGAACTCGGCGCGGATCTGCTGAAACGTCTCCATGAACCGTTCTGCCATTTCTTGATCGATCTCGTCGATCAGCTGCTCGAGCTGCTCTCGAGCTGCGACAAGATCGTCACGCTGTTCCGTGAGGAAGCGGACCCGCTCCGACAGCCGCTCATGCTCCTCGATGGCGCCGAGGTTCACGTCGCCGAGCGAAGCGCGCTCCCGCCGGAACGACTCGAGCCGCCGTTCCGTCTCGGCCACAGTGCCCTGAAGAGGATACCGCTCCTTCGCCCACTCGTAGGTCATGCCGAATTGCTCGCCCATCTTCGCGAGCGCGTGGGAGAGATCGGCATCCGCGCGCTCCACGGCGACAAGCGCGCGCTGCAGAGCGGCCTCCTGCTCCTCGGCGATTCGCCGCTTGCGCCGCACCTCGTCCTCGAGCTCGCGAGCTTCGGCCTCCAGTTCCTGTCGCGCTTGACGGGCCGCGGCCAGCGCCTGTTCGAGCGCATCCAGTTCCTCCGCCAGGCGCAAGGCCCCGGCGCGCTCCGATTCGCGCACTGCGGCAAGGCGCGCAGCCTCCGCATCATCGCGTGTCTGCTCCTGGCGCATCTCCGCATAGGCGCGCTCGAGCCGGTCCTTTCGCTCGCGCAACTCGCTCATCCGCTGCGCCAGATTCTCCCGCTCCTGCTCGAGCGTCGCCACCTCAATCCGAAGCCCCGTGAGCCGTTCCTTCGCCTCCGCGAGCTCCGATTCCAGGGCTGCAAGGCGATCTCGGCGGTCCGCGATGGCGGCCGTGATCCGGGCCACCTCGGCCTCCGCTTCCGCCAGCAAGTCCCGGACCTCCGCTTGACGCCGTTCGATCTGTGAGCGATCCGCGGCCAGCGTCTCGCGTTCCCAGTCGAGGGCTTCCATGCGCTCAGTCAACGTCTTGAGCTGAAAGTCCGACTGCCGGTCCTCGTCGTCGAATTGCTTCAGACGACCCAGGCGCACCGCTCGCTCCGCCTCGAGGCGATCCCGTTCGCGCCCGAGTTCGACGACGCGCGCCCGAAGCTCCTTCTGGCGAGCGCTCAGGCGCGCTCGCTCCGCCTCGAGCGCCTTGAGCTTCCCTTCCAAATCCTCGCGCTCGCGTTGGCGGCCGAGCAGTCCCGGCCCCTTGCGATTCACGTGACCCCCGGTCATGAGGCCGCCCGGCGCGATGACATCGCCTTCCAGCGTCACCACGCGAAAGCGGTGGTTCAACGTCCGCGCGATGCGGCTCGCGCGCTCGAGATCCTGGGCGATGACCACGTTTCCAAGCAGGTGTTCAATGGCGTGGCGGAAGCGCTCGTCGAACGAGACGAGATCGCTCGCGAGCCCAAGGAAACCGGGCTCTTGCGCCGCGCGCGACACGAGCCCTTCCTCCATGCGGCGCGACCGAACGACGTCAAGCGGGATGAACGTCGCCCGACCGCCCTGGCGCGCCTTCAATAGGCGAATCGCATCCATCGCGTCCTGCTCCGTCTCGACGACCACGTTCTGCAGCGCGCCGCCCAAAGCTGTCTCCACGGCCAGCTCGTACGTCCGATCCACGCGAATCAGCTCGGCGACGGAGCCGCACACCCCCTTGAGCGCCCCGCGCCTGGCTTGCTGAAGCACCATGCGCACACCGTGCGCGTATCCGTCGTAACCCGCCTCGAGATCGCGCAGCAGTTCCAGGCGGCTTGACAGTCCTTGCACATCCGCCTGCAGGCGATGCCACGCGGATACGGCCTGCGCCTCCTCAGCCGCCGCCCGCTCACGCTCGGCCTCCAATGCGGCCAATTGCCGCTCGAGTTCCTCCAGCTCGCGCCGCGTCTCCTCCGCCCGCTCCGCACGCGCTTGCCTTTCGGCCTCGATGCGGTCCCGCTCCGCTCGAATGCGCGCCGCTTCTTCCTCAAACCGCTCGTGCCGCGTCGCGCCCGCCTGAAGCTTCTCCTCGAGCGTCTTCCACTCGTTGCGAAGCGTGGCCGCGCGGTGATTCGCATCGATCAGTTCCCCGCTCAGGCGGTCGATCTCGTCCGCCAACTCGAACCTCCTGGCGTCGTCTGCCCGCTGGCGCGCGTCCGCGAGCAGGTGTTGTCGCTCCCCGAGCGCCGCGGCGGCCTCCGCCTCGGCCCGCGCAACCGCCTCCATGGCGGCGTCGAGTTCGGCGAGATCGCGCGCCAGCTCGTCCCTGCGCCGCCGCCTGTCTTCCGCTCGCTGCGCCAGGGCTGCGAGTCGCTCCTCCGCCAGCGCGAGCGACCCTTCTGCCTTTTGCCGGGCCTCGACCACCTCGACGTACTGCTGCTGCAGCGACTCGAGCCGCGCCGTGGCCTCGGCAAGCGCCTGCCGCCGCGCCTTCCACGCCTCCTCGCCTTGGCGCATGCGCGCCTGGGCCTCGTTACGCGCAGCCTCCTCGCGAGCCACCTGGTTCTTCAACTGCACGTACCGCTCGTGCAGCCGGTCGATCTCGACGACGAGCAGGGCAATCTCCATCTCCTCGATTTCGTCCGACAACGCTTGATATCGCTCTGCAATCCGCCGCGCCTCCGCGAGCGGACCAAGCTGAGCCTCGAGTTCCGCGAGGATGTCGTCGACCCGCACCAGATTCGCCGCCGTCTCTTCCAACTTTCGCTCCGCCTCTTTGCGACGGTGCTTGAACTTCACGATCCCGGCCGCGTCCTCGAACGGCCCCCGCCGATCCTCCGGCCGCGTGGACAACATTTCCTCAATTTTGCCTTGCCCGATGATGGAATACGCCTCGCGCCCGAGTCCGGTGTCCATGAATAGCTCGTGGATGTCCTTCAGCCGACAAGGCTGGCGATTGATCCAATATTCGCTCTCGCCCGAGCGGAACGCGCGCCGGGTGATGGTCACCTCCTCGAACGTCACCGGCAGGTGATGGTCCGTGTTGTCAAGCGTGATGGACACTTCACAGAAGTTCGTCGCCTTGCGCAGCTCGCTGCCCGCGAAGATCACGTCCTCCATCTTGCTGCCGCGAAGGTTTCGAACGCTCTGCTCGCCCAAGACCCAGCGGAGCGCATCGGCGATGTTGCTCTTGCCGCTGCCGTTCGGGCCCACGATGGCCGTGATGCCGGGAGAAAGGATCATCTGGGTCTTGTCGGCAAACGACTTGAACCCGAGGATGTCAATCTGTTTGAGATACACCGTTGACACGCTCCTCCGAGCGTTCTTCGGAGAGCGAGGCCAGGGCCATCGCCGCCGCCTGCTGCTCCGCCTCCTTCTTGGAACGGCCGATTCCGACGCCGCGAACTTCACCGCCCAGTTCCACCTGAACGACGAATTCGCGCGCATGCGCGGGTCCACGCTCTTCCACGATGACGTACCGAACAGGTGTCTGGTGGCGCTGCTGCACAAGCTCCTGCAGCGCGGTCTTGTAGTCCAGACCAGCGGACACGTCGGGGAGATACGGCACCATGTGCGCGTGGACGAACTGGCGAACGGCCTCCAGACCCTGATCGAGGTACAGTGCCCCGAGGAACGCTTCGAACACGTCGGCCAGGAGAGCTGGGCGAGATCGTCCGCCGCTGCGCTCTTCGCCCCGGCCGAGGCGAATGTACTGATCAAACGACAGCCGCTTCGCGAAGCGGACCAGCGACGCCTCGCAGACGATGGCCGCGCGCATGCGCGTGAGCTCGCCCTCGGGCATCTTGGGGTACGTGCGGTATAAAAAGTCGCTCACGACAAGCTCGAGGACTGCGTCGCCCAAAAACTCGAGGCGCTCGTTGTCCTCCACGTGCAGCTTTCGATGCTCATTGCGGTACGAGGCGTGCGTGAAGGCCTGCTTGAGCAGGTTGATATCGTGGAACTGAAGATTGAGCAACCCTTGGAGTTCAAGCCACTTGTTCTGCAATCCTTTCCTCTCCCCCTTGGGGGCTTTGAGGCGCCGTCTCGCGCCGGAGGCGGTCCCTCAAAGCCCTCATGGTAAAAAGCCCCCGGACAGGCCAGGGGCTTCTCTCTCTTGCGGACTCAGGACACGTACTTGCGGAAGACCAAGCACGCGTTGTGTCCGCCGAACCCGAACGAGTTCGAGAGCACCACGTTGACGTCGGCCCGTCGGGCCTCATTGGGAACGTAGTCGAGATCGCAGTCCGGATCCGGCGTCTCATAGTTGATGGTCGGCGGAATGACGCCGTCGACTAGCGTCATCACGCACGCCACAGCTTCCACGCCGCCCGCCGCGCCGAGCAGATGACCTGTCATCGATTTAATCGAGCTCATCGCGAGCTTGTAGGCATGTTCGCCAAACAAGCGCTTCACTGCGTACGTCTCGATGCGGTCGTTGTAGTCGGTGCTCGTCCCGTGCGCGTTGATGTAGTCGACGTCCGTCGGCGCAAGGCCGGCGTCCTCGAGCGCCGCCTTCATCGCCCGATACGCGCCGTCGCCCTCCGGGTCCGGGGCCGTCACGTGGTACGCATCGCCGGACATCCCGTAGCCGCAGATCTCGGCCAAAATCGTGGCGCCGCGCGCCAAGGCGTGATCCAGCGCCTCGAGAACGAGGATGCCAGCGCCTTCGCCCATCACGAAGCCATCGCGATCTTTGTCGAACGGCCGACTGGCGCGCTGCGGTTCATCGTTGCGCGTGGACAAGGCCTTCATGTTGCAAAAGCCGGCCAGCGCAAGATCGACCACCGCGGCCTCAGCGCCGCCCGCAATCATCACATCGGCCGCACCGCGCTGGATGATCTTAAACGCATCGCCGATCGCGTGCGATCCGGTCGCACACGCGGATACGGGGGAGCTGTTCGGGCCACGCACGCCAAATTCGATCGAGACTTGTCCAGAAGCCATATCGCTGATCATCATCGGCACGAGGAACGGGCTCACGCGCTTCGGCCCGCGCTCGATGAGCGTCCGGTAGTTCGACAGCGTCGTGCTGATGCCGCCGATGCCGGAACCGATGTACACGCCAATGCGATCCCGGTTTTCGTCCGTAATCTCGAGCTTGGACTGAAGGACGGCCTCGTACGCCGCATATAAGGCGTACTGCGTGAACAGGTCCATATGCCGAAGTTCCTTCTTGTCGATATAGCGCTCTGGGTCAAAGTCGTTCACCAAGCCGGCGATTTTACAGGGGTATTCGGAGGTGTCGAACCGATCGATCTCGCGAACGCCCGACCTGCCCGAAAGCAAGCTGTCCCAAAACGCAGGGACGCTGTTTCCGACTGGCGAGACGACCCCAAGCCCCGTCACCACCACGCGTCGTGCCATGGATTCACCCCCCTACATAGCATAAAGCCCCGGCTCGCGCACGGGGACTATGCTACCCAGATTTCGCACATCATCCCTGGTGCTGCTCGATGTATGTAACCACATCGCCGACCGTGCTGATTTTTTCAGCATCCTCATCGGAGATCTCCATATCGAATTCGTCTTCCAGCTCCATGATGAGTTCGACGATATCCAGCGAGTCCGCACCGAGATCGTCCTTGAACGTCGCGTCCAAAGTGACCTTATCCTCATCGACATTCAGTCGATCGACAATGATCTTCTTCACGCGTTCAAACACGTCGTTTGCCATCGTCTCACCTCCTTTTGCAGTATACTACATGGCCATGCCGCCGTCGACAGCGACCACTTGACCCGTGATGTAACGCGCTTTCTCCGACGTCAGGAAGGCGACCGCGTACGCGACCTCCTCCGCCTGCCCCGTCCGCCCGAGCGGGATGTGCGCTAAGAGCTCCCGCATCCGGTCCTCACCCAGATCTCGCGTCATATCCGTGTCGATGTACCCTGGGGCGACGGCATTGACCGTGATGTTGCGAGGCGCGAGCTCTTTTGCGGTGGCCTTCGTCAGACCGACGAGCCCCGCCTTGGCCGCCGCATAGTTCACTTGGCCGGCGTTGCCCATGAGCCCCACCACGGAGGTGATGTTCACGATGGCCCCCCATCTCGCCTTCATCATCGGCCGCGCAACCTCGCGAATCAAATAAAACGCGCCGCGGAGGTTCGTGTCAAGGACCTGGTTGAAATCGTCGTCGCTCATGCGCACTAAGAGTCCGTCGCGCGTGATGCCGGCGTTGTTGACCAGAATGTCGATCCGGCCCATCGCGGCCAATCCGTCCGCCACGAGCCGCTTTGCCTCCTCGGGCTTCGAGACGTCCGCCTGGATGGCAACGGCGCGGCGCCCCATCTCCTCAATGGCGCGAACCACCTCCGCCGCAAGGTCCCCGCCGCTGCGATAATTCACGATCACGTCGCGCCCCTCCGCCGCGAGTTCGAGCGCAATGGCGCGCCCGATGCCGCGCGAAGCGCCCGTCACAAGCGCCACTCGAGCGTCACTCACTGCCTTCACCCCCGCGCGTCAGCATCGCGCACACCTCATCCAACGTCGCAGGATCTTCGGCGTGAGCCGTCTCAAGCGACTTGTCGATTTTGCGCACCAGCCCGCTTAGCACCGTCCCGGGCCCCAATTCTACGACACAGTCCACGCCCAGCCGCTTCATCGACAGGACGCAGTCCACAAACCGTACCGGCATGACCAGTTGTTTCTTCAGCGCGTCGCGCAAATCCGAGGCCATTCGACGGGGATGCCCGTCGATGTTCGCCACCACCGGCGTCTTGGCGTCCGCAAACTCCGTGTCATCCAGAAGCTGCCCCAATCGCTCTGCGGCCGGCTGCATCAGGCTCGAATGAAACGGCCCACTGACGTTGAGGGGCATCACCCGGCGAGCTCCCGCCTCCTTTGCCAAAAGAGAAGCTCGTTCCACCGCGGCCTTGGCTCCGGAAATGACAATCTGTCCTGGGCAATTCACGTTCGCTAACTCGACTGTCTCGCCCGTTTCCTCGCTCGCGCGCTTACACACCTCGCGAAGCGGCTCCTCGTCGAGCCCCAGGACAGCTGCCATGGTGCCTTGCCCCGCCGGATACGCCTCGTCCATCAGCTTTCCGCGCTCATACACGAGCTTGACTGCATCCGCGAAGGAAAGGCTCTTGGCCGCGACAAGCGCCGAGTATTCGCCCAGGCTGTGACCGGCCACGGCGAGCGGCTGAATATCGACGCGATCCACCAGCGCGCGCCACACGGCCACACTGACCGTCAGAAGGGCGGGCTGCGTGTAGTAGGTGAGGCGAAGCGTCTCGTCCGGGCCGTTCAAAATGATGTCCGACAGTTTCATCCCTAGCGTGTCGTCGGCCTCCTCGAGAAGCGCGCGCGCCACAGGGTACTCGTCAAAGATGGCGCGCCCCATGCCGACGTACTGGGCGCCTTGTCCTGGAAACACGAATGCGACGTTCATGTTCGACCCTCTCCGAGTTCGGAATTGGGCACGGACACGTGCCGTTCACCCATGGCCACCGTCAGCTTGTGTAACAGATCATTCGCGATGAACTTTCGGGCCTGGGTGATGGCCATGAACCACGCCCGCGCGTTGCTGCTGCCGTGGGCTTTGAAACAACCGCCGTTCACCCCGAGGAACGGCGCGCCGCCATGTTCAGCCCAGTCGTACCGAGCTCGCATTTGACGCAGCCGCTTCCCCACGAGCAGCGCCGCGAGTCTGCCGCTCATGGTCTTCGTCAGGACGGTGCGGATATCGGAAAACAGGCCGAGGCCAATGCCCTCCGCTAACTTCAGCACGACGTTTCCGACAAACCCGTCGCAGACCACGACGTCCGCGCAGCCCGCCATCATTTCGCGCGCTTCGATGTTGCCAATAAAGTTCAACGGTGACTGGGATAAAAGCGCGAACGCCTGCTTCACCACCGCGTTGCCCTTCGAGTCCTCCGTGCCCACGTTCAACAGCGCGATGCGAGGCTTCTCGATGTCCAAAACGTGACGCACGTAAGCATCCGCCATGTACGCGTAGCTCAGCAAGTTTTCCGCGGAAGCGTCCATCGTCGCGCCTGCGTCGAGCAACAAGACGCCTCGCCCGTCGAACGTCGGCAAGATGGGAGCGAGCGCCGGCCGCTCCACGCCGGGTAAACGCCCGATGATGAGCGTTCCGGCCGCCATGATGGCCCCCGTGTTGCCCGCGGAAACCATCACGTCCGCTTCCCGGTTTGCCACCATCGTGGCAGCCATCACGAGCGACGAGTTGGGCTTTCGCCGTACAGCCCTGACGGGTTCTTCATCCCCCGCAATCACCACATCGGTGTGGCGCACCTCGACATTGTCGGGCAGCCTCGCCCCTCCCAACTCCCGAATCCGCGCCTCATCGCCGATCACGACGAATTTCGTGTCGGTGTACTGAGTCGCAGCCTGGCACAGCGCTTCCATCGGGGCCTCCGGGGCGTAGTCGCCGCCCATCGCGTCCACGGCCATCGTGATCACTCGGTTTCCCCCTCGTTCATCGACTGCACCCCTGCGTGGGAAGGATCTTTGTACACCCAAATCACACCTTCCACCACGGTATCGTGGTCGACGTGGCTCACCGCCCGACAGCGCACGATCCCGCCGTGTTCTCCGATCACGTCCACTCTTGCTCGCACCGTCTCCCCCAGGCGCACGGGGCGCAGAAACCGCAGTTCCGTCTTGGCCGTCACTGCGAAGTCCGCATCCATCACCGCGACAGCGAGGGAATTGATTTGCGCGAAGAGGACGTGGCCGCGCACGATCTGGGTGCGCTTGAAGACGTGATTTATTTGAATCGTCAACTCCGATTCGGCGTGACGGTTCAACTCGAGCTTCGTGAGGCGCCCAATCAGATCCTGCTCGTCGAGCGAACGCACCTGGTCCTGCCGATCCGAGGCCATCCGCCGAATGCGCTCGCGAACCTCGGGAATGTGGAGCGCGCTGCGATCCAGCCGAATCGTCGCGACGCTCACGCCAAATTGTTCCGCCAACTGCTCATCCGTCGCAAACGGATTCTGTTCCAGGAGTGCCACAAGCGCATACCGGCGCTCCGATTTTTTCAGCGCAGATACCCTCTTTCGACCCATCACGTTCCGGTTATCCATGCCTCTGTCACCCGGCGCGACGGCGCCGAGACGAAGATTCCCACCGAGTACACCTCATCATGATACCGAGAATTGGCGCGCCCGTCTATGTTGCAATGCGTCGAATGCGCGCGGCCTCCGTCGGTTGATGCGAAAAGAGGCTGCCCACACCCGCGGTTCCCTGCGCGGTGACGGACAGCCTCTAGACCTTTCGCTCACTTGACCGACAGAACGACTCGCCCTTTGTACGTACCGCAGCTCGTGCACGCATGATGCGGAAGCTTGTATTCACCACACTGGGGACAGGTGACCAGCGTCGGCTGCTCCAGCTTGAAGTGCGTACGGCGCTTGCGCTTTCTCGTCTTCGACACCCGGTGTTGTTGGACCGCCACAGAACCCACCCCCTTTTCCGCGTACCGCGCACTATCTTACTCCGAACCATGGTCGGAAAGCAAGCCCTTCAGCGCCTCCAGCCTGGGATCGATGGGCCGCACATCACAGCCGCACACCTCTACATTGCGATCACACCCGCACACCGGGCACAGCCCTTGGCACGTCTCCTTGCAGAGCGGACGGTTGTCGATGGCGAGAAAAATGGCCTGCTCCAGCTCCGGCGTGACATCCACCATCTCGTCGCCGACAAATCGCACTTCGTCTTCCGCTTTGTGCTCGTCGGTCGTGTACCGCTCGTGAAAGGGTGTGCTCAAAGGACGCGCAAACTCGGCAAGGCAACGGGCGCACACATAGTGCACTACGGTATCGAGTTCGCCGCGCACGACCACGTAGGGGTGGTGATAGGTCGCGTGCAGGCGGACGTTGACGTCGTCCAGCGATTCGACATCCACCACTTCCCGAGCGATGCGCGGCAGCGACACGATCTCGGCGAGATCGAGCTCGCCCTCTTCTTTCAATCGTTCCACATCGATGTTCATAGCCATGAGCCCCTTTCTGCCGCGCAAGCCGACGCCGACACTGCTGTTATGACACAAAGGCGCCTGCGCGGTCAATGGCATCCCAGATCCGGTCCAACTGTGCCACCGCCGCCTGATAGCCGAGATCGATGGCTTCAGATGCGCGCTGGAACTGCGCCGTCCCGATATGAGAGACGTCCGGTACGAGCGTGAGGCTTGCGCCCCGGTCGCGCGCGCGAAGTGCTTCGTCCTGCATGAGCTCAAGGCTCTGCATGATCACGTCCATGACAGAGGTGGGGGGCGTGCCTCTCGGCGTCACGCCCACGTCCACGGCGATGACGAGATCGACCCCAAGGTCCCAGCACGCCTGTACAGGCACGCGCTCGAGCACGCCTCCGTCGACGTACACGGCGCCATCGCGCACGACGGGGACAAACACGCCAGGGATGGAGATGCTCGCCCGGACCGCGTCGGCTATGAGGCCAGAGCGAAACACGACCAACTGGCGCTGGATGAGATCGGTCGCCACGATGGCGAGCGGGATGGCGGTATCGGCAAACGTCCCCTGGCGGGTCATGGTGGCCACCACGGCGCGCACCTTTTCCCCTTGGATGAAGCCCATCTTGGGAACGGTGAAATCCAGCCAGTGAC
Organism: Alicyclobacillus sp. CIJ1; assembly: GCF_057538885.1. Taxonomy (NCBI): domain Bacteria; kingdom Bacillati; phylum Bacillota; class Bacilli; order Caryophanales; family Alicyclobacillaceae; genus Alicyclobacillus; species Alicyclobacillus sp. CIJ1. The sequence goes on along the minus strand of NZ_BAAJPH010000137.1, from coordinate 99,246 downwards.
GCCGCCTCAAGTTGACGGCGAGAGCGCGCATCACGCGCGGCGACACCCCCATCGCGTACACACCCGCCACCAGCGCTCCCATGCTCGAGCCGGCGATGGCGTGCACGGGAACACCGTGCTCCGCGAAAGCCAACAGCACGCCGATATGCGCGAAGCCCTTGGCGCCGCCGGAGCCGAGGGCCACCCCGACCTTGACCTTCTCGCGCGCCCGATGTCCATCAGACATGGCGTTGCTCTCGCCCTTCCGCGCGCGCGGTAAGTGCCGCGGCTACTCGCGGCGTCACAAACCGCGACACATCGCCCCCGTGCATGGCCACATCCTTGACGAGCGACGAACTGACGAACGACCATTCGGGCGAGGTCGGGATGAAGAGCGTGACGAGATCGGCGTATAGAGCCCGATTCATTTGCGCCATGGCCATCTCGTTCTGCAAGTCGACGTGATTGCGTACGCCGCGCACGACGCACGCAATTCCAGACGAGCGGCAGTAGTCCACGAGAAGCCCCGTGAACGCGTCGACGCGCACGTGGGGATAGGGGCGAACGGCCTCCCGAATCATGTCGAGCCGCTCGTCGAGATCGAACCAGGGGCGCTTCGAAGGATTGTGTAAGACCGCGACCACGAGTTCGTCGAAGAGCGGTGCGACCTGCGCGATCACGTCCACGTGCCCGAGCGTGATGGGATCAAACGTTCCAGGATACACGGCTTTGCGCATGAAGACCCCTCCTATATCTCTACGTCAGATCGGCCCTTGTAAATCCGAACCGCGATGTCGCCGTATGCCCGTGCCTTGTGAAGGATAAAATCGCCCACCTCGTCGGGCAATCTGCGTGAGGCCGGCGTTTCGCACACGACAGCCCCGGACACGCGAGAGGCCGGCAGCGCCTGAAGCACCGGAATCCACAGGTCGGCGTGATACGGCGGATCCACGAACACGTACGTGGCGACGTCCCCAGACGATTCAAAGCGCCGCAGGGCGCGCGCCCAGTCCAGCACCCAAACCTCTGCCTGAGACGCGGCGCCGACGCGGTCCAGGTTGCGGCGCACGAGCCGAGCCGAACGGGGATCCTTGTCGACAAAAATGGCCCGCGATGCGCCCCGGCTCAGCGCCTCAATGCCAAGAGACCCCGTCCCGGCGAACAGGTCGATGACGAGTCCTTCCAACCGGTGCGGAATGAGATTGAACATCGATTCCTTGACGCGATCCGTCGTGGGCCGGACCGCCTGGCTCCTCGGCGACTCGAGCAAGATGCCGCGCCACCTGCCCGCAATGACCCGCATGCCTGATCTCCTCTCGGGTGGCTGGGCCACCTTTCTCTGCACCAACGTATCACAACGAGGGGCGAGCGCCAACGGGACGTATATCCGTTCCTTCTTTTGGACATTCTGTGAACGACAACGGCGACAGCTGTTGTGGCAACCGAGTGCGAAGAGGCGATCCCCATCCACTCTTCCTCCGGTTTCTCCTCTCCCAGAACGCGTCAGTCGTGCTGACGCAGGGCCTCGCGCAAACCCGGGCGCGGGGCCCGTTTCATTTCCGGACCTGCCCTTGCTCCGCATGCCCAGATGCGCGTCCGCTATAATCGTCCTAGGCACCTTTTCTGCACGTAGAGCCTTGGAGGACGGAGGAGATGGCGTTGTCACCCAACAACCCCTCGATTCGCCAGCAAGTAGCCCAGCTGGGCCGAGGTCTCTCCGCATCGGCCGCGCTCGCGCAGTGGCTTGCCGCGATTGAACGCGAAAACGGACGGCTGAACGCACTTCTGTGCGTGGCGACCGAGACATGCCGCCAACAGGCGAGTGCCATCGACCAACTGGCGGCGCGATTTCCCGAAGGACTGGGTCCGCTCGCGGGCATCCCCATCAGCGTCAAAGACCTTATCGACACCTCGTTTCTCCCGACGACGTACGGGCATGGCCGGTTCCGAGAACACGTGCCGGATCGCACAGCCGTGTGCGTGGCGAGGCTCCAGCGCGCGCACGCCCTCATCATTGGGAAAGCCCACCTGCATGAATTCGCGTTTGGCGTGACCAATGAGAATCCGCACTTCGGGCCTGCGCGCAACCCACGCGACCTGAGTCGGATCACCGGCGGCTCCAGCGGCGGCAGCGCCGCTTCGGTCGCGGGTGGCTTGGCGCAAGCCAGCGTGGGTACCGACACCGGCGGCAGCGTCCGCATTCCGGCCGCGCTGACGGGGTGCGTCGGATTCAAGCCGTCGTACGGCCTCATCCCAACGGACGGCGTGCTCCCGCTCGCCCCAACGCTCGATCACGTCGGTGCACTTGCGAACTCCGTCGAAGATGCGGCCATCGTGACCGCCGTCATGGCAGGCCTCGATCCCGACTCCTGGCTTTCGCCTCCACCGCCAGCCGGGCGCCTACGCGCAGCGGTCGTCCCGGGCTTGGTCAAGCGATTTGCGGCACCCGAGGTGTCCGCGTGGTTTGAGGGGCTCATCCACCTCCTCCAAAGCCGCGGCACCATCGACATCGCGGGGTCCATCGAGCTGGATGCGGACGAGATCGCCCGCCATCAGGCGAACATCCTGGGCGCGGAAGCGTATGCGACGCATCGAGCGTGGCTCGCCGATCACAAAGACGCGTACGGCGAGGACGTCCGGGAGCGCCTGGAAGAGGGCGCGCGCGTGGACACGGCCTCCTACGCGGAGAGTCTGCGCTTTCGAGCCCGTTTCCGGCATTTCATTCGGGACATGTTCGCCCAGTACGACTGCATCCTTCTTCCAGCGACGCCCATTCCGGCGACGCGCATGGGGGAAAAGTCGGTGTGGATCCACGGGGAAGAGCGCGCCGTGCGGCCGCTCCTCACGCGATTTACGAATCCGTGGAATTTATCGGGGGCGCCGGCCATCTCGATCCCGGCCGGCCAAGTGTCGGGCTTGCCGATGGGGCTTCAGATTGTGGGAAAACCTGGCGGCGACGCCCGACTCCTTCGCATCGCCCGCCGGATTGAGGCGGACATCGCCTCCCACCTGCCATAAGAAAGGCGCCGTCAGCGGGTGCCAGTGACGGCGCCCGCGACGACGCTGAACGACTGCAAGACTCGCTCGTAGTGACCGAGCAGTTGCTTACTTGGCCCCTCCCAGTCCAGCTGCTCCGCGATGGCCAGGCCCCGCTGCCTGACCGCCTCTCGCCTCGCCTCGTCGCGCATCACGATCTCGACGGTCGCAATAAGGGACTCGGTGGAATCGGGATCGAAGATCAACCCGGCTCGGCCGTCCTCCAGGACCTCGCGCGTGGGGGGACTATCCGCCGCCACGATGGGAAGTCCGGCCGCCATCGCCTCGAACAAGACCAGCCCGAGCGTCTCCGTGGTCGACGGAAACAAGAATGCGTCCGCGGCGCGATACGCCTGCGCCAGTTCCTCCCCATGGAGGTATCCGGTGAAGTGGGTCCGCGTCCCGGCGAACACGCGCTCGAGTTCGGGGCGGTGCGGGCCGTCGCCGACGATGGCGAGATGAAGGTCCGGGATGGCGTCTAAGACCGGGCGCATGCGCTCAATGTTCTTTTCGGACGCCAAGCGCCCGACGTACAGCAGGACGCGATCTCCCGGCTTCGCTTCGGGTGCTAGGCGACGGCGCATTTCCTCACTGTACGGAGCGTTTCGGAACAGCTCGACGTCCACGCCGCGCTCCCAGAGTTCCAGATTCTGAAACCCCTGGCGTTCCAGTTCTCGCAGCGTCGCGCGCGACGTGGCGAGATTCAGGTGAGCCCGGTTGTGCAGCGTTCGAAAATACCACCACAACAGCGGTTCGAGAAACTCCAACTTGTAGTGGCGAGCGTAGGCCGGTACGTTGGTGTGATACGACGCCACCAGCGGCAGATGAGACTTCCACGCGTAGTAGATGCCTCCGATGCCGAGGAATGCCGGATTCACCACGTGAATGAGGTCTGGCCGAAACGCCCGCAAATGCTTACCGATGCGCGGCAGCGGCAGGGAATACCGCTTTTCCGGATACAGGATAAACGGCATCGCAGGGATCCCGACGATGGTTGCGGAAGCGTAGGTCTCCGGCGATCCTGACGGGGCGAATAACAGCACCTCGTGGCCCTCTCGCTCCAAATATTTCAGCGTGGCACAGAGCCTCGTGACGATCCCGTCGGTCGACGGCAGAAACGTCTCCGTAAACATCGCGATCCTCATGCTCACCGTTACCTCCAGGTCACTTTCGGGCGGATCACGTCAAAATCGACGCGATGGCGATAGCGCTCGGCGGTCTGGATGAGCTCGCGAATGAGCTCGTCCGAGAGATAGTGCGGCTTCAGGCCGAGGTCGAGCAGCTTCGTGTGGACAGCGTTGTAGTAATGCTCCTCCTTCTCGACGCGCGGATTCGGCAAATGCTCGATCTCCGCATCGAGGCCCATCTCGCGGGCCACCTTCTGCACGCGCTCGGCCAGTTGGAGGACGGAGAACTGCTCCGTGAACTGGTTGAAGACGCGGAATTCACCGCGATCCGCGGGATGAAGCGCCGCGAGCTCAATGCACTGCAGCGTGTCCCGAATGTCCAGGAACGCGCGCGTCTGTCCGCCTTTCCCGTAGACCGTAAGCGGATGACCGACCGCAGCCTGCACGCAGAACCGGTTGAGCGCGGTCCCAAACACGCCGTCGTAGTCGACGCGGTTGTACAGCCTTTCGTCCCGGCGCGTCTCGTCCGTCCAGAGTCCGTACACGACGCCCTGGTTGAGGTCCGTGGCACGAATGCCCCACGCCTTGCAGGTAAACATGATGTTGTGGCTGTCGTGTACCTTCGAAAGGTGATAGAACGAGAAGGGCTGCTTCGGATAGGGCAGGACGTCCTCGCGCCCCTTGTGCTGAATCCGAATGTACCCCTCTTCGATGTCGATGTTGGGGGTTCCGTACTCGCCCATTGTACCCAATTTGATGAGGTGACAGTCGGGTACCGTCTCTTTGATGGCAAAGAGGACGTTGAGCGTGCCCACCACGTTGTTCACCTGCGTGAACACGGCGTGGTCGCGGTCAATCATCGAGTACGGAGCCGAGCGCTGCTCGGCAAAGTGGACAAACGCCTCCGGCTCGAAGTCCTCGAAGACGTGGCGAACAAACTCGTAATCTTGCAGGTCGCCATAATACAGCTTGATGTCTTTGCCCGAGATTTCTTTCCAAGCCGCCAGACGCTCCTGAATGGTGGCGATGGGCGTCAGCGAGCGGGTCCCGAGTTCTTTGTCCCACTCGCGGCGGATGCAGTTGTCCACAATGGCCACTTCATGACCGCGCTCGGAGAAATGGAGCGCCGTCGGCCATCCACAAAACCCGTCACCGCCAGCAATGATAATCTTCACGTTATGTCTTCACCCCAACATTCCGCTAGCACTACTGACTTCCCTACCAATGTACAAGTTTTCGATCCGCGCAGCAAGTACGAGGTTCTTCCTAACCATTTCACTCCATGGATACTGTTGCTAGACTTTGTCCCATCCGCACGTGATCGCCGACTTCCACCGACCACTCGAGGCCCCAGGACGGAGGGAAAAGCACAAGGACGGTCGACCCGAGCGCGAAGTGTCCAATTTCCTCGCCCCGGCGATAGGCTTGGCCCGGGATGAGTTTGAGCCGTCGCCCCCGGCTCACGGCGTATCGTAGGCGGATAGTCCCCACCCCGCAGGCGCCAACCATGACCATGGCAAAAGGCCCTAGAGGAGAGGAAAAGCGCGTCACGACCCGTTCATTTCTCGCGAGAAGACCTGGAATGACGCGCGTAGACGCGGGGTTGACCGGAAACAGCGTGCCCGGAATTCGCCACACGCGTTCTGGCGCGCAGTCCACGGGCGCGTGAATGCGATGATAATCCCGTGGGCTTAAATACACCGTGACGACGTATCCGCCCGATAACTCGTCCGCAAGGCGATCATCCTGAACCAACTGGGCGAGATCGAACAGGGCCCCTTTCACCCAAAGGCGACCCTGCAAGCGGCCAACCTCCCGCACGAGCCCGTCCGTCGGCGACGTAACCCCGTCCCCGATGGGGCGTGCTCCGTGGCGAAGTTTCCGAGCAAAAAACTCGCCGAGGGTATGGTAGTCAGACAAGTCTCCCGCAATGTCGCAAAGCTCAACGTTGTAATGGCGAATGAACCACGGAATGGCCCGGCGACTGATCCCGGAGTCGACAAAACGCCGAAGACAAAATGTGTACGCGCGCTTCGGAAAGGCGTACAAGGCCGCTCTCGTTATACGAATATGCCATCCCGCCTCTCACATGCATTGCAGGGTCAAGTCTCATTATAGTGCGCGGGGTGGCGTTTTCATCACGCGACGAGGGTTGGCTTGCGCCAACCCTCGTCGAACCTTATTCAGTGACCAGCAAGCTGCTGCTCGGCGTAAGCCACCAGGCGCTTCGTGATCTCGCCGCCCACAGAGCCGTTCTGGCGAGCGGTCGTGTCGGGGCCCAGCTGAACGCCGAACTCCGTCGCGATTTCGTACTTCATCTGATCCAGCGCGCGGTTGGCGCCCTGCACGAGCACCTTGTTGCTTCCGTTCTGGTTTGCCATCACCCTTCACCTCCCCCTGGTGTACCGTAGTATGTTCGGGGGAGGTGGAATTATAGATGTCACTTCGATCCACCCATGGTGGCCATCAGTCTCGATACGAAACCTTGTCCATGGCCTCCTTCAGCGCGTGACGCAGACCTTCGGCCCACGGGGCGTACCAAAAATCATCCCGCCTGAGGAGCGCCAGCGCCTCTTCCCTCGCAACCTCCATGATCCGGTAATCGCGGGCGAGATCGCCCAACGCGAACTCCGGAAGACCGCTCTGCCTCAGGCCGAACAGTTCCCCAGGCCCGCGCAACTCGAGATCCCGCTCCGCGATCTCAAACCCGTCGTTCGTCTGCAGCATGGTCTCGATTCGCGCGCGCGCCGCCTCGGACGATGCGTCGTGAATGAGCAGGCAGTAACTCGGATGAGGCCCTCGCCCGACTCTCCCGCGAAGTTGATGCAATTGCGCCAAACCGAAGCGCTCCGCGCCATAGATGGCCATCACGGTGGCATTGGGCACGTCGATGCCGACCTCGATCACGGTCGTCGCGACGAGCGCGTGGATGTCGCCGTCGCGAAACGCGCGCATCATGCGCTCTTTATCCGCACTTGGCATCCGACCGTGCAGGAGCTCCACGCGAAATCCCGCCAGGTACTCGCGCACGCGCTCGTACAACTGGGTGACGGACGCCACGTCGTCGCGTTCCGACGACTCGATGGCCGGCGCGACGATGTAGGCTTGGCGCCCGCGCGCCAACTCTTTGCGGATGAGGCGAAGAGCGGTTTCCTCGTCTTTGGACGGCACCGCAAGGGTCTGAATGGGCTTCCGGCCCTTTGGCAACTCGTTCAGGACGGACACGTCCATGTCACCGTAGATGGCGAGCGCGAGCGTCCGCGGAATCGGCGTCGCCGACAACATGAGAACGTCCGGCGCCCGGCCCTTCTCTCGCAGCCTCGCGCGCTGCGCGACGCCGAAGCGATGCTGTTCATCGGTGACGAGCAGGGCGAGATCGCGAAACTCGACCCCTTCGGACAAGAGAGCGTGCGTACCGACGGCCAGCGATACGTCCCCGGAAGCGAGGCCTGCCAGCACGCGATCCCGCTCGCGTCCGGTCACGGAACCCGTCAAAAGCTCCACGCGAACGCCGGCAGGGCCGAGCAACTGGTGTGCGAGCCTCGCGTGCTGCTCGGCGAGGATTTCAGTGGGCGCCATGAGCGCAGACTGCCCGCGCGCGAGGTGGACCGCAAAGCAGGCAAAAAGGGCCACCCACGTCTTGCCCGATCCGACGTCCCCTTGAATCAGGCGCGTCATCGGCACGGGGCGCTGAAGATCGCGCAAAATGTCCTCGCACGCGCGCCGCTGCGCGCTCGTCATCGGAACAGGCAAGAGGGCCTCAAACGCGTTCAGCGCGTCACTCGGCACGGGCTGCGCGCGCCCCGCGGGCTCCTCGCGCTTTGCGCGAAGCCACTGGAGCTGAATTTGAAACAAAAGAAACTCTTCAAACACGAGCCGCCGACGGGCCTGACGGACGTCCTCGAGCGATTGGGGACGGTGGATGCCGACGAGCGCATCTCGATGCGTCCAAAGCCGGTACTTGCGCATGAGCGCGTACGGGAGAGACTCCTGGATGTCTTCCGCGTAGTGTTCCAGGGCCTTCAAGATCAGTTGATGGATGGCCTTCGTCGACAGATCTTTGTTTGCGCGGTATACCGGCACTAGCGCAGGTGCGTGGGTCCCGACCTCAAACGATGTCTCGCTGACGACCAAGCGGCGCAGCGCTTCGTTCCATTTGCCTGTCACCACAATGAACCGCCCGTCGGACAGCTTGGAACGCAAGTAATGTTGGGAAAACCACAGGCACACGACCGGGTGCTGGCCGTCTACGCGCACGCGCGCCGTCATGATGGACTTCGAACCGCGCCACCTCACTTGCACGGGGCCTTCGACGACAGCCCGCGCTGTGACGCGATCGCCATCGCGCCAGTCGGGAAACGGCTTCTCCGCTCGCTCGTCATATCGAAACGGATACGTGTGCAACAAGTCGTCGACCGTTCGGATGCCGAGCGCTTCGAGTGCTCGCTCCTTCTGCGGGCCTACACCCGGCAGCGCGCGCACGGACAGCGATTTGAGCGACAATGCGCTGCCCTCCCCGTGTGAACGCCGCCCACGGCGGCACGACTCTGCCTCATTGTACTATACCCAGAAAGGCGCCTGGAAGGACGGTTGCGGGATTCTCGGCGAATATGCTAAGCTAGGCGAGGTTCATCACGCAAAAGCCCACGCGTGAGGTTTCCGATTCATACACTTTGAGGGAACGGAGGTGCTCGCATGGCTCGCCGTTGCGAAGTGTGTGGCCGGGGTCCGCAAGTCGGCAACAAAATCAGCCACTCTCACATTCTCACGAAGCGGCGCTGGTATCCGAATTTGCAGAACGTGCGCGCCGTCGTCGACGGCTCCGTGAAGCGCATCCGCGTCTGCACCCGCTGCCTCAAGGCAGGCAAGGTGAAGCGCGCCATCTGAACAAGAAAAAAGCACCTTTGAGGTGCTTTTTTCTTTGTATGGATGGTTTCGCATGAGTGCTCTTACGTCTCGCTTCATTCGTCCTTCGTAAATGTGCTGAGCACAGCCTTCACAATTCCACCCAGGAAGCGCGGCAATTTGATGGTGTAGACCTTCACGACCTCTACCCCCCTCGAACAACCTGCGCCATTGTCGGAGCGGAGTCTGACCCGCCGCAAGTCCCGCTCTGCCTCGAGGGCATAGGCGTCTGTCGCTAGCTATGTATATGCGCCCCCTGTCGAAATGTGCCAGGACGAGCTCGCGAATTCATTTCACTCGCCAAGCGCCGCGCGGAGGGCCTCAATCGCGCGTGCGCGATTGGGTTGATCAAACACGGCTGACCCTGCTACAAACACATCGGCACCCGCGTCTCTCGCCTGACGGATGGTTCCCGCGTGAATGCCTCCATCTACTTCCACGTGCACGTCCTGACGGCCAGCGTCGTCCAACATGCGGCGAATTTCCGCGACCTTGGCCAGCGTGCTCGGCACGAGCGATTGCCCCCCAAAGCCGGGATTCACCGTCATGACAAGGACGAGATCGACATCGGCGAGAAGGTACGACAACCCATCCGGAGACGTGCCCGGATTGAGCGCTAAACCTGCCTTGCGGCCAGACTCGCGGATCATCTGCAGCGCGCGATGCACGTGTGGCGTCGCTTCGTAGTGCACGGTCAGGATGTCGGCGCCGGCATCGACAAAGGCCGTGATCCATCGCTCGGGCGATTCGACCATCAGGTGCACGTCGAACGTCGCTTGCACATGGCGCCGCAGAGCCTTGACGACGAGAGGGCCAAGGGTGAGATTGGGCACAAAGTGACCATCCATCACATCAATATGTATCCAATCGCACCCAGCCTGGATGACCTCGTCGACCTCGTCGCGCAGCCGAGCAAAGTCTGACGACAGAATCGAAGGAGCAATCACCGGTGTCTTCATCAGTACGCGTTCAACTCCTGTTCGCGCGCTTCCTCATACAGCTGCCTGTAGGACATGTAACGGGTGGCAGGAATATGGCCCTCCTCCACCGCCCGCTTCACCGCACAGTTGTCCTCATCCAGGTGAAGGCAATCTCGATAGGCGCATTCCTGCGCCAAAGGCCGAAACTCTGGAAAATGGAGTCTCACCTCGCGCGACGCCACCGGCACCTGAAGCTGGCTGAACCCCGGCGCGTCCGCCATCCACGTGTCGTCGTCCAGCCGCACCAGTTCCACGTGACGCGTGGTCTGCCGTCCTCTGCCAATTTTCTCGCTCACCTCGCCGGTCTTGAACGAGATCCCCGGCGCAAGAGCGTTGGCCAGCGTGGACTTGCCTGCACCAGACGGCCCCGCGAGAACCGTCACACGGCCCTGAAGGCGCGCTCGGAGTAGGCTTACCCCCTCGCCCTGTTTGGCCGCCACGGCGACGGCTTCGTAGCCCAGGCGGCGGTACAGGTCGACCGTCGCGGCCGCGCGCTCCGGAGATACCAAATCCGCCTTTGTGAACGCAATGGTCGGTTCCACGCCCGCGACGCTGACCTGAAGTAGGGTTTTGTCGAGCATGTAAAAGCTCAGGTCAGGCGTCACAAAGGAACACGCGACGACGACGTGATCGACGTTGGCAATGGGGGGACGGATGAGCTCGGTCCGGCGTGGAAGCACCTCGCGAATGATGCCCTCCTGCGCCCCGACGGGCTCGTAGCGGACGAAATCCCCCACCAAGACAGTCGTACCCTTGACCTTGAACACGCCGCGCGCACGGCAACGGCGGACCTGACCATCGTCGAACACGTCAAAAAATCCGCTGATGGCGCGAATGACACGCCCTTCTCTCACCGCGCACCTCCTCAATGCCCTTTATGCTTCAGATGACCAGGCGCCGCCTTGCCTGGCGGCTGCGGTTGGGGCGCTGACTGGGCCGTGGGTTGGGTAGCGTTTCCGGTATCCCCCGCGGAATTGTCGCCGGCCGCGCTGTTGGTACTGCCATTGCCCAACCCTGCCGCGTTGCCGAGGTCGTTTTGCGATCCGCCGTTCGCCGCGTTGCCCGTGTCGTTCCCCGTCCCATTAGACGGCGGGATGGAGGCAGGGTTCGGCACGACATACAGATTGATGGTCGATCCGACGGGCACGCGATCCCCCTGGATATACGGGTACGCATAGGAAACGAGCGGATTCTGGTTGACGAGATCGCTCGGCGTCACGGTGCCCAAGGTGAGGCCCGCCGCTTGAATGGCCGCCTCCGCCTGTTGAAGTGTAAGCCCCACGAGTTTCGGCACCGTGACGTATTGCTGCTGGCTCACCGTGAGGGTGATCTTCGACGTGATGGGAACCTGCGTCCCAGGCGCCGGATTGCTCGAGATCACGTCCCCCGACGGCACAGAAGTGCTCGTCTCCGTCTGAACGACAATGTTGTTGGCTGAAAATCCGGCGCTCACGAGCGCCTGCTTGGCCTGATCCAGCGGCTCATTGGTCACGTCCGGAACCGCCACCTTCGGCGCGCCCTGGCTGACGTAGAGCGTGATGTCTCGCGTCTTCTTCACCTGGGTGTTGCCCGCGGGTGACTGCTGATACACAATCCCAGATGCAGCCTTCAGATTGGGCTCAAACTTCTCCTGAATCTGTTGCCTGGAAAAGCCCGCCGCTTCCAGCGTGGCCACGGCCGAGGCCACCGGCTTCCCGACGACAGACGGCAGTTCGACGTTCGGCACGGTGAGAAGCCTCGTCACAATCACGATGGCCGCGTAGCCGCCGAGGCCGAGCGCCGCCAGCGACAACACCACAATGCCTGCAATGAGACTCGCCCGTTTCCAGGGTGCCATCGGCGGTTTGGACGCGCGCGCTCCCTCGGCCTCGCCCCGTCCACCTTGGGCCTCCGCAGATTTCAGAGCCTCGCTCAGGCGATCCCCCATCGCAGGCACCACGATGGTCTTGTCGTCCATACCGCTAGGTGAGACGAACTTCGGGACATTGGGGCGCTCGAGCGCAGCGTCGAGATCGGCCATCACCGCGGCCATGTTGGGGTAACGGCCTTCCGGCTCCTTGACGAGACAGCGCAAAACGATGTTCTCCACGCTCTGCGGAATGTCTTTGTTCAGCTGGCGCGGTTCAACGAACGGCTCCCTGAGGTGCTTGAGCGCGACGCTCACGGGGGAGTCGCCCTCAAAGGGGAGTCTACCCGTCAGCATCTCGTACATGACGACCCCAAGGGAATAGATATCGCTTTTCGCGTCTGTGGGACCCCCTCTCGCCTGTTCGGGCGAAAAGTAGTGAACCGATCCCAACACCGTCGTCGCCTGGCGATGCGCAATGGTCTGTCCGGTCGCGGCCCGGGCGATGCCGAAGTCGGCCACCTTGACCTGGCCGCTCTTCGTCAGGAGAATGTTGTGCGGCTTGATGTCGCGGTGAACCACGTGCAGCTCGTGCGCATGCTGCAAGGCCGAGCAGATCTGCTTGCTGATGCGGATCACTTCCTCGACCGGGAGCGGTGCGCGCTCGACGATCACGTCCTTCAACGTGGGACCGTCGACGTACTCCATCACGATGTATTGCTGGCCGTCCTCTACGCCCACATCGTACACATTGACGATGTTCGGATGGGAAAGGCGCGCAGCAGCCTGCGCCTCCTGACGAAAACGGCGAACGAACTCCTCGTCCTCCGCGTATTGGCTGCGCAGCATCTTCACGGCCACCGTGCGATCGAGGAGCGTATCGATGGCGCGATACACTTCCGCCATGCCGCCTTCGCCGATTTTCTGCTCGAGACGGTAACGACCCCCGAGCGCGCGCGCCGTCATCCGATGGTATCCTCCTCTCGATGCACCGCGACAAGTGCGGTGACGTTATCCGTCCCGCCCCGGTCGAGCGCAAGCTGGATCATCGCGTCCACGGCCGCGGACACGTCTCGCTTTGCACGTGCCTCACGCGCCTGTTCCAGGAACACTTTCAGTTCATCATCTTCCACCAAATTCGAAAGCCCGTCCGAACACAGAAGCAGGACATCGCCCTCCCGCCACGGCACCTCCGTCAGATCTGGAAGACTCACGGGCTCGGTGCCAAGGGACCTCGTCACAATATTGCGCTGCGGGTGATGCCTGGCTTCCGAGGCAGACAGATGGCCTCGCCGCACCAGTTCGGCAACAAGGCTGTGATCTTCTGTGACCTGGCGGAACTCGCCGCCGGTCAACGCATACGCGCGGCTATCTCCTACGTGAGCCACCACCATCCTGTCCGCGAGGGCGAGCGCGCACACGATGGTAGTTCCCATGCCGGCGTATTCGGGCACTGCCGCCGCCTGCCTGTAAATCTCTTCGTTCGCGTCCGCGATGGCCGACGAAACGACCTCCCGCGGGTTCGCCTCGGCCGAGAGATGCCGTCCGACGTATTCACTCACCCGTTCCACGGCGATCCGGCTGGCCACATCCCCGGCCTGAGGTCCCCCCATGCCGTCGGCCACCACGAATAGGACGCCCACCGGCAAATCGTCCACAACCGCGTAGCCGTCCTGATTCATGGTGCGCACCAGCCCGATATGAGACTTCGCCGCGTAGATCATCTCAACACCTCGACTCCCGAACCGAGCTTCATCGAGCGTACGGGCCGCCTCAGGCTTGCCGGTTCGCGTATTGAGCGCGAAGCTGTCCACACGCCGCCGCGATGTCGTGTCCCATCTCGCGGCGAATGGTGGCGTTCACACCCGCATCCAACAGCGCGCGCCAAAATGCGAAGATCTGCTTCCTGTCCGTGCGGCGATAACCGCGCTCAGGCACATCGTTCACTGGAATCAGGTTGACGTGGCACGGTAAACCCTTCAGCAACTCCGCCAACTCTTGGGCGCACTCGAGGCTGTCGTTCTCGCCTGCCACCAGCGCGTATTCGAACGAGATTCGGCGTCCCGTTTTTCGATAGTAATCATGACATGCCTCCATCAACTTGGCAATCGGGTACGCCTTGTTCACGGGCATCATGCGCCCGCGGATGGCGTCGTTCGGCGCGTGTAGAGATACAGCCAGCGTGATTTGACGGCCTTCTTCCGCAAGACGGCGAATGCCGGGGACCAGCCCGACGGTCGACACCGTGATGTGGCGCTGTCCGATGTTGAGACCGTGTTGGTTCGTGATGATGTCGATGAATCGCATAACTTGATCGTAGTTGTCCATCGGCTCACCGGAACCCATGACCACGACGGAGGACACGCGCTGCCCCACTTCGTCCAACAGCGCCTGGCTGTGCATCACCTGCTCCACCATCTCGCCCGCGGTCATGTGGCGGATCATGCCTCCGAGCGTGGACGCGCAGAACGTGCAGCCCATCTTGCACCCGACCTGAGACGACACACAGACGCTATTTCCGTAGTTGTGGCGCATCAACACCGATTCGACCGTGACGCCGTCCGGCCAGGCGAGCAGAAATTTCGTCGTCGGATCCACCTTGGAATCCTGTCGCACGACCTGCTTGGCGGACCGCAGGTAAGCCATCTCGTTCAAACGTTGGCGAAGCGCCTTCGGGAGATTCGTCATCTCTTCAAACGACTTCGCCCGCTTCTGGTACATCCACTCGTACAATTGAACCGCGCGAAATGGCCGCTCGCCGAGTTCTTGCACCACCCAGTCGCGCAACTCCTCGAGCGTGAAATCATACAAATGGACCATCGTCTCACCTCCCTGGCGAAGCCGACCGTCAAATTCGGCGCAGGCGCGCCATGAAAAATCCGTCCGTCTCGTGCCAGTCCGGCCAAAGCAGGAAACCGGCCGTGCGCTCTCCCACACGAGTCGCCAGCGCCGGCGCCAAGTCGCCTCCGATGTCCTCGATGCGAACGCCCACGGCCGGATCGGACGCGACCTCTCGCACGACGGACTCATTCTCCTCGTTCAACAGTGTGCACGTCGAGTACACGACGCAGCCGCCGGACCGGACGATGGCACACGCGCGGCGCAGCAAGGACTGCTGAAGCTTCGCCAACTGCGCGACGTCCTCGGGGCGCCGCCGATATCGCAGATCCGGCCGACGGCGCATGACGCCAAGGCCTGTGCAGGGCGCGTCCACGAGCGCCGCGTCGTACGGTTCCTCCGGTTCCACCTGCCGGCCGTCGCCGAGCCTCGGGTGAATGCTTCGCAGGCCAAGTCGCTCCGCCTGTTGCCGGACGGCGCGAACCTTTGCCACGGTGACGTCGTAGGCGTCGATCTCGCCGCGATCGCCCATCAGCTCGGCCAGATGCGTCGTCTTGCCACCCGGCGCCGCGCACAGGTCCACCACGCGCATGCCAGGCTCCGGGCGAAGAAGCGGCGCCACGAGCATAGCTCCCTCGTCCTGAAGGGTCACGTAGCCGTCCTGATACGCCCGCAAGCGCGTCACGTCGACCTGCCCCCGCACTCGCAGGCCGTCCTCTGCCAGCGCGGCGGGCACCGCCATAGCGCCCTCCTGCGCCAGCCGAGCGACGGTCTCCTCGCGGGATCCGCGCAGGCGATTGGCGCGGAGCGACATCGGCGCCGGCTCATTCATCGAAGCGAGCGCGGCGAGAACTCGCTCCGCCCCATGATCCGCCACGAGCCGCTCCACAATCCAGGCCGGCACACTGTACATGACCGACCAGCGGTCGACGTCCTTCGCCCCCGCGAGGGCCTTCTTGAGCAAACTCTCCCACTCTTGCGCGCGCTCGGCGTATTGGCGAAGCACCGCGTTCACGAAGCCTGACGCCTGTGGTCGATGCCGCTTGGCGAGTTCGACCGCGTCGTTTGCCGCGGCATACGCCGGAACGCGGTCGAGCCAGGTCATCTGGTACGCGCTCATCCGCAAGATGACGCGCACCTCAGGGTCGAGTTTCGAGATAGGCCGACGCACGAGCGGCGACAACAGTCGGTCGAGCGTGATCTGCCGGCGCAATGTCCCATAGGCGATTTCAGTGGCCAGCGCGCGGTCCCGTTCGTCCACGCCTGCGCCTGCGAGCGCCTCCTGGAGGGCGACGTTGAGGTACGCCCCGTCCCGTTCCACCCGGATGAGCGCCTGGTACGCGCGCCGCCTACCCTCAGCCATCATCCCTCGCGCTCCCCCTCATGCGCACGCCTTCTCCGCGCAGCCCGCGCCAAAACGCGCCCGCTGGCATCGCGCGGCGACCACTCGGCTTTAACTCGAGGATCTCGTAGATGCCCGCGCCGCACGACACCCAAACCACTTCGCCGCGCGGCTTGACCTCGCCGGGATCGCCGAAGGGCTCCATGTTCACGGGACGGCCGTTGAGGATCTTCAGCTCCTCGCCCGTGGTGAGCGCGGCAGTCGCCCCCGGCACCGGCGCGAGCGCCCGCACCTGCCTGTCGATCTCGGCCGCGCTTTTTGTCCAGTCGATCCACTCGTCCTCGCGCGTCACCTTTTCGGCGTACGTGACCCCTTCAGCCGGCTGGGGCACGGGCACAAGCTCGCCGGCGACATAAAGCGGGAGATACCGCTCGCACACCTCGCCGCCGAGCCGAGCCAATTTGTCGTGCAGCGATCCGGCCGTGTCCGTCGGCTCGATGGTCACGCGCTCCTGCGCCAAAATGGGCCCCGCGTCGAGATCGCGCACCATTTCCATCAGCGTGATGCCGGTTTCCGCGTCGCCGGCCCAGATGGCGCGCTGGATGGGCGCCGCACCGCGCCAACGGGGGAGAAGGGACGCGTGCACGTTGACCGATCCGACGCGCGGAAGGGAGAGCAGCGCCTCGCTCAGGATCTTGCCGTACGCGGCCGTGATGATGAGATCCGGCGCGAAACGGCGGATGTCCTCCATCGCGTCTCGCAGGCGCTCGGGCTGCCAGACCGGAAGGCCGATTTCCAGCGCTCGCACTTTGACCGGAGGCGGCGCCAGCGTCCGGGATCGCCCGCGAGGCCTGTCTGGCTGCGTGATGACGACCACCTCGTAGCCCAAGCGGCAGAGCGCATCGAGGCTCGGCACCGCAAAATCCGGCGTCCCGCAAAACAGCGCTCGAACCGTCATCTCGACGACTCTCCGACCGGCTGGCGCTCGATTTCCTCGGGCCGCAGGTAGTCCGTGAACAGGATGCCGTCCAGGTGATCAATCTCGTGCTGCAGGCAGCGCGCCAGCAGATCGCGGCCCTCAATTTCAAAGAATTCGCCGTACCGGTTCTGGGCCCGCACCCGCACGTAGGCGGCGCGCTCCACCACGCCCGAGAGCCCCGGCAGAGAGAGACACGCCTCGCGCTCGCGCTGCACCCCGCTTCGCTCGATAATCTCCGGGTTGACAAGCTCAATCCAGGCGCGCTTCTGGAAGCTGTCCTCCTTCGGCTGCACGTCAATCACGACGAGGCGCTTGAGAATCCCAATCTGATTGGCCGCGAGGCCAATCCCGTCGGCGTCGTACATGGTCTCCGCCATGTCGTCGAGGAGCCGGTGAATGGCCGGGGTGAACTGCGTCACGACATGCGCCTTCTGCCGCAGCACCGGATCCTCCCCTTTGCGAATGATGCGAATGGCCATCGTTCATCCCCTCCCGATATGTCAACCGATCCGTTGGGCATTGACGTCGAGCACGGCGGATCCGCCCAGCCGGTTCATCTTCTCCTTCACCAATCGGTACGCGCGCACAACGTCCTCTTTCACATCCTGCCACGCCGCGTACTTCATCACAACCTGATACCGATACACGTTGTCGATCCGCCGAATGCCGCTTGGCCCCGCCGGCAGCACGGTCAAGGACGCCGCAGACGGCGAACGCGCGAGTTCCCGCTCGAACCGCGCCGCGGCGCCGCGCGCCAGCCGCTCCTCCGAATGCGAGGCGAGGAAAACCGCCAGTTCGCAAAACGGCGGATAGCGAAAGAATTCGCGGCTCTCCCGCTCGCGCTCGTAGAACATGCGGTAGTCGTGGGACTTCGCCGCTTCGATGGCGCGATGCCCGGGCTGATACGTCTGGATGAGCGTGATGCCGTCCGTGTCTGCGCGTCCTGCGCGTCCGGCCACCTGCGTGAGCAGCTGAAAGGCGCGCTCGTTCGCGCGATAGTCTGGAAGCGTGAGCATCGCGTCGGCCGCCACGACCCCCACCAGCCGCACGCGCGGAAAGTCGAGCCCCTTCGCGATCATCTGCGTGCCCACGAGCACGTCCGCTTCGCCCCGCTGGAACCGATCGATGATGGACTCAAGCGCTCCCTTTCGCCGCGTGGTGTCCAAATCCATCCGCAATACGCGCATCGCGGGCCACGTGCGCAGCAGGTGCTGCTCCACCTGCTCGGTCCCGAGTCCATACGGGACCAGCGCATCTTCGCCGCAAGTGGGGCAGCGGCGGACGAGTGGCTCCTCGTGCCCGCAGTAGTGGCACACAAGGACGTGCCCGCTCGTCTGCCGGTGGACCGTCAGGTGAATGTCGCAGCGCGGACACTCCATGCTGTGGCCGCACGCTCTGCATAGCGCTGCGTGCGCGTAGCCTCGGCGATTCAGAAACAGGATGGCCTGCATGCCCTCGGCCACCGTGCGCTCCAGCTCCGCGGCGAGCCTGCGGCTGAAAATCGACCGGTTTCCCGCGCGCAACTCCTCGCGCATGTCGATCACGTCCACCGGCGGCAGCGGCCGTCGATTCGCCCGAACCGGCAAGGAGACAAGCCTCGCGCCGCCTCGTTCCACCCGAAACATGGACGCGAGCGATGGCGTCGCCGATCCCAAGACCACGAGCGCCCCGGCCTCCCGCGCGCGCCACATGGCCACTTCGCGCGCGTCGTAGTGGGGCGCATCTTCCTGCTTGTACGACGGCTCGTGTTCCTCATCGATCACGACCAGCCGAAGCTTGCGCATCGGCGCAAAGACCGCCGATCTCGCCCCGATGACCACGCTTGCGTCTCCCTCGAGAACCCGCGTCCACTCCTCGCGCCGCTCGCCGAGCGACAATCCCGAATGCAGGACGGCAACCCGGCTTCCGAACCTCCGCTCGAACCTCTGCACAAGCTGCGGCGTAAGGGCAATCTCCGGCACAAGCACAAGGGCCTGCCCCTCGTCTTCGATGGCCGCGCGAATCAGGTGCATGTACACCTCGGTCTTGCCGCTGCCGGTCACGCCGTGCAGCAGCGCCACGCCATGGCCCTGTCCGGCCATCTCGCTGAGCGCGCGCACCGCGGCCGCCTGATACGTCGTGAGCTCGGGCCAAGGCGCGTCTTCGTCGAGCGAGGCAAAAGCCCGTCTCACGCGCCGCTCCGCCACAGCCACCAGTCCCGCCTCGATGAGGGGCGCCACGGACGAGGGCGGATACGCCTGCCGATCCCAAAGTACCTCGCGCTCGTCTGCAAGTCGCAGCAAGATTTCACTCTGGCGCCGCGCGCGCCGACGCCGGCGCTCCGCCTCGAGCCTGAGATCCTCGTCTGGCGCGCAGGCGACGAGGTAGGCCCGCCGCTTCTCGCCCACCGCCTCGTCCACCCGGATCTCTTCCCGGACGAAACCGGCCTCCAACCACGCCCGGACAGCACGTTCGTCCGCCTTGGAACGCGCGCGAAGCTCGCTCCACTCTGGCTCGGCGTCGGCGATCCAGCGAAAGAGCGCCGAGGCTTGCACGTCGTCTGGGACGGACGCATCCGCACTGGGAACGATGACTTTCCGGACGCGCACGCGAAATGCCCCCGGCAAGATGGCCGACACAGCCTCGGGCAGTGTGGCGGCATAGCGGTCGCAGAGCCACTCCGCCATGCGCATCTGATCCGGCGTGAGCACGGGAACTCGATCCATCACGCGCGCGAGCGGACGAAGCCGGCCTGCATCTTCGGCCTCCCGCACCGCCCAGACGATGCCGGACCGGAACGAGTCCCGCAGCGGCACCACCACGCGCACGCCCGGCGAGACATCCATCCCCGCTGGAACGGCGTAATCGAACCGCTTGTCCAAAAACAGCGCCGTCCCATCGACCACCACCTCCGCGACGCGGGCGGTCCGAGCGGTCATAAAGGCCGCTCACCGTCCGACACGCGAACGACCTGCCGAACGCGGGTCAGGATGTGATCCGCCACTCTGTGCTTTTCCATGACCGGCAGGGCCTCCGTCGATCCGTCCTTCGCGATGAGCGTGACCTGGTTGGTGTCCACTTCGAAGCCTGCTCCTGGCTTCGTCACGTCGTTGACCACAATCAGGTCGAGGTCCTTGTCGATGAGCTTGCGCCGGGCGTGTTCCAAAGGCATGTCCGTCTCCGCCGCAAATCCGACCACGACCTGGCCAGGGCGCTTCAGGCGGCTCGCGGCGAGCAGGATGTCGGGCGTCTCGACGAGATCGAGCTTGAGCGGCCCTTGTGATTTTTTCCATTTATGATCCAAGGTGCGGGCAGGCCGGAAATCGGCCGGTGCCGCAGCCGAGATGAACGCATCCGCCTCGGGGAAGAACTCGCTTACGGCGTGCAGCATCTGCTCGGTCGAGCGGACGTAGACCATCCGGGCCCCGGGAACCGGTTTGAGATGCGTCGGGCCTGAGATCAAGGTGACGCGGGCGCCGCGGCGCGCGGCCTGCTCGGCGAGCGCGTACCCCATCTTGCCGCTCGACCGATTGGTGAGATACCGGACAGGATCGATATCCTCCACCGTCGGCCCGGCCGTAATGAGAAGGGTGAGGCCCTCCAAATCGCGCTCCTGGTGGAGCACGGCCTCAATCACGTCCGCGATATCCTCGGGTTCGGGCATGCGCCCGCGGCCCGTGTAACCGCAGGCGAGCGGCCCTTCGCCTGGATCTAGCACGAGCGTCCCCCGGCGACGGAGAATGTCCAGGTTCTCCTGCACGGCGGGGTGTTCAAACATGTGGACGTTCATCGCCGGCGCCACAACCGTGGGACAGGTCGCGGCAAGCGCAGTGGTCGTGACCATGTCGTCCGCCAGGCCGTGCGCTAGCTTGGCGATGAGATTGGCCGTGGCCGGCGCAATCACGTACAGGTCGGCGCGATCCGCCACCGCGATATGCGCAATCTCGGACGGATTCGGCTCTGCAAACGTGTCAAAGATCACCGGGTGCTTGGTCAGGGCCTGCAGGGTGAGCGGCTGAATGAACCGGGTCGCGTGTTCGGTCATCAGCACCTGCACCTCGTAACCGCGCTTCACCAGGAGTGAACACAGATTCGCGGACTTGTACGCCGCAATGCCTCCTCCTACCCCGACGAGGATGG
This sequence comes from Alicyclobacillus sp. CIJ1, assembly GCF_057538885.1. NCBI lineage: Bacteria > Bacillati > Bacillota > Bacilli > Caryophanales > Alicyclobacillaceae > Alicyclobacillus > Alicyclobacillus sp. CIJ1. Next base: position 78,095 of record NZ_BAAJPH010000137.1, on the reverse strand, counting down.
TCTTTTTGTCCATACCGCACCCTCCCTTGGCTCCTGCCGTTCATGACAAGAGGCAGAACAACGCGCGGTTGTCCTGCCTCATCGCCTGATCACGAATCTGCGTCACTCGCCGTCGAAGTTTTTGCAGCGAACGACGCCGTCGTGAATTTCCCACAGCGCGCGGCTCACGTTCCGCGTTGTCGACGCGCCAGGCTGATTCAGGGTCTCGTTCTGCAGCTTGCGCGCGCGCTTCGCCGCGAGCACAACGAGCGCGTATTTGCTGTTGCACCGCTCCAACAACCGGTCAATGGACGGATAGATCAACGACGGTCACCCCATATCGAAATCTCCGCCCTGCAGGGCGGACGCAAATCCTCGAACACAGACGACGCTTCCTTACATTGTACATCGATCTCGGCGCAAAGGAAAGGGGAGGTCTGCTACTCGACGTTCTGCGCCTGTTCGCGCAGTTTTTCGACCAACGCCTTCATCTCCACGACGTGTTGGCTGATCTCGGCGTCCTGAGACTTCGCCGCGATGGTATTCACCTCGCGGTGCATCTCCTGCACGAGGAAATCGAGTCGACGACCCACGGGTTCCGTTCGGCCGAGATCGTCGCGCATCGCTCGCACGTGGGCCTCGAGCCGCACCAGTTCCTCCTCGATCGCGACGCGTTCGGCAAACAGCGCGACTTCCTGCGCCAGGCGCGCGTCGTCGACGGAGACGCCGAGTTCCGACACCCTGGCCAGAAGCGCCGCGCGGTACGCCGAAACAGACGCCGGCGCCCGCTCCCGGACAGCACGAAGGTGAGCATCCACCTCCTGGAGGTAGCCGATGCAGGCGCGGGCGAGATCTTCTCCTTCGCGTTCGCGCATGGCCACGAGTTTCTCAAGCGCGTCGTCCACGAGTCCTGTGAGCGACGTGATGGCCTCTTCCTCGTCTAATGCCGCAGGGCGCACCGCGACGGCACCGGGGAACATCAGCCACTGGCGCGCCGCGCGCGGATCAAACTCAATCCCGAGCTTTTCGCACAGGGTCCGATCCGCCTCGACGAGCGCGTCGATGAGCGCCCAATCGACATGAACCTCCCCCGCTTCCGCACCTGCCCCGGCGAGCGAGACGGCGATATCCAGCCGACCGCGGTGCAAACGAGACTTGACGCGATCGCGCACCCTCATCTCGGCAAACGACCATTCCCGCGGCAAGCGCACGGAGACCTCCAGGAAGCGATGATTCACCGACTTCGCCTCGACCACCACGTCGTACGGTCCGACGCGCCCTTCCGCCCGGCCAAAACCTGTCATGCTGCGAATCCCCACGCGCATGCCTCCTGACCGCTTATCGTCTGGTCAGGATTGTACCGATGGGCAGACGAGTTGGCAATCAGGCCGCCGCGTCGGAACCGGACCGCTGCTGGAACTTGTGAAGCCTGTTCCGGCCCATCCGCCGCACCGAGAGCGCGAACGTGGGTACCGCTGCCGCCACGAGCACGATGGCCCAATCGCTGAATCCGAGCGGCGTCGTGTGAAACACCTCGGCCATGCGCGGGACGTACATCGTGCACGCAAACAGCGCGACCGAGGACAGCACGGCCAACAGAAGCCAGACGTTTTCCAGTGGATTCCGCCGCAAGATGCCGCCTTCGAGGCTCCGCGAGTCGAAGACGAGGATGAGCTGGGCCATGGTGAGCGTCGCGTAGGCCATCGTCTGCGCGTGCGCGAGCTCCTCGCCTTGGCGCAGGGACCACGCGAATACCGCGAGTGTGGCCAGTCCGATGAGCACGCCGCGGGACAGAATCTTGACCGCCATGCCGCGCGCGAAAATGCCCTCGTGCACGTTTCTCGGCGGGCGGCTCATGATGTCGTCCTCGGGCGCATCGACGCCGAGCGCGATGGCCGGCAGTCCGTCCGTGACGAGGTTGACCCAAAGGATTTGAATCGGCGTCAGAGGCAGAGGCCAGCCGGCCAGCATGGCCAGGAACATCGTCAGAATCTCGCCCACGTTCGACGCGAGCAGGTAACGGATGAACTTCTTGATGTTGTCGTAGATGGCGCGCCCCTCTTCCACCGCGGCCACGATGGTGGCGTAGTTGTCGTCCGCGAGGATGAGGCTGGACGCCTCCTTCGCCACATCCGTCCCGCTCTGCCCCATGGCGATGCCGATATCCGCCTGTTTGATGGCGGGAGCGTCGTTGACGCCATCCCCCGTCATCGCGACCACCTCGTGATTCGCCTGGAGCGCTCGCACGATGCGAAGCTTGTGCTCCGGGGTCACACGCGCGTAGACATAGGTGTCGCGCACGAGGTTGGAGAGGCGCTTGTCGTCCAAGCCCTCCAGATCGGCCCCCGTGAGCACGCGTCCGCCTGGCGGCAGGATGTCGAGCTGTTTCGCGATGGCCGTCGCCGTCGCCTGATGATCCCCCGTGATCATGACCGTGCGAATGCCGGCCGACTTGGCCTTGGCGATGGCCGCCTTCGCCTCGTCCCGCGGCGGATCGATCATGCCGCAAATCCCCACGAACACAAGCTCAGACTCCCAATCCGCCTGGCGCGCCTCTTCCGCCGAACGGAAGCGCCGGTACGCGAACCCGAGGTTGCGCAGCGCGCGAGAAGCCATTTGTTCGTTGGCCGCGAGAATCTGTTTGCGCAACGACTGCCCAATCGGCTCTTCGCGGTTGCCGAGAAGCACGTGGGTGCAGCGCGCCAAAAGCACGTCCGGCGCCCCTTTGACGAACGCGAACCACTCGTCGCCCGAACGCACCAGCACGCTCATCATCTTCCGATCTGCATCAAAGGGCCGTTCGTCAACGCGCTCGTACACGCTGTCCGGCTGCGTGAAGCCCGCCTTGTGCGCCAGGACGAGAAGCGCGATTTCCGTCGGATCTCCCTTGACGGCCTGCGCGGACGCGCCGTCTGCCCCCGGCTCAAGATGCGCCTGGTTGCACACGGCCGCGATCTCGACCAAACTCTTGAGCGCAGCCCGCCGCCCGGGCTCGATCCGGCGGCCGTTCGCGACAAATTCGCCTTGCAATTGGTGGCCGGAACCCGTCACTTCTACGTACAGTCCATCCGCGTAAATCTCCGTGACCGTCATCCTGTTTTGAGTCAACGTCCCCGTCTTGTCCGAGCAAATCACGGTGGCGCACCCGAGCGTTTCGACCGAAGGAAGCCGGCGCACGATGGCATTCCGCTTGATCATCCGCTGGACGCCAAGCGCGAGGGCGATGGTGACAATGGCCGGTAGTCCCTCCGGAATGGCCGCGACCGCAAGCGACACGCCCGCCAAGAACATCTCGTAGAGCGCGTGCCCATGCAGCACGCCCGCCACGACCACGAGCACGGTGATGCCGAGCGAGATCCAGACGAGCGTCTTGCCGAGCTGATCCAGCCGCTTCTGAAGCGGCGTCTCCTGATCCTCGGATTGATCAATGAGATCTGCAATCTTCCCCATCTCGGTTTGCATGCCCGTGGCCGTCACGACGTACTCCGCCCGGCCGCGGGTGACCATTGTCCCCATGTACACCATGTTCCGGCGCTCGGCAAGCGGGCTGTCTGCCGGTACCGTGACGCGCGGATCCTTCGCCACTGGCACCGACTCGCCGGTGAGCGCTGACTCCTCCACCTCCAGCCATCGGGCACGAACGATGCGGCCGTCGGCTGGGACGCGATCCCCGTCTTCGAGCAGCACGATATCCCCTGGCACCAGCTCCTTCGCGGAGACCTCCACCACTGCGCCTTCGCGTCGCACCTTCGCCACCGGTGCCGTGAGCTCCTTGAGCGCCTTGAGTGAACGCTCAGCCCTCACTTCCTGCACGAAGCCGAGGATCCCATTCAGAAAGACGATGGCGATGATGGTGATGGCGTCGGTGTATTCGCCGAGAAGGCCGGAGATGAGCGTGGCCGCGATGAGCACAAGTATCATAAAGTCGCGAAACTGATTGAAGAAGACGGTCAACAGCGACACTTTGTTTCCGTCGTGCAGCAAGTTCAGCCCGTGCACCTCGCGCCGCCGTTCCACCTCCGCTTGGGAGAGCCCGTCAAGCGACGTCCCGAGTCGCGCGAGGCATTCGGCCTCGCTCTGCGCATGCCACGTTTGTTGTTCCACCGAGCACACCCCTTCGTGAACTTGTCTCGTAATCATCTATGCGTCAGGCCGAGCGAACATGTCCGAGACCTGGTCGTATCCAGACGACCTTTGTCAAGAAATCACCGCGCCGAATGCAGGAAACTGCGGTATACTGGCTTCGTGAGAGAGGAGCATCGAGCGTGGACGGTTGGACCTTGCGCCGCCTCGCGCGCGAACTCGACGACGCGTTGCGAGGCGCACGGATCGACAGAGTTTATCAACCCGGCGAGCGCGATCTCGTCCTCGCCGTCCGCTCGGCCCATTTGGGGGCGCGGCGCCTGTACGTGTCCGCCCACCAACAATTTGCGCGCGTCCACTTTCTCGCGGACGAACGCCCAGACAACCCGGCCACGCCGCCGATGTTCTGCGTGCTCTTGCGCAAACACATTGAGGGGGGGCGCATCCTCCGCGTCACACAGCCGGGATGGGATCGGGTGCTTGAACTGGCAATTGAAGCACTGGACGACCTCGGCGACCGGCGCGCGTACACGCTGATCTGCGAGATCATGGGGCGACACAGCAACATCGTGCTCGTCGAAGAGCGGACCGACGGAAGCCGCCTGATCATCGACAGCGCCGTGCGCGTCTCGGAGGAGATGTCCCGCTACCGAGCCGTGTTGCCGGGAGTCCCCTATCTTCCGCCGCCCCCGCAACGCAAGAAGCCGGTGGAACAGTGCGCGCCCGAGGATTTCCTTGGTGTCGATCCATCCGCCGGCGCCTCCCGCGCCAATCAGATGGCCATCGTGGAGAAGCTCGCCGGTACGGGACCAGTGACGGCTCGCGAGATCCTCCATCGCGCCATCGCGCGAACGGGTTCCGCTGAGCCGACGTCCATTCATCGGGCGGCGCTCGATCTCGCAGCCGCCGTGGACGAAGGGCGGGAACCTGCTTCCGTCGGCCTCGACGACGTGGGCCGGGCCGTAGAATGCGCCCCGTTTCGGCTCACGTCGCGCGCTCGGTTCGCCGAGTGCGAAACGGTGAGCGAGGCTATCCGCTGGCTGTTCGCCGATACCGGCGAATCTCTGCGCCAGTCGCGCTTGGCCCGAGAGCTGGAGCGGACCGTGAGAGAACACATGGACCGCCTGCGGGGCAAGCTCGTCCGCCTCGAGCAGGAGTGGGAAGACGCCGAAGCGGAGGAAGAACTGCGGATCAAGGCCGAGGTTCTGACCGCATATGCGCACGAGGTCCCGCGTGGGGCTTCGGAGATCGAGCTCCCGAACTACTATGACGACAACCGGCCTTTGCGGATCGAGCTGGATCCCGCACTCGACGCCATCGCCAACGCGCAACGCCTCTTTCGCATGGCGGCGAAACGGAAGCGGGCGCGGCAGTGGATCGAAGCGGAGCGCGAAAACACGTTGCGAGACCTGCGCTATCTAGAAGATGTGTTGCAGGCCCTCGGGGATACCTCCCTCGAAAACCTCGAAGAGGTGCGTCGCGAACTCGAAGCGCAGGGGTTCTTGGCGCGCACCAATCGACGAGGGACTGGCGGCAAGCGGCGCGCCACAGAGTCGGAGCCGCACGCGTTTCGGTCCAGCGATGGCTTTGTCATCCGCGTCGGCCGGAACAACGTGCAGAACGATCGGCTGACGTTTCGCAAGGCCGACAAGCGCGACCTGTGGCTCCATGTCAAAGACGCGCCGGGATCGCACGTCGTGATCGAACGGGGGCAGGCGGACGAGATCCCGGAACGCACCATTGAAGAGGCGGCCACGCTCGCCGCGTATTTCAGCCGAATGCGCGATTCGGCAAACGTACCCGTCGACGTGACAGAAGTCCGCCACGTATGGAAACCGAATGGAGCCCGGCCCGGGTTTGCGCTGTACGACCATCAGAGGACGCTCTTCGTGACGCCGGAGCGATCGCTTGTGGAGAGCATCATGTCCCGAACGCTTGCGAGGCGCGAAACGAGCGATTCCCGTTGAAGGAGAGATGGACCATGTCGCAGGAACAAGGGAACAAACGCCTGATCGTCGGTGCGAATAAGCCCGCGCACGACACCAACATTCTCAGCAACACGCAGGCGACCATCCGCGAAGCCCTGGATCGCCTCGGCTATGAGGAGGCTGTCTACGAGCTTCTCAAGGAGCCTATCCGGGTCATGACGGTTCGCATCCCGGTCCGCATGGACGACGGGCATGTAGAAGTCTTTACAGGGTACCGAGCGCAGCACAACGACGCCATTGGCCCCACCAAGGGCGGCGTTCGCTTCCATCCCGACGTGACGCTGGATGAGGTCAAGGCGCTGTCCATCTGGATGTCGCTGAAGTGCGGCATCTTCAACCTTCCGTACGGCGGAGCCAAGGGCGGCATCGTCTGCGATCCGCGCAGCATGAGCCTGTCCGAGCAGGAGCGACTGGCGCGCGGCTACGTGCGGGCCATCAGTCAGATTGTGGGCCCGGCGAAGGACATCCCGGCGCCGGATGTGTACACGAACAGCCAGATCATGGCATGGATGTACGACGAGTACAGCCGCATCCGCGAGTTCGACTCACCGGGCTTCATCACGGGTAAGCCACTCGTCCTAGGCGGATCGCGCGGGCGCGAATCTGCGACCGCGCTGGGCGTCGTAGTGGCGCTGCGGGAGACCGCGGAGCGAATGGGCAAAAAGCTTTCGGAGCTGCGGGTTCTGGTGCAGGGATTCGGCAACGTCGGTTCAAACGTGGCTCGCATCCTTCACGAGCTCGGCGCCACCGTGGTTGGCATCAGCGACGCGGGCGGCGGTGTGTACAACGAGAATGGCCTGCCCATCCCGGAACTCATCGAGGAAAAGGACTCGTTCGGCATGGTCACGCCAAGACTTTCCGGCGTCATTCCGACAGAGGAATTCTTGACCAAGCCGTGTGACGTCCTCGTTCCCGCGGCGCTGGAGAACCAAATTCACGAAGGCAACGCGGACAAGATCCAGGCGAGCCTCATCGTCGAGGCGGCGAACGGACCCACCACGCCTGAGGCGGATCACATCCTGCACGAGCGCGGCATCGTCGTCGTGCCGGACGTCGTGGCCAATGCGGGCGGCGTCACCGTTTCGTATTTCGAGTGGGTGCAAAACAACCAGGGCTTCTATTGGACGGAGGACGAAGTCAACCAACGCCTGGAAAACATGATGGTGCAGAGCGTGCACAACATTCTCGACACCGCGGAGCGGTACGACGTGCTGCCTCGCATGGCAGCCTACATGGTGGGCATTCGCCCGTTCGCGGAGGCCATGCGCTGGCGCGGATGGGTATGACCCTCATCGAGCATGTGAACACTCGCCAATTCTCGGGGCGCGGCTCGGCCGCGCCCTTGCGCTGGGGATGAGCATGAGGAGCGCGAGCATGAGTCCCGACGACGTGGTCACCCGCCTCGGGATGCAGATGAAGTGGAAGACGTGGTGGAACTTCCGAATCGATTTTGGAGGTTCGGTCCTGTTCGCTCTGTTCAATGTCGTCGTCAACCAATTTTACGTGCCCATGGCCATTCGACACGGCGCATCGAATCTCGAAGTTGGGCTGCTCACGGCGGCACCGGCCATTGGCATGCTGTGGTCGCCGATGTGGGCTCACCTCATGCGCGGGCGATCGACGAAGCCTTTCGTCCTGTGGCCGCTCGTCGTCGGTCGGCTGTCCGTCCTGTTGGCAGGTGCGCTGTTGACACCCACGGCCTTCCTCGTGACGGCGTTCATCGTGAACTTCATGAACGGCATTCAAGCGCCCGCCTATCCCGCGCTGCTCGCCCGCATGTATCCGCCTGCGCTCCGGGGGCGGCTGATGGGCTACGTGCGCGTCGCGCAGGGGACGCTCCTCATCCCCCTCGCATACATCGTCGGGGAGTGGAGCCAACATCAGGGCGACCGATGGCCGCTCATCGGTGCCGCCATCATGGGGACGCTGTCGGTGATTCTGTTCTCCCGCGCCCGTGAGGTCGAGACGCCTGGGCCGGAAGCCACTTCGGCGCAGCCTTCGCGGCGAATCGAGCAAATCTTCGGGCATTGGCAAGTGGCCCGCGCCAGCCGGCCTCTGACCATCTTCCTGATGGCCACCATGGCCACCGGCTTCGGCAACCTGTTGGCGGGACCGATTTACCAGATCTATCAGGTTCACACCCTGAACCTGTCCAACGCCCAGATTGGCGTGACGCGCGTGTCGTACTACGTGGCCCTGTTAGTGGCATATTTTGTGGTGGGATGGATCATCGACACGTGGTCGCCGCGCCACGCCATGTTCATCGGCATGAGTGCCTACGCCCTCGCCCCAGTGCTGTACGTGTTCAGCGGGTCGTTTGCGGCCGTGATCGCCGCCTGCGCCCTGCTGGGCGTCGGCGACGCCGTCTGGGACATCGGCTGCATGTCGTATATCTTTCGCGCGGTCCCCGGGCGAGAAGCCGAAGCGTTTGGACTTCATTTCCTTCTGTTTGGGATCCGCGGCGCCATTGCGCCGCTCGTCAGCACCGCGATGACCCACGCGATGTCGCTGACCGATATCTTCCTCATCGCCATCGGCATCTGCGCGCTTGGCATCGCGATTTTCGCTGTGCCACCCACGCCGCGGGCGCCATCGCCTACGGTGGAAGCGCCAGAGCCCGGCGCCTCATGAGTCACAACCGCACCGCCCGCGACAGCCTTCTCGCCGCGCGCCGCCACAGAGACCATCGTGCCGGCCCGAGCCCCTCGTCCTCGGGCCGGTTTTTCCCCACAAGCCGCCTCGCGAGCATGTCCGCCGCTACCGCGTAACAGACCATCCCGTTTCCGCCGTAGCCAAGCGCGCAGAAGATCCGACGAAAGCCCGGATACACGCCGACGATAGGCCATCCGTCGACTGTCGAGCCGAACGTTGAGGCCCAGCGGTAGGCAATGGACAAGGATCCGATGTCGGGAAGGACCTCCTGTGCCATGCGGGCCAGCTGCTCGGCGCGCACGTTGAGGCCTTCGTCGCGCCGAGGGCCGTCTGGAACGGGTAAGTCGAGCCCACCGACCACGAGCCGCCTGTCGCGCGTCGTTCGCATGTACAAATACGGACGAGCGGTCTCCCAGATGAGGGCACCTACTGGCCAAGCCGCCAGGTCCGACAGCGGTTCTGTGGCGATTGCGTACGTACAGCCAAGCCGCGCACCCGCGAGGGGCCGCGTGTTCTGGAAGACGTATCCCGTTGCGAAGACCGCCGCGCGCGCCCGGACGCGAAACCCCGCGTCCGTCTCCACGGCGACGTGCGCGTCGTTCTCTTCCGTGCGAACCACCGCGGTGCGCTCAAAGACCTGGGCGGCGCCGCGGCGGACGATCTCGGCCAAAAGCGCCCGAGTGAACTTCAGCGGATTGACCTCCGCATCTCCGTACGTCACGAACGCCGCCTCGCGGTCGATCCCGAAGGCCCGCCGCAGTTCGTCGCGGCCGACTACGAGCTCGGCAGCAAAGCCGTGTTGCGCAAGCGTGCGGGCTTCGTCCTTCAAGCGGGAGATGTGAGCCGGAACGGACGCGTAACAGACGCTCATCCGATCCGCAAACTCGACGTCCTCTGGAAGTTGCTTCACGATCTCCCGAAGCCGTCCGAGGCCTTCCCAACAACGCCGGTAGAACGCGACCGCTCGTGCACGCCCGTGCACGCGGATCATCTCGGCGAGCGGCATGTCGTTCGCGTATTGCAGAAGGCCCGTGTTTCCTCGGGTCGATCCCATGCCTACGCGGTGTCGCTCCAGCACCACGACGTCCAATCCGCGTTCCGCAATTTCCCACGCGGCGATGGCTCCCCCGATGCCGCCGCCCACCACCACGACATCGCTTTGCACATCCCGGTCGAGCCGGGGATAGGATGTCGACGCGATGTCCGACTCCGACCACAGCGTGCGGCCCGTGTGAAGATCCACGTGAGCCCCTCCTTCACCTGTCGGGTAGGATGTCCCGTTCGGCGGAGAAAGAGTCAAGCGGCCCCTGGGGATATCGCCCAAGGACCGCCTGTCTGCAGCGTGATATCAGAGTCCGTACGTATCGGGAGACTTGCGCCAGCGCATGAGAAGCGCCACGTCCGACTCCTGGATATCGCCGCGTTCGAGCGCCACCTGAATGAGCACTTCGTACGGCACCAGCCGATACGCGGGGATGCCGGTGTCCTCGGCGCGCTTGGTGGCGACGTCGAAGTCGTATGACAGAATGGTGAGGATGGCCATCACGTCCACCCCCGCGTCCCGAAGGGCCTGGGCGGCCTGATACGCGGACCGTCCCGTCGACAGGGTGTCCTCGATGACGACGGCCTTCATCCCGGGACGCGCGTAGCCTTCAATCTGTTTGCCCCGGCCGTGCGCCTTCGGCTCGGAGCGCACGTACGCGCATGGCAGACCCAGGCGATCCGCCAGCATGGCGGCGTGCGGGATGCCTCCCGTCGCGGCGCCTGCGATGAGTTCTACCGCGGGCAGCTCGTAGTCGATGATCGACTCAAAACCGGAAACGACCTGGCTGCGAAGCAGCGGATATCCGAGGATGAGGCGGTTGTCGCAGTAGATGGGGGAACGCCAGCCGCTCGACCAGGTGAACGGCTGATGCGGCCTCAGTTCCACCGCGCCGATTTGCAGAAGTCCCCTCGCGATGGTGTATGAAAGGTCGTCGTACTCGACGGTGAACGTCGGTTCACTCATGCGTCAATCCCTCCCTCACGGAACGAAGGTAGCGCGCCAAGGCGGCGACGGGATCGTCCGCCTCCGTCACCGCTCGCCCGAGGACCAGGCGCGTGGCTCCGTGCCGGATGGCCGCATCGGGCGACATCACGCGAGCCTGATCGTGCACCCGGTCGCCCGCGAGGCGGATGCCCGGCACCACGCGCTCGAAGGAGGGGGTGACCACGTCGCGGAGCATCTCCAACTCCTGGGCCGAGCAGACCACGCCGTCGAGCCCCGCCTGCTCGGCCATCTGCGCCAGCCGGCGCACCCACGCAGACGAGGTCGTGCCGACGCCCATCCCCTCAAGATCCGCGTCTGTCAAACTTGTGAGCACGGTCACCCCCACGAGAAGCGGGCGATGGGGCGATCCGTCCACGGCCTCGCGCGCTGCCGCGAGCATCTTGAGGCCGCCCGACGCGTGCACGTTCACCATTTCAATGGGATACTGCGCGATGGCCCGAAGCGCGCCGGCGACGGTGTTCGGGATGTCGTGCAGCTTGACATCGAGAAACACCCGCAAATTCAGCTTCAGCAGGGCCTCCACGAGGCGCATGCCCGCTCGGTGAAACAGCTCCAGCCCCACCTTGTAGCCGTCCACCACGGGCGACAGGCGATCGACGAAGTCCAACGCGCGCTCCTCCGAGTCCACGTCCAGCGCGACGTAGATGCGCCTGCGCGCTTCGTCGTACGCGGGCGAGGCGAGCTCCTGCATCAGCGCCTCAGTCACCGTCGCCACCTCCCTGCCCTGGGACCGGATCGCCCAGCGCCATGGTCTGGAAGTGAATGAGCTTCATGATGTCGAGCACGGATCGGACCGTGTCGAGCGAGGTCAAGCACGGCACCCCGTGCTCGACGGCCGTCCGCCGGATGCGGAAGCCGTCCCGCTCGGGTTTGAGACCCTTGGTGAGCGTGTTGATGACAAGCTGGATCTTGCCCTGCCGGATGTCGTCCGCGAGATTGGGCGTGCCCTGCGCCAGCTTGTTCACGACGCGCACCTCAAGGCCGCGATCGCGCAGGTATTTCGCCGTGCCCTCGGTCGCCGCGAGCCGATAGCCGAGGCGCGCGAACTCGCGCAGCAGCGGGTACGCCTCCGGCTTATCTTTGTCCGCAATGGTCGCGAGCACCGTCCCGTGCGCCGGGATCGCAATTCCGGAGGCAATGAGCCCCTTGTACAGCGCCTTTTCGTAGACGAGATCGCGCCCCATGACCTCACCCGTCGACTTCATCTCGGGGCCGAGACTGATATCGACCTGGTGAAGCTTCGCAAACGAGAACACGGGCACCTTGACCGCCACGGCGGGCGACTCTGGCACGCGCCCGCTGGTATAGCCGAGATCCGCCAACCTGCCGCCACAGACCGCATGCATGGCGAGTTGGACCATGGGCACGCCGGTCACCTTGGAGAGGAACGGCACGGTGCGCGACGACCTTGGATTCACCTCGATGACCTCCACCTGTCCGTCGTGCACGATGAACTGCACGTTCATGAGCCCCTTCACGTTGAGGCTTTGCGCGATGCGAATGGTGTGATCCTCGATGATCCGCTTCACGTCCTCCGTCAGGTTCTGCGGCGGATACACGGCAATGGAGTCCCCCGAGTGCACGCCCGCACGCTCGATGTGCTCCATGATGCCCGGGATGATCACCGTCTCGCCGTCCGAGATGGCGTCGACCTCCGCCTCAATGCCGTTCACGTACCGGTCGACGAGCACCGGGTGCTGCTGCGACACCTCCACCGCTTCCTCCATATATTGGAGAAGCTCGTTGGTGTTCGTGATGATCTGCATCGCGCGCCCGCCGAGGACGTACGAGGGGCGCACGAGCACCGGATAGCCAATCGACTCCGCCGCCTCGACCGCCGCCTCGACGGTGGTGACCGTTCGGCCCTCTGGGCGCTGAATCCCCAGCTGCGTGAGCAGCGCGTCAAACTTCTCGCGGTCCTCCGCGGCGTCGATGCTCTCGCGGGAGGTGCCGAAGATCCGCACGCCCGCGTCCGCCAGCGGCCCCGCCAGATTGATGGCCGTCTGTCCGCCGAACTGGACGATCACGCCCTCCGGCTGCTCCCGATCGATCACGTTCAGCACGTCCTCCACGTCGAGCGGCTCGAAATACAGCCGGTCCGACGTGCTGAAGTCCGTCGAAACGGTCTCCGGGTTGTTGTTGATGACGACTGCCTCGTAGCCTTCCCGCTGCAGCGCCCACACCGCGTGCACCGTGCAGTAGTCGAATTCAATGCCCTGGCCGATGCGGATAGGCCCAGAACCAAGCACCACCATCTTCTTGCGCGGGCTCGTCTCGACCTCGTCCTCCCGCTCATACGTGCTGTAGTAATAAGGCGTGGAAGCCGCGAACTCCCCGGCGCAGGTGTCCACCATCTTGTACACCGGGACAATGCCTCGTTTTTTTCGCCATGCGCGGATAGCCATCGCATCCGCCTGGAGGAGACGAGCGAGCTCGCGGTCCGGAAACCCGTTTCGCTTCGCCTCGTGAATGAGTTCCCGGTGCTCGTCCAGCACCTGCTCGATGGGCAGGCGCGGGTTGGCAACCGCGGCAATGCGCTGCTCCAGGTCCACCAGGGCCTCCAAATGCCACAGGAACCAGCGGTCGATCTTCGACCAATCGTGGATCTGTTCCACCGACACGCCCCGGCGCAGCGCCTCAGCGATGGCAAACAGGCGATCGTCGTCAGCCACGCGAATCTTTTTCTCAATCTCGAGGTTCGACCACTTGTCCGACTGCTTCGTCCATAGGCTGTAGGCGCCGATTTCCAGGCTGCGAACCGCCTTGAGCAGCGACTCGCCGAACGTGCGGCCGATGGCCATCACCTCGCCCGTCGCCTTCATCTGGGTGCCGAGGGACCGATTCGCGCTCCGGAACTTGTCGAATGGCCAGCGCGGGATCTTCGTGACGATGTAGTCCAAGGCCGGCTCGAACGCGGCGTACGAATCCTGCGTGACCGGATTTTTCAGTTCCGCAAGCCGGTATCCGACGGCGATCTTCGTGGCGATCCGCGCGATGGGATACCCCGTGGCCTTCGAAGCCAATGCGCTCGAGCGGCTGACGCGCGGATTGACCTCAATCACATAGTAGCGCGACGAGTGGGGATCGAGCGCAAGCTGCACGTTGCACCCGCCCTGAATGCCGAGCGCGTGAATGATCTGGAGGCTCGCGTCGCGCAGCATCTGGTACTCTTCGTCCGAGAGCGTCTGGCTCGGCGCCACGACGATGGAGTCACCCGTGTGCACCCCGACGGGATCCATGTTCTCCATGTTGCACACGACGATGGCCGTGCCGTCGGCGTCGCGCATGACCTCGTACTCAATCTCCTTGAAGCCCGCGATGCTCTGCTCCACAAGCACCTGGTGAATCGGCGAGAGCGTGAGTCCGCGCTCCACAATTTCGTGATATTCGCGCCAGTTGGAGGCAATCCCGCCCCCCGTTCCGCCGAGCGTGTACGCAGGCCGGATGATGATGGGAAAGCCGACTTCCTCCGCGAACGCGTCCGCCTCCGCCTGGTTTCTCACGATGGCGCTGCGCGGCACGGGCTGGCCGATCTCCTGCATGAGCTGGCGGAACTTCTCGCGATCCTCGGCCTTTTGAATGGCCTCAAGCGGCGTGCCGAGGAGTTCAACCCCCTCTGCCTCGAGAACGCCGGCCTCCGCGAGCTGCACGGCCATGTTCAGGCCCGTTTGACCGCCAAGCGTGGCGAGCAGGCCGTCCGGCCGCTCCTTCCGGATGATCTGCGTGACGAAATCGAGCGTGATGGGCTCGATGTACACCCGATCCGCCATGTGCTCGTCGGTCATGATGGTGGCGGGGTTCGAGTTGACGAGCACAACCTCGTAGCCCTCTTCCTTCAGCGCCTGGCAAGCCTGCGTGCCCGCGTAGTCGAACTCGGCCGCCTGGCCAATGACAATCGGCCCTGACCCGATGACCATGATCTTGCGAATGTCCGTCCGCTTAGGCATGCGCAAACCGCCCCTCTCTCACGCGCGTCATGAGGTCGATGAACTCGTCAAACAAGTAGCGGGCATCGCTCGGCCCCGGCCTCGACTCCGGATGATACTGCACGCAGAAAACGGGTTCGTGTCGGTGCACCAGCCCCTCTACCGTGCCGTCGTTCAGATTGACGTGCGTGAGCTCGAGCGGCGTCCCGCGGAGCGAGTCCGCATCGACGACATACCCGTGGTTTTGGGACGTGATGTCCACGCGGCCCGTCCGAAGGTCTTTCACCGGATGGTTCGCGCCGCGGTGGCCGAACTTCAGCTTGCGCGTCTTGGCGCCGCACGCGAGGGCAATGAGCTGATGCCCTAGGCAGATGCCGAAGATGGGCACCTTGCCGATGAGGCCGCGAAGCGCCTCCACCGCGTAAGGCGCGTCCTCCGGGTTGCCCGGGCCGTTCGACAGCATCACGCCGTGCGGCTTCCAGCGAAGCACGTCCTCCGCCGTCGACGTGGCCGGCACGACAATCACGTCGCATCCGCGCTCCAGCAAGGAGCGGAGGATCCCCGCCTTCATCCCGTAATCGATGAGCACAACGCGGTGCCCAGGCCCCGGCGCGCGGTACACGGTTTGCGTGGTCACCCGCTTGACCGCATCCGGCACCAGCGCCTCGTCCATGCGCGCAAGAAGCGATTCCACCGGCACATCCTCCGTGGTGACGACTCCCGGCATCGCCCCCACCGTCCGGATGGCCTTCGTCAGCTCGCGCGTGTCAATCCCGGCGATCCCGACGATGTCGTGCTGCACCAGGTACGACTCCAGCTTGTCTACCAGCTTGTGATGAGACGGCCACTCGCAGAACGTCCTCACCGCAAATCCGCGCACGTGCGGATGGCGGCTCTCGACGTCGTCTACGTTCACGCCGTAATTGCCAATGAGCGGGTACGTCATGGTGACGATCTGCCCGTAATACGACGGATCCGTCAAAATTTCCTGATATCCCGTCATGCCCGTGTTGAACACGACCTCGCCGAACCGGGTGCCCGTGGCGCCGAAGTGCACGCCTTCAAACACGAGGCCGTTCTTCAGCACCAGCCGGGCCCTTCTCCGACCGTTCAGCATCATGACAACCGCTCCTCTCCCTCGCGAAAAATCACGCGCCCCGCACGAATCGTCTCGATCACCTTGCCGACCACCGACTGCCCAGCAAACGGCGTATTCCTGCCTTTCGTGTACAATGCGCTCGGGTCGATGGTCCATCGCCTGCCGAGATCCACCAGCACCAGGTCCGCCCGCGCGCCTGGGCGAATCTGGCCGCCTTCAAGCCCAAATAACCTGCAAGGCCGCTCGCTCATAGCCTCTACCAGCCGGCGCATCGGCACAAGCCCCTCGCACACGAGCCCCGTGTACAAGAGGGCAAACGCCATCTCGAGCCCCACCATGCCGAACGGGGCCTCGTCCATGCCCTTCGCTTTTTCGTCCGGGTGATGCGGCGCGTGATCGGTGGCGATGATGTCCAACGTTCCATCCGCGAACGCGGCAAGACACGCCCGCCGGTCCTCCTCGGATGCAAGCGGCGGATTCACCTTCCAATTGGCGTCCGCGCTCTGGATGTCCCGCTCCGACAAGAGCAGGTGATGCGGCGTCACTTCCGCTGTCACGCGGATGCCACGACGCTTTCCAAATTGCACGAGGGCAGCGGACGCCTCGCGGCTCACGTGGCAGACGTGCAGGTGCGCGCCTGTCTCTTCCGCGAGGAGGATGTCTCGCGCAATCATTGCCGCCTCCGCGCTCCCTGGCTGCGCCGTCGTGCCGAGCCGCGCGGCCGCCCGCTCATGGAGCGCCCCCCCGCGCGAGATGGATTCGTCCTCCGCATGGATCATCGCGGGTTTGCCGAGGGCGGCGAGCTTGGTCAACGCCTCCCGCATCAGCCCGCCGTCCTGTACGCCGCGGCCGTCGTCGGAAAACCCGAGCGCGCCCGCTTTTGCGAGCGCCTCGTAATCCGCGAGCGCCTCGCCTTCCTGATCCAATGTCAGGCAGGCGATGGGATGCACCTCAGCCTTGCCGATGGCCTCTCCTCGGCGGATGATATCCTCCACGATCTCGGCACGCGCGATGGGAGGCTGGGTGTTCGGCATGCACGCTACCTGCGTGAACCCGCCGGCCGCGGCGGCCTGCAAGCCACTCGCGAGGGTCTCCTTGTGCGTGAGGCCGGGATCGCGCAAGTGGACGTGCACGTCGACGAAGCCAGGCAACACGCACAAACCGCGGATGGAACGCACCTCGTCCGCGCGGATGGCGGACGGGTGCCCAACGGCCACAATCTCGCCCGTCTCGGTGTCGAACGCCACGCTCGCTTCCATGAAATCGCCGAGGCCCGAGTCCCACACGCGCCCGCCGTCCCATCGAATCCTCATCGCCGCTCGCCTCCCAGCATGGCGTCGAGAAGCGCCATGCGCATGTAGAGTCCATTTTCCACCTGCCGGAAGTACGCCGCCCGGACATCCTCGTCCACCTCGGGCGCGATTTCCCCGACGCGAGGAAGCGGATGCAGGATCCGCGCGTGATCGGGCAAGAGCGCCAGGTGGTCCTTGGTGAGGGCATACAGGCTGGCTGCGTTGGGATCCACCTCGCCGGTCAGCCGCTCGAACTGAATGCGCGTCTGGTAGACCACGTCCGCGCCGCGGATGGCCGACGCGAGATCCGGCGCCCGCTCGAGCGAGAGGCCCGAGGCGGCAAGTTCGCTGGCGAGATCGTCCGGCAAGCCGAGCGGCGCCGGGTGAAAGAGGCGAACCCGCACGCCGGGGAACTTGGCCAAAAGCCGAAGCAGCGAGTGGACCGTGCGGCCGTACTTGAGATCGCCCATCACCGCGACGGTGAGATGTTCGATCCGGCCGAGCTCGCGCCAGATGGTGTACACGTCGAGCAGCGCCTGCGTCGGGTGCTCCCCGCTTCCGGCGCCGGCATTCACGATGGGCACGGGCGAGAAGCGCGCGGCCCGATCGAGTTCGTGCGGATCGTGGTGGCGAATGACGATGGCGTCGGCGTAACAGCCTACGACGCGAAACACGTCCTCAAGTGTCTCGCCCTTCTTCGACGACGACGACTCGCGCGCGTTCTCGGCCCCCACGACGCTGCCGCCGAGACGGAGGACCGCGGATTCAAACGAGAGCCGCGTGCGCGTGGACGGCTCGTAGAACAGCGTCGCAACAATCTTGCCCTGAAGTCGCGTCCGAGCCTCTTCACGGTCCAAGCCGCGGAGCCACTCAGCGCGTTCCATCAACTCCCATACCAGCGGCACATCGAACTGGTTCACGGTCAACGCGTGAAACACCGCGCCTCGCATGTTCACCGCCACCGCCCTCACGCCCTTCCTTCCGCAATCCAGACGCCGTCCACCCCGTCCACTTCCGCCAGGCGGACAATGACCTGCTCGTCTCGCGCCGTCGGAACGTTTTTCCCCACAAAGTCAGGCCGAATGGGAAGCTCCCGATGGCCGCGGTCCACGAGCGTCGCGAGCTGCACGCACCGCGCGCGGCCCGCACGCATCATGGCGTCGAGCGCGGCCCTCACCGTCCGGCCCGTGTACAGCACGTCGTCCACCAGAATCACCTTGCGATCCGCCACGTCGATGTTTGGCGCGGGCGCCTCGGGCGACGCGGTCCGGTCGCGATCGTCCCGGTACGGGCGGGGATCCAGCCGGTGGCACGGCACCCTCTGTCCCTCAATCTCGAACAGCTTCCGCCCGAGCCGCTCCGCCAGGATGGCGCCGCGCGTGACGATCCCGACGAGCACGAGGTCGTCGAGCCCCTTGTTGCGCTCGAGGATCTCGTGCGCCATGCGGGTGAGCGATCTGCGCATCGCCGCTTCGTCCATAATCTGCGTCTTTTGAGCCACAGCCTTCCCTCCTCGGCACCGCTCTCGTCGGCACGAAAAAAGGCCGCCTCTCCGCGAGAGGTGGCCTTAGCCCGGAAGACGCGCCACGCGTGCGCCATTCTCCCAACACGTCCGACTCCTTACCAACCTCACGGGATTGGTTTAAAGGCAGTGTCCATCTTCAGTTCGAAAGTAGACTATCAGTTCGGGCGAAGGGTGTCAAGCTCCGATTCGCCCCTGGCGCAACCCCTCAAGGAGCCAGGCCATGTCGGAGGGCACGGCGCTCTCGAACCGAAGGCGACGACCGTCCGGATGCGTGAAGCCGAGCGTCCGCGCGTGGAGCGCCTGGCCGTCGATAGGCAGCGTGTGGCGAGGACCGTAGACGGGATCGCCCGCGATGGGATGACCGATGGCCGCGAGGTGGACGCGGATCTGATGCGTGCGGCCCGTCTCCAGCCGCAGGCGGAGGTACGAATAGTTCGCAAACAGCTCGAGGACCTCGAAGTGCGTGACGGCGCGCTTGCCCCCTTGGCGGACGGCCATCCGCTGGCGATCCGCCGGATCCCGCGCGATGGGCATGTCGATGGTGCCCTCGCGGTGCGGCAGGCGGCCGTGCGCGATGGCCACGTACTCCCGCTCGACATCGTGCGCCCGAAACGCCTGGACCAACGTGCGATAGGCCCGATCCGACTTGGCAAACACGACGAGCCCGCTCGTGTCCTTGTCGATCCGGTGCACGACGCCCGGCCTCATCGCGCCCGCGAGCGTACAGAGCGAGGTGCCGCGCGCCAAGAGGCCATTCACCAGCGTGCCCCGCAAGTGGCCCGCCCCCGGGTGTACCACGACGCCGCGCGGCTTGTCCACCACGATGACGTCGTCGTCCTCGTAGGCGACGACAAACGGCACGCCCTCATCCGGCACAAGCTCCAGCGGCTCCTCTTCCGGCACGTCCACCTCGTAGAGGTCGCCCGCCTCAACCGGTTCACTCGCCTTGAGCCGCCCAGGGCGCGCGCGACGGATCAACCCATCATCAAGCCAGCGCTGCACCTGCGTCCGCGAGACCTCAATGTCGTCTTCCTGCAACCTGTCAGTCAGCCATCGGTCGAGCCGCTCGCCCGCGTCCTCCGCACTCACCTCATATTGAACGTGGATGGCCGGTCTCATGGTGTCCTCCTTCAATCAGTCGCGGGCATCATGTCCGCCTCGGAACGTGGAGAGGATGAGGAGCACGACGCCGATGTCGATGGAGGCGTCCGCGAGGTTGAAGACGGGAAAATGAATGGTGTAGAAGTACACATAGTCGGTGACCGTATGGGTCGGGGAAAAGACGCGATCCACCATATTGCCGAGCGCCCCGCCGAGCAAGAGCCCAAGTCCCACTTGCGCCAAGGCGCTCAGCTGAAAGCGCGTGTTCACCACGACCACGGCCGCCACGACTGCAATGGCCACGAGGACAAAGAGCCAAACTTGATGCGGCAACAGGCTGAAGGCAGCACCCGGATTCTGAAGGTGCGTGAACTCGACCACGCCAGGGATGACCACGACGGCGCTGCCGATGGCCAACTTCGCCCGCACGAGCTGTTTGATCCATTGGTCGGCAATGAGCACCACCAGGCCGACCACGTACAAGATCCACTTCTGTTTCCCCACTCGACCCGTCTCCCCGCCGGCTGACAGCCTGCACCCTCGGAAGCCGCCGTCGCATACCGTGAAAAGGCGGCACGTGAAGGGGTGTGAATACGGTGATTGTACCAGAGGGCGGCGCCTTCTCACAATGGATTGCCCCACCGCTCGGCGTGCGGAGCGGGAAGCCCCGCACGAGCGGGATCACCATGGTGATTGACAAGGGTCTGAGTTTGGCCGAGACGGAGTCCCTCCTGTCGATGGCGGCGCCCATCATCGATGTGCTCAAGCTCGGATTTGGGACGAGCGCCGTATACCCCGAGCACATCCTCAGATCCAAACTCCAGCGCGCAGCGGAACAGGGCGTCATGGCATGCCCCGGCGGGACCTTGGGCGAGGTGGCGTGGACGCAAGGCGTATTCGCCGAATACCTCCTGCGCTGTCGCGAGCTCGGGTTTCAGGCCATGGAAATCTCGGACGGCACTATCGACCTGCCGCCAGATCATCGCACAAAGGCCATTGCGGCGGCCAAGCGCGTGTTTCCCCTCGTCATTACGGAGGTGGGTAAAAAGCTGAGTCACGACGTGGACCTTGTGCGCTGCGCAGAGGGCGTTCTGCGGGATCTCGAAGCCGGCGCCGATTATGTGATCCTCGAGGGGCGCGAATCCGGCGAAGGTGTCGGCATTTACGATCCCGGTGGCAAAGTACTCGACGACGCCTTAACGGTGTTCGTCGACGCGTTGCCCCCTGATGCGCGGAGCCGCGTCATCTGGGAAGCGCCAAAAAAATCCCAGCAAGTAGAACTCATTCGCCGCTTTGGCCCGGCCGTCAATCTGGGGAATGTCCCCCCGGCCGACGCCATCGCCGTCGAGTGCCTTCGCCTTGGCCTCCGGGCCGACACTTTCGTTCTCACACTCGAGAACCCTGAATGTCACGGTTCGTCGTAATCGGTGAGCAACTGGGCCGGGGACGGCAACGTCCGCCGATAGTCGTCCTCCGAAATGCGGTCCACCGACTCGACATACCCCGCATCGTCATCGAGGTCCGGCTCGTCGTAACGCGCAAGTCCCTGGACTGGGCGGTCATGGCGCAGAACGTCCTGAAGCGCGTCCTCCCCGTCGTACCCCGTCTCGTCTGCGCCGTCGCGATCGAACTGGCCGAACGAGGGCGCCAGCACGTCCTCCTCCACGGGGCGATGTGCTGACGCCTGCTTGGCCTCCACCTCCCGTTCGCAGTCCACGCATCGGCGAGCGGTCGGAACCGCCTCAAGCCGATCCGGCGGAATGGGGCGCCCGCAGGACTCGCACTGGCCATACGTTCCGTGTCGGATCCGCGAGAGCGCATCCTCCACGTCGGCAAGCGCTCGCTCGTCCCGCAGCCGTTCTCCGACCGCCTGACTGCGGAGCGCGAGTTCGCTGGCGACGTCCGCCGGGTGATTGTCATACATGGCGAGTTCCGAGAACTCGTCACGCATCGCGCTGCGGATGGAGGCAGACGTCTCGGCTCCGTTCAGGCGATCGATCAGGCGCTCCCGCGCTTTCTCCAGGCGGGCGCGAATGACATCCGTGTCCATGCTCGTCCCCCTTCAGTACGTGAACGCTCGAGCCCTGAGCTGCCCGTCCACGATTTGAACCAAATCCGCAATCCACTTCCCGATGACTGGGAGATTGAGAAGCTCGAGCTGTTGCAAGATGAGCACGACCAACCCTGCGATGACGGTGAAGCCGAGGCCGATGCCTAGGCCGCGAAAGATGCCGCCGATGAGATTGAGCAGCGCGAGCCGCCACGGCGTCTGCAGCAGATCGACGTACGCCGCGAAGTTCGCCCCTTCGAGGTATTCCGTCAGTCTGAGCAGTCCGAGGTGCGTGAGCGAGTGACGTCGTTTGCGCCGATGCCGCATCTTTCTCACCGTCCCGGCTGTGGATGATCTGCCGATAGTGTGCCCGGCCTCAGTGGATCCATGTCGGACATGTTCACCAGACTGTCATTGGTATCTCCGGCGGGTGTGTGTATGATGGAGATTGGCAGGGTTGTTTCGACTGGAGAGATGAATCATGCGCAGAACATGGCTGCTCGCCGCTTCCTGGGCCATTCTGTGGATTGGCATCACGTTGTTCGCCGCGTGCATCCTCGCCCGCGTTTGGCTGCAACTGGCGCTTCCCTACACCACCTATGTCGTGATCGACTCCTCGCTCGTGGCTTTCGGCCTCGCGCTCCTCTGGTACGCCGCGCGAAGCGAAAAAAAATAAGCCGACCACGCGGATCGGCCTGTCGAGGCGCACCTTTTCGTCCTTGGATTACGCGAAGTCGGGTTCAGCCGCCGCGACCTCGCGCCGTGCGAGCTCCCGCTCGAACGATTCCCAGTCGCCTGACTCCATCATCTCCAGTTGCGACTGGATGAGCGAGCGAAAACGCGCGCGGAAAATGGCGGCTTGCTTCTGCATCTCCTCCACCTCGAGTGCCACTTTTCGCGCCTTGTTGAGGGCTTCGCTGATGATCCGGTCCGCGTTCTTTTCCGCCTCCCGAATGATGAGCTGCGCTTCCTTCTTGGCGTTGTTCTTCAGCTCTTCCGCGGTCTCCTGCGCGACGAGAATGGACTTGCTCAGGCTTTCTTCAATGTTCTGGTAATGGGCCAATTTCTCGTTGAGCCGCGCAATCTCCTCTTCGAGCTGTTTGTTCTGTCGAATCAACGCTTCGTAATCCTGAATCACGCGTTCCAGGAAATCATCGACTTCATCCTCGTTGTACCCGCGCAGCGAGCGCCGGAACTCTTTATTGTGAATGTCGATGGGCGACAACGGCATGGCGAATCCCCCTCATCTCGACCACAGGCTTGTGAAGCCCTTGTTTGGGCGAAGGTTCGTCACCCTGCTATTCGACAGCAAGCGGCAAAATCCTTCACCACCGCCGCAGCTAGGGGCGAGATCGCAGGACACCGACCCGAACGATCCATCTGCCGCTTTTGGACTGGCCGACGGTCTCCAACACCCGCACGCGACCGAATCCCCTGACAGACAACACGTCGCCGGGACGCACCTCCGCGTCAGCCGGCGCCTCCGCGTGATTCAGTTCCACGCGGCCACTCGCGACAAGGGACTGCGCATCCTTGCGCGACATCCGACAAGCCTGCGCCACGACGGCATCCATACGCGGTGACATGACGAAAATCTCCCTGGGCTCGTATGGCGGAGGGGGTAGATTCGGGATGTCATGGACGACCTCCGCGACCACCGGCACGCTGCCGACGCGAGCCCAAGTCTCTTGTAGATAGCGCACGAGGGGTCGGGCGACGAACACATACGCTTGTGCGGGCGTGGAGATTGCGATGTCGCCCAACGACGCGCGCTTGAGTCCGAGGCCCAGGAGCGAACCCAGCACGTCTCCATGCGCAAAGGTTCCTTGCACTGCGACCACCTTGAGCGCTTGGATTTCGAAGTCTTCGGGACGCACCGGCCACGGCTCCGGCAAAAGCAGGAGCCGGACGCGCTCCGCGGCGTCGTATCCCCCGAACGCCTCGACGTGGATGCCCGCACCTCGGGCCACGCTTTCGGCGAGGTAGCGTTCGCGAGGCGTCAGAAAGTCGGTCAAATAGGGCGCGTAACTGTCCTGAACCTGCCGGACCCAATCCGAGGCGCGGCGGACCCAAGGCTGCTCCGACGCGCGTACCCATCCGAGCTCCATGGCGTGCGCCTCCTCAGCTCGTGGTCAACTGCGTCAATGTGGTATCCACACCCGCCTCGACGACCAAAAACACCACAACGGCCACGAGCCACGATACATCGACGGACGTCTGGCCCACGCGCAAGGGGCGAAGGTGACGCCGAAACACCCACAGATAGGGCTCGCAACAGGCGCGAATCCACCGGCCCACCCGGTATTCGGTCCAATCAGGCACCATCTGAATCAACGCGCCGGCCAAAAGCACCACGAAATAGACGGCGAACATCCACTCCACGGCGTCCGCCAAGCCGTCCATGTGTTCACCCCCTCATGGATTGACCAGCCTTCGTCCGATGCGGATCATCGTGGCTCCTTCCTCGACGGCCACCTCGAAGTCGTCGGACATCCCCATCGAAAGTTGATCCAGCGCTTCGAGCGACAGGCGTGTCCTCAGTTCGTGCAGCAGATCGCGAAGGCCCGCGAAGACGTCACGCACATCCTCGGGACACTCGGCGATGGGCGCCATGGTCATGAGCCCTCGGACCGCAAGCCCTGGAAGCTCGTGGGCGAGGCGGACGAGATGCGCTGCCTCCTCCGGCGCGACGCCATGCTTTTGCGACTCGCCGCTGATATTGACCTGGACCAGCACGTTCACGCCGACTCCCCGCCGCACCGCCTCCTGAGACAGCGCGTGCGCGAGTTCGGGCCGATCCAGCGAGTGAATCCATGCAAAGCGCGGGACGACATACTTGACCTTGTTGGTTTGAAGCGTGCCGATGAAATGCCATTCAAAGCGAGAGGCAGCAGGATGCGCGAGCTTGTCCCTCGCGATCTGCCAGCGGTTCTCGGCCGCATCTCGGATGCCTGCGTCGTGCAGCGCGGGCAAGACGTCTGGAGACGCCGTCTTGGTGACCGCCACAATGCGAACGCCCGCCGGATCGCGGCCCGCGCGGCGGCAGGCGTCCTCGACCCGCGCCCGCACATCCTCGACCCGCTGGCGCACAAATCCGTAATCCACCGGTCAGTCCCCCATCTCAAGCGCGATGACCGCCATCTGTCGCCCTGCGCGCTCGCCCTCGCGGCGGTGCGAGAACAGGTGGCCGTTTCGGCAGGACGTGCAGACGCCGGCGTCATAGACGTGATCTGGCTGGACCCCGCAAGCTTCAGCCGTCAGGCGGATGGCATGAGGCAGACTGAAGACATACTTCCCAGGGCGCCGAAATCTGGGCAACAGCGCTCGCTCAAGCGGCGTGTTTCGGACGTGGTCGGCCACCACGTCGTCTACTTCGTAACAGCACCGCCGAATGCACGGGCCAATGGCGACATGCAGATCCCCCGGGTTTGTCCCGTATTCGTCCCGCATGCGCTCAATGGCGCAGGCGACAATCTGTTGCACGGTGCCCCGCCATCCCGAGTGGCACGCGCCCACCGCGCGGCGGACGGGATCGTACAAGAGGACGGGCGCGCAGTCGGCGACGAGGATGGCAAGCGCGAGGCCGGGAACATCCGTGACCATCCCGTCTGCCTCGAAGGCGGAGTCCGTCGGCACATCGACGCGAATGACGCGATGGCCGTGCACCTGCCGCACCAGGCACAGCGCCTCCGCTTGCATACCCGCACTGCTGAGCATCCTTGCGCGGTTGGCGCGGGCTGCTTCCGGGCCCGCGAGGCGCGGCGACAGATCCGCATCCGTCAGCGGCCACGTGTCCAAATGGCGAAAGAAAAACATGGCACGCACGCCCGGGCCCGCAAACGGCGGGCGAATCCCGAGGCCGCCATGTTGCCCTATCACGTCCTTCAGCAAGCGCATCCCTCCGCCTTCTATCATACATCCATCCGGCTTCGCAGCGCCACGCATCAGTAGCCGCCCGTGCCGCGTTTGCCGGACTGCGGAGGGAGATAGTAGCCCGGTTCCCCAGGCGGGCGCAGATCCACGAGGATCACGTCCGCGCCAATTTTCACAATCTGGTTCCACGGAATGATGTAGTCCTGCGATCCGCCCACCATGCCGAAGAATTTCGACTGGCCGGGAATGACAATGGCGCGGATCAGCCCGCTGTCGAGGTCAATCTCCAAATCGCCGATGGTCCCGAGCCGCTTGCCGTCCTCGACGTTGACCACGTCCTTCGACTGAAGCTCCGAAATGCGCACCACGCCTATCCGCCTCCCATCGGTCCTACGCTCATCATATGACCGATGGCGGATCGGTTACGACTGAATGTGCTTGTACATGCGATGAATGGCGGCCTTCTCGAGGCGGGAGACCTGCGCCTGCGAGATGCCGATCTCGTCCGCCACCTCCATCTGTGTCTTGCCCTCGTAAAATCGCTTCGCGAGGATTTTCTTCTCCCTATCCGACAGCTTTCGCATCGCCTCTCGCAGCGCAATCCCCTCGACCCACGCCGAATCCTTTTCTCGCTCGTCGTGAATCTGATCCATCACGTAGATCGGATCTCCCCCATCGTGATAGATGGGCTCGAACATGGAGACGGGATCCTGAATCGCGTCGAGCGCGAAGACGACCTCCTCCTTGGGCAGGTTCATTTCGTTGGCGATCTCGACGATGGAAGGCTCGCGGAGGTTTTTGGATGCCAGCATGTCGCGGACCTGGAGCGCCTTGTAGGCGATGTCGCGAAGAGACCGGCTGACCCGGATGGGATTGTTGTCCCTCAGATACCTGCGAATTTCGCCGACGATCATGGGGACTGCGTAGGTGGAAAAGCGCACATTCTGATTGAGGTCAAAATTGTCAATGGCTTTCATCAGTCCGATGCATCCAACTTGGAACAAGTCGTCCACATATTCGCCGCGATTGTTAAACCGCTGAATGACGGATAAGACCAAACGCAGGTTGCCGTTGACCAGTTTCTCGCGCGCCGAGAGGTCTCCGGCTCGAAGCTGTTCAAACAGTTCGCGCATTTGAGCATTCGTGAGAACAGGGAGTTGAGATGTGTTGACGCCGCAGATCTCCACCTTGTTGCGCTTCAAAGAAGTCCCCCCAAGTCTGCCCGTCATACACGTGTGAACAGAATTCCAAAATTCGTCTTAAGTATGTCCGGACTTGGGCGGGTTATGCAGGGTCGACGCGCAAAAGGCGGCGCTTCCTGGCGCCGCCGCGGAGACAGGGCGAAGATGCGGCTCTGGCCCTCACATCATCTTGTTAAACTCCCGCTGAAGCCGCTTCAGAATGCGCTTCTCCAAACGCGATATGTAGGATTGAGAAATTCCTAGAAGGTCCGCGACGTCTTTTTGCGTCATTTCCTGACCGGTCCCCAGGCCAAATCGGAGCTCCATGATGGTGCGCTCCCGTTCGCTCAATTTGTCGAGCGCGTCGTAGAGCAATTCGCGGTCGACCTCGTCTTCGAGATTGCGGTAGATCGTGTCGGAATCGGTGCCAAGCACATCGGACAACAGCAACTCGTTTCCGTCCCAGTCCACGTTCAGCGGCTCGTCCAGTGACACCTCGGCGCGAAGTTTGTTGTTGCGGCGAAGGTACATCAGGATCTCGTTCTCGATGCAGCGAGACGCGTACGTCGCGAGTTTGATCTTCTTGGATGGGTCGAACGTGTTCACGGCCTTGATGAGCCCAATCGTGCCGATGGACACCAGGTCTTCGATGTTGACGCCGGTGTTCTCGAACTTGCGGGCGATGTACACGACGAGGCGCAAGTTTCGCTCGATGAGCATCGACCGCACGGACGGATCGCCCGAAGGAAGCCGTTCGAGAAGATATTGCTCCTCTTCCTTCGTGAGCGGCGGTGGAAGCGCCTCGCTTCCGCCGACGTAATAAACCTCATCCGGCTGACCCAGGAGGCGAACTCGCAGGCGGATGTACAGGAGGCGAAGCCGAAGGAGCGCGAGGCGGCGCTTGGTCTCGAGAAACTGGAACGCGTACATCGTCATCCACTCCATTCATGACTTCTGGGTGCAAGATGGCTTGAAACGTCCCCTCCGCGCAGAGCACGCCGGGAAATACCGCAAACAGGCTGTCCGCGCCGCGGGTGCGCGATCCATCCGCCTGCACCAGGTACACGGCCTTTGGTCGGAGCGCGACGGTCAGCCCGCGGCCGGACGCCCCTTGAAAAGGCACGATGGAAAACGGTGTGCCCGGCAACGCCTCGGTCAGGGCATCCAGCAGATCCGCGCCGGCGGCCACCTTCTCGCGGACCGGCTCGGGAAACGCCGGCATGAGGACAGCGGCGTCGACCAGCGACACGGGGCGCTTCGAGACGGGATCGACCAGTGCGTTGCCCGTGTCGACGAGGGCGCGGCAGCGAATCACCATCTCGTCGAATTGCACCTCGAGATCGACCAAGGATGTCTCGACGCGCGCATCCTTTCGCAGGCGCGCGGCCAGGCGCTTGAGCCCACCCACGGCGAGCGGCAAGCCTATCATCAGGCCGAGCGTCTCGCCCGAGGTGGCAAAGGCCACGCCGCGGTTGCTCCACAGGGCGTGGTTGAGCGTCGTGCCCGGCAAAGCGAACCGAGCGGCCACGCTTGCCCCGGCCACGACGAACGACACGAGGTAGTAGACCCCGATGAGGCGGGCGAGATCGAACGCGTTTCGGTGAGGCAGGGCGAGCCACACCATGAGCACAGATACAAGCGCCTTGCCGGGCCAGGTGGTGACAAGGGACAGGGCAGGGACAAACAGCGCGAGGGCGTACGTCGCGCCTACCAAGGCGCCTGCCAAAAGCCGCGTCCAGCGCGCCCGGCGCTTCATCAACCAGCCGGTCGTCCAGAGCAACGCGAAGTCCATGATGAAGTTGACCATCCAGACGATGTCGATGTAGACCACCGGCAGGGCCTGCACACCATCACCTCAGGTGGAGCACGGCGTGTCCCATCCGACGGGCGGGATGTCCGCGAGATCACACCGCATCGTTTGGAGGCAAGTATAGTAGATTTCTATTACGAAGCCTGTCGGAACTTGACGGGTGAGTCGTAGACTTTTTTGGAGAAGTCGGTCGAGGCATGTAAGGGGCAGTCCCAGAACTGAATGCGAGGGCATCCACACGCCGGCCAGGGGTCTGCCCATGGAGGGCAGACCCCTGGCCGGGGCAAGAGATTTGGTTCTGTGCGAGGAAACTGATTCGGCAGGCTCAGCGATCGCGCCCAAACCTGCTGTTCTGGCGGCGCATGAACGCCGGAATTTCCCACGGATTCCCCGTGTTCGGCACATGGATGACCGGGTCCTGCGCCGACGGATGGCGCTGTACCGTCCCTCGCACGACGTTGTCGTGCGGCTCGTGGTGCAGTTGATTCTGCCGCGCTTGTTGTTGCTGCTGATTGGAACCATCAAATCCCGTCGCAATCACGGTGACGACAATCTCGTCTTCGAGATTCGGATCGATGGCCGCACCGAAGATCATGTTGACATCTGGATCCGCAGTCATCGACACGATATCCGCAGCTTCGTTGACCTCCCAGAGGCTGAGATTCGTCCCGCCCGCGACGTGCATGAGGATGCCGCGCGCGCCGTCGATGGACGTTTCCAAAAGCGGCGACGAGATGGCTTTCTTCGCCGCCTCCGCGGCCCGATTTTCGCCAGAGGCGATGCCGATACCCATAAGGGCCGAGCCGCGCTCCGTCATAATGGCCTTCACGTCCGCGAAGTCCACGTTGATGAGAGCGGGCGTCGCGATGAGATCCGAGATGCCCGACACGCCTTGCCGCAGAACGTTGTCCGCCTCTCGGAATGCTTCCAGGACAGGTGTATTGCGATCCACAATCTCGAGCAGGCGGTCGTTCGGAATGACGATGAGCGTGTCGACCTTCTGCTTCAGCTCGTTGACGCCCTGCTCGGCCTGAATCATGCGGCGACGCTGCTCAAACCGGAATGGCTTCGTCACGACACCCACCGTGAGGGCGCCGAGCTCCTTCGCAATCTCGGCGATGACCGGTGCGGCGCCCGTCCCTGTGCCGCCGCCCATCCCCGCCGTGACAAACACCATGTCCGCGCCTTTCAGCGCGTTGGCCAGCATTTCACGGCTCTCTTCCGCTGCCTTCTTCCCAATCTCGGGATTCGCGCCTGCGCCCAAACCGCGGGTCAACTTTTCGCCAATCTGGAGCTTCGTTTCGGCCTTCGACAGCTTGAGCGCCTGGGCATCCGTGTTCACGACGATAAACTCCACGCCCTTGACGCCCGATTCGATCATCCGGTTCACCGCATTGCACCCGCCGCCGCCGACGCCGATCACCTTAATATTGGCAAGGGAATCAGTTTCAAAATCGAATTCCAGCACTGTGGGTCCTCCTAATCTATTTGGCTCCGCACTTCCCCTGCGACAGTATGGTGTCAGCGCGCACGTGCGCGCACACACCGGCCGACATCACACGAAATCGCGCAGCCAATCTTTGATTCGTGCAAATACGCCGACGTGATTGGACGAACGAACCTGACGAGCGCCAGCGTTGTAATCCGCCGAGCTTGGGCGAAGCCCCGTGCGCGCAGCATACACAATCATGCCGACCCCGTTGACGAAGGACGGATCGCGCACCCCGAGGAACTCTGGAACGGCGATGCGCACAGGCGCCTGCAGTTCCTCCCCCGCCAACTCGGCCGCGGAAGGCGTCGACATGACGCCGCCGTGAAACACGTAACCCGCCGGCAGCTCGTCGGCGTAACCCATCTTTTCTACTTCTTTTCGCACTAAGCCGAATATCTCCTGCATGCGAGGCTCGATAATCGTGGCGAGATCGTACTGCGTGAACTCGGCCTCCTTGTTGCTCCCCATGCGGGGCACCCGAAAGGTCTCATGCTCAGATGCCTGCTCCACCATCGCGCAGGCGTGGCGGAGCTTGACTTGTTCGGCCGCGACCGTGTTGGTGCGCAGCCCGATGGCGATGTCTTGCGTCACATAGTCGCCGCCAATGGGAATGATGCTTGTCCCCATCAGCACGCCGTTCGCGAACACGCTGACCGACGTCACGCCCGCGCCCACGTCCACCAAGGCGACGCCCAACTTCCGCTCGTCCTGGGTGAGCGCGATTTGGCTCGCGGCCATGGGCGCGAGCACGAGATTCGCCACTTCCAGTCCCGCGCGCTCCACGCATCGGACAATGTTGTGAATGGCGGTGCGGCTTCCGGTGATGAGGTACGCATCCACCTCCAGCCGCACGCCGAGCATCCCGCGCGGATCCATGATGCCGCGCAGGCCGTCGACGACAAACTCTTTCGCAACCACGTCAATGACCTCGCGTTCCGGAGGCAGCGCCACGACTCGCGCTTGCTGCAAAACGCGTTCAATATCTTCATCCGTGATCTCGCGGTCCGCCGAGGACACGGCGACCACCCCGTGAGAGCTGTGCAGCTGAATGTGCTCCCCCGAGATGCCGACGTATGCGGATGGGATGCGAATCCCCACCATGCGCTCGGCGTGATCGACCGCTTCGCGGATTGAATCAACCGTTTTGTCAATATCGACAATCGCACCGTGGCGCAGTCCTTGACTCGAGGCGGAGCCCACTCCAATGATGTTCAAGTTGTTTCCGGTCGACTCTCCGATGATGACTCGCACCTTCGAAGTGCCGATGTCGAGACTGACAATGTAGTCCTCCTTGGCCAACCGAGTGGCACCTCCCTAGAGCGCCCGAGACTGCGATTCTCTATCTACTTCCACACGGATTTCGACAATCCTCTAGCGCGGGCGAAAAATCTTTGATTTCCAGGAGCCGCTTCCATCAATCCTTCGTGGAAGCCATGCGCCGGGCCACGCGTCGCTGCCGAATGAGGGTGAACACGTGCCGACGGATGACGGCGATGTTTTGAAACAGGCGGACGCCAAACGCCACAACGGCCGCCAAATAGAGGTCCACACCAAGCTGGTTACCGATGTAAGCCAACAGGGCGGCAACCAAGGTGTTGGTAAAGAAACCAGATAGAAACACGGCGCTGTCGAATGTCTTGTCCAAACTCGCTCGAATGCCGCCCACGACGGTGTCGAGCGCGGCAAGGATGGCAATGGAAAGATAGCTCGTGAACGCGACAGGAATGACGACGTTGGTCACCAAACCGAGCCCAATGCCAACGGCCAAGCCTAAAACCGGCAGCCAGTACATCAGCCATTCCCCTCCTTCGCGTATTGCCCAGGCAACGGTCCCGTGTACGCAGGCACGGTCACACCGTTGGACGAGGGGTAGGCCCGAATGATGAAATCTTCGCCCATCGCCTCAAAATAGCCCTGCAAGACGTTCACCGAGAGCCCGGTTTCCATCTGTTGCACGTTGCCCACCGCCTGAATCACGTAAGGCTCCTCGATAGGCTTTCCATTCACGTGCACGCTGCCGATCCCGTTCACCTCGACGAGCCGAATGGACGAGGTGCCGACCAGGCGTTGGCCATTCATGGCGATGGCCGTGGCACCATTGGCAAACAGGACGTTGACGACCTCGTCCAACCACTGATCCGCTTGTTGAGGAAACAGCGCCATCTGAGCTGGGCTCGCGCCCAGCTTCGCATCAGGCTGGATGGTGATGGTGATTCCCGGGCCCGTGACGGCCGTGAGCCCGGCCTCTACCGCCAACTGGCGCTCATCCCGCGCCAACACTTGTCGGAGCTCCTTCTGACTGCCGCTCGCGGCCCTGTACTCCGCGAGCTGAGCCTCGAGCTTCGAAATCTGTTGTTCGAGAAGGATGTGTTCCTGCGCCTGTTCGGAGACCTGCGTGCGAAGATCGATATAACTCGTGTTGCCCGAGCCAACGGGCCCCTCCGCCGTCAGATCGACCGTCACCATGAAGCCCAGGGCGGCTACCGTGGCCGTCGCCACCCAGATGAGACTTCGGTTGGAGCGAGCGGGCATCTGCGTCACCCCTGCAGCGAATTGGTGTAGGCCGGGATGTGGATATCGTTCTCGACCTCGGGCGTTGAAACCTGGAGACCTTCCTGCCGCATCGCATCGAGAATGCCGCCCTGAATTTCGAGGGCAGAAGAGAGCACCGCCGGATCCCCAATCGCCACCACCGTGAACGGGGCACCGAGGCGATGGCCGTTGACGGAGACCACGGGCCCTTGGCATTCGATGGAGGATGTGGCGAGAACCCGATAATCGTTGATGGCCACAGCCTCCGCCCCGGCCGTGAACAACTCGTTGACCAGATTGCGAAGCGTCCAATCGTGCGCGAGGATCTGCTCCACGTCGCTGCCGCCCGCGCTGCCGTCGTTCAGCGTGACCTGGATGCCCGGCCCGTGAACCGGCGTGAGCCCCGCCAGGATGCGTTCGCCCGTCATTCGCTGCTGGAGCGCTTGAACGGAGTCGGTCGATCCGGCGGAGATTTGCTCATATTGCGCAATCTCTTGCGTCAGCGAGGCGAGCTGTTGCTGAGCCTCCTGGTTCGACTGCTTCAACTCGCTGAGCCGCTCTGCCAGTTGACGGTTCACCGCCGAATTGCCGCTAAAGAGCACGCCGAGGGCGGCCGCCGCATGATTTTGCCGGTAACTCACCGTCAGCATGTAGCCCAATGCCACCGCGACCACCGTGAGCGATGCGATGACGCGTCCTTGCGCGTTCACAGGCTCCCTCCTTTTTAGGGGTGCGAGGCGGTTTTGGAGCTTGTCCCCTCGACGGGCTCGCCTCGGCCAGAAGCCGATGAGGCATCTTCGTTCGAACTGGGCGCCGACGAAAACGGAGTGTATCGGTAAGGCGGCGACCCAGTCAGGTCAATCACGCCCGGGCGATATCCCTTGCCCTCAAAATAGCGGATCGTCGGCTGGATGGCGGCCAACGAACCTCGCAGATTCGCTACGTCCGCCAACACTTCGAAGTCGTTGTCGAGATAGAGCGTGACCGTGCCGTCTCCGTTGACGTGGATTTCCGACACGCCGGTCAACTCGCTCGCGGGAACCGAAGCGAGTTGATGACAGACCGCTGAGACGGCGGCTGAAGCCATCTGGTGCACGGTGAGGTTCGAGTCCTGGCCAGTCACGATGGGATAGGGTAGCCCTGCGGTGGAAGGGATCTTTTGGTATACAAAACCGTTTGACATGAGCTCATAGAACCCGCTGGGATCTGCGTACACGGCGACGACGTCTCGCTCGTGAACGCGGATGGACACGGTCCCAGACGGCCACGACACGGAGATGGCGGCGCGATCCACCATGGGCAACTTCGCCACGATCTCCGAAGCGGCCCGCTTTCGGTTGACTTCCCAGAGACTCTCGCCGTACCCAACACCGCTCGCTGCCACAATCTGCGCCATCGGAATGGTCGTGTTGCCGCTCACCTCAATGTGGCGCACGCGGGCGAGCGGCGACTCCAGCACCGCGACAAGCCCGATGAACGCGAAGAAGCTCACGACAATCCGCCGGTTTCTCGCCTTTCGACGTTCGCGCTCTTCTGCCGTTTCTTGTCGTGGCATGCTTTCACGCCTTTCGCCGCCTGTGCGCCCCCTCTTGACTCACTGCTTCGTACGCGACGCGCGTGCCCCGAGCATTCGAAGCAGCGCAGCCATGTCCTCATAGCCGCGGTCGATATGCTGGAGTCCTTCGACCTCGGTCACACCCTGGGCCGCGAGGCCGGCCACGACGAGCGCCGCACCACCGCGGAGATCCGCCGCCGTCACACGCGCGCCGGACAAGTGCGGCACTCCTCGCACGATGGCCGTGCGCAGATCGACCGACACGTTGGCGCCCATGCGGACCAATTCGTCGACGTGCTTGAAACGGGCTTCAAACACGCTTTCCTGCACAATGCTCGTGCCTCTGGCTATGGTCAAAAACGCCATAAACGGCGCCTGAAGGTCCGTCGGAAACCCTGGGTAAGGCGCAGTGCGGATGTCAATGGGAGATGGGGTCTCCTCACAGATAATAGTGATTATATCATGTTCGACCTCGGCGCGAATACCTGCATCTCGCAGTTTCTGAAGCACAACCCCCAGGTGATCCGCCCGAGCACCCACAAGCCGCACCTCGCCGCCCGCCGCGGCTACCATGGCCATCACCGTGCCCGCGACGATGCGGTCCGGGATGACCGTGTACGACGCCTCTCTGAGCTCCGACCGCCCGCGCACCTCAATGCGCGCCGATCCGGCCCCGTGGATCTCCGCGCCTGCGGCCGTCAAGAAGTTCGCCAGGTCCTCCACTTCCGGCTCACGCGCCGCGTTTTCAATCACCGTGGTGCCATCCGCCAACACCGCCGCCATCAGCAGGTTCTCGGTCGCGCCGACCGACGGAAAATCGAGCACGATGTGGGTGCCGACGAGGCGCTTAGCTTGACAACGAATCAGCCCATGGGATTCCTCAATCCGCGCCCCAAGCGCCCTGAGTCCCCGAAGATGAAAATCAATGGGCCGCTGGCCAATGACACACCCGCCCGGCTTGGACACGGTCACTTCACCGCATCGTGCCATGAGGGGCCCCATCAAGAAGATGGAAGACCCCATGCTCCGCGATAGATGTTCCTGGCGTCACTCGAGGCGCAGGACGAGATCGACGTCCACCTCGCGAGACCGCTTTGGGCGAAACACGCGCACCTCTCGCACGACGGAGAGGATCAGCGCGCGCTCCAGATGGGGATCGTCAGCCAATCGTGCGCACAGTGCGCTCACCCATGCTTCCCACCCCTCGGGAGTCGATAGGTCAGCCGATTGCGCCTCCGCCTCCCGACATACCTCAAGCGCGCGCAGAAGGCGAGCCTGCTCGCGGACAAACACCTCCTCGGACACGACACCGGACGCGTAGGCCTCCGCGAGCCTGCTCAGGCGTGCCACGGCGACGCGGCGCTTCCGCCGAACCGTGCGCAACTCGTTCGACGCTGCATCCGCCTGATAAGCGGAGGCCATCGCTTCGAGGTCAGGCCGAACGCGCCGAAGGAGTTCTTCCACGACCAGCGTCTCCAGCGCTCTGGCGTCCACCTGATTGGGCGTGCACCCCCCACCCGTGACGTATCGCCCGCAGCGATAGATGGGCCTCTTTTCGCGCTCATGGTCCCGTTGGGTCACCTGCCAGCCTGCGTACATGGCGCTTCCACAGAAGCCGCACCGCGCGATGCCAGCGAGCGGTCGCTTCGAACCCTGCGATCTCGGCGACAACGCATGGCGCCGCTTGAGGATGTTGCGCAGGACTTCGAATTCCTCAGGGCTCAAAATCGCCTCGTGCGCTCCTTCGACGCACACCCACTCGGCAGGCTCGCGCTCGGTTCGCCGGTTGCCTTGCGTCTTGCGCCGGTTCCACACGGAGACACCGGCCAGCGCCGGGTTGGAAAAGAGCGTCCGAACCGTGCGATCCGTCCACAGCCGCCCCGTCTTCGTCCGCACGCCGAGGGCGTTGAACTCCATGGCGACGTCCCTCGGGCTCGCCCCCGTCAACAGAAGGCGCGCCCCCTCGCGCACCCATCGGGCCTCGCGCGGATCCGGCGTCAAGCGACCGTTGACCAGCCGATAACCGAACGGCGGCTTCGTGGCGAGCTCGCCGCGCTGGGCCATCGCCAGCAGATTTTCATGCACGCGCTCCGCGATCATCTCCCGCTCGAACTCGGCGATCACGGACAACATCTGCGCCACCAATCGCCCCATGGCCGTCGAGATCTCGAAATTCTGCCTCGTGGAGCGGTAAAAAACCCCATGCAGGTTCATCTCGTCGACAAGGCGCGCGAAGTCCGCGACGCTCCGCGTCAGCCGATCAATGCGCGTGGTCACCACGCCGAGCACGCATCCCGCCCGGATGTTGGCGCGCAAGCGCTCCATCGCCGGACGGTTCAAGGACTTGCCGGAATACCCGTCGTCGCAATACAGTTCGTACCGGGAAAACCCGTGCGAGCGAGCATATTCCACGAGCTGCTCCTCTTGCTCCCTCAAGCTGTGACCGGATATGGCCTGCTCCTCCGTCGAAACCCGCACGTAGAGCGCCAGGTGCCGCTCGGTCACGGCTCGTTCACCCGCCTGCCGCGGTGCGCGAGCATGCGCTCCAAAAGGGGACGGGCGACGGCCATCACGCGATGCGCCACCTGCGCTTCCATCTCGCGCTCAGGTACCAGTGCCTCACGCCTTGCGTCCCAGACGTAGACGGCGCGAATTCGCATCTCAATCCCCTCCCGACAGACCGATATGCGGGAGGGTTTGACCATCTTGCCGGACGAGGCTAGCCGACGCGAGCGGTCATCCTGGAGGCGATGGCATCGGCAATGCGGGGAGCTTGGAGGCGGCCGTTTTCGATGAAGATGCGGTTGGCGTCAAATCCGGACACCACCACGCCCGCCACGTAGATGCCTGGCACGTTGGTTTCATAGGTCGCCTCGTCGTGCGCCGGGATCCCCGTCTCTGGATCGATTTGGACACCAAGCTTTTCGAGAAACGAAGTATCCGGGTGGTAACCCGTAAGCGCCAGGACGTGATCGCACGGAATGTCGAGCCGACCCTCGGGCGTCTCGACGCGAACGTGATCCGCGCAGATCTCGGTGACGCGCGAGCGAAAGTGGAAGGCAATCGCCCGTTTGTCAAGGAGGCTCTGGATATCGGGCTTGACCCACGGCTTGATTTTGTCGGACATGGCCGGGCCCCGATGGACGAGCGTGACGTACGCGCCGACCCGGTGCAGATCGATGGCGGCCTCAGCCGCGGAGTTGGTGCCACCGATGATGACCACGCGCTGCCCGTAATAGGGATGAGCGTCCCGATAGTAGTGCGTGACATGGGGCAGGTTTTCGCCGGGCACGCCGAGCATGTTGGGATGATCGAAGTAACCCGTGGCCACCACCACGGCTCTCGTTTCCGTCACAAGCGGCCTCCCGGAAAGGGTGCGCGAGTGGATGCGAAATCCTCCGCTTCCGTCCCGCTCGACGGCTTTCACCTCTTCGTACTGGCGGACCGGCAGCTCGAGCCGCTGAACGACAGTCCGGTAGTACGTCAGCGCCTCCATCCGGGTGGGTTTGGCCCGTTCGGTGTAAAACGGGATATCGCCAATCTCGAGGCGTTCAGGTGTGGAGTTGAACACCATTTGCGTGGGGAAACGGTAGATGGTCGACACGATGCAGGATTTTTCGATCACGACGTGGGAAATGCCGCGCCGCTTCAGCTCGACCGACACAGCCAAGCCACACGGGCCGGCACCAATGACACACGCTTCGAACATGGCCCTCGCTCCTAGCGGAAATCTCCATCTGTGAATCTCTGGTCTCCGTCATTATACCACGGAGATGTGGCCAGCTCGGCGTGCATCGGGCGTGACACCCACGGCGATTTCGTCAGGCGGTCGCGATGAGCAATTCGCGCCTCATGGGGGACCTCATCTTCTGCATGAGGTGTGAAGGAACCTGCGTCGCAGAGAGCGTGGTGGCGTCGACCGTCACCGTTCCGGCCGACATGGACACCTTTGCACCGAGACTCTTCAGGATTTCCAACATGACGCGGACATCCTCAAGATCGGGGACGTTTTTGATCACGGAACGACCTGCCACCATGACAGTGGCGGCGAGGATGGGAAGGGCCGCGTTCTTCGCGCCGGCCACCCGCACTTCGCCGGTCAGCGGTACGCCGCCCTCAATCCGCAGCAATTCCATCGTCCGCACCTCCCGACAAGGGTTCGCCAAGCACGCGGACCTCGGTTTCAAGGGCGATGCCGAACCGCTCTCGAACCACCGACTGCGCGTGCCGAATCAGCCACAGCACATCGCTTGCCGAAGCGTTCCCCAGGTTGATGATGAAGTTCGCGTGCTTGTCGCTGATCATCGCCTGGCCGCGGCGCAGTCCCTTGAGCCCCGCTTCCTCGATAAGTCGGGCCGCGTGGGTGCCCTCGGGATTTCGAAACACGGAACCGCAGTTCGGAAAGCTGAGTGGCTGAGTCGCAATGCGCCGCTGGGACCATTCGCGAACGAGGCGCCGCATCTCGTCGCGATTGCCTGGCTCCAGCTGAAACTTGGCCCGTGTCACAATCCCGAAGCGATCCTTGAGCACGCTGTAGCGGTAGCCAAAGCGCAGCTCTTCGTTCGACAGCCGCGCGATGGCTCCGGTCTCGTCCATCACCTCGGCCCACGCGAGCACCTCGCATGTCTCGCGGCCGTAAGCGCCTGCGTTCATCATGACCGCGCCGCCGACGGAACCGGGAATGCCGGTCGCAAATTCGAGGCCTGAGAGACCGTGGCGGATGGCCAAATTCGCCAGCGCGACGTACGAACGGCCCGCCATTGCGTAGACCGCGCACTCGTCCTCTCTCACCTCGCACGAAGCGAAGGCGTCGTGCAGCTTGATGACGAGGCCGCGAATCCCGCCGTCCAACACCAGGGTGTTGGAGCCGCGGCCGATGACGGTGATAGGTAGGCCGTGGTCTCGCGCGGCGCAAACGCACGCGCGCAGGGCGTCCACCGAGTCCGGCTCGACAAAGTAATCGGCAGGTCCGCCGATCCGCCACGTCGTATGCCGCTTCATCGGTTCGCCCCGGATCACCTTCACCCCTTGCTCCATCAGGATGTTCACCAACGGATCGTCTTGCATGTCAGGTCCTCCATGAGCTTTCACTGGGTCACCTACCTCACCGCCGCAACCGCATCATATGCCGCCCTAGGCAAAGGGTGAGTGCCTAGGTGCGACGCTTTTCCGCCACTTCGAGGACGAGATCGCCCAGCCGCCTGACGGCGTCCGGCCGGCCGAAGCTCCGCGCCCGCTCCCGAACTTCAGCGAGATCGCCCTCGAGCAGGCCGCAGATCTCGTTCCAAAGGACTTCCGGCGTGAGATCCGCTTCTCGGACCACTCGGGCGGCGCCCGCGCGGGCAAGCTGCATCGCGTTTTCCTCCTGGTGATTCGCCGTCACGTACGGGCTCGGAACCAGGATGGACGCGACCCCGAGCGCGCAGATCTCCGCGAGCGTGCTCGATCCGGCCCGGCTCACCATGAGGTCGACGTGAGGCAAAAGCGAAGGCATGTCCGAAATGAAGGCGTGGAGCGTGACATTCCGGGGGAGCGGTCCCACCTCTGTGCGAAGGGTCTCAAAATGGCGCTCGCCCGTGACGAACAACACACGCCACTCGGGACGGTCCGCAAAGCGCGGAAGCATTTCCGCCACCACCCGATTCGCGGTCTCCGAGCCCCTGCTGCCAAACACAATCAGAATGACGCGCTGTCCCCGCAGAATTCGATAGTGATCGCGCGCCCTCCGCTTGTCCTCCGCGGAGACCTCCACCACCTCGCTCGCGCGCGGATTGCCCGTGAATACCACGCGCTTGGCGCGCGGGAAGAGCGCCTCGCTCTCGGGAAAGCACACCGCCACCGCGTCCACGCGCCGCATCAAGAGCTGATTGGTGAGCCCGGGGCGCGCATTGCCTTCCCAGATCACGGACGGAACGCCGAGCCTGGTGGCGGCGTAGATCACCGGCAGCGACACAAAGCCCCCCGTTCCAACAGCGACATCGGGCCGAAAGTGGCGCAGAATGCGGAGCGCTTCCCGATAGCCGCGGTACGTGATGGCCAGGGTGCGCACGGCGTCCAGAGACAGTTCTCGCCGAAGTCCCGCCGCGGGAACGGAGGCGAAGGCGAGACCGGCCTCGGGGACGAGACGGCGTTCCAGCCCTTGCTCTGTACCCACGTACAGAAATTCAGCGCGCTCGACACGGGCCTTCAAGTGGCGCCAAAGCGAAAGGGCGGGGAAGATGTGGCCGCCTGTGCCCCCACCCGTCAGCAACACCTTCATTCTACCATCCCCGCCTGCTTTGAAATGTTGAGCAGAATGCCGACGCCGCTCAGCAACAGCGTCAACGACGATCCGCCATAGCTGATAAACGGCAACGTGATGCCCGTCGCCGGAATGGACCCGGTCACCACGCCGATATTGATCAGCACCTGCACCGCAATCATTCCGGTGATACCCGTCGCCAAAAGCGTCCCGAAATCATCTGGCGCATACAGCGCCGTGCGGATGCCTCGCCAGATGAGCACGGCAAACAACAGCAGCACCGAGACGGTCCCGAGCAGGCCCAATTCCTCTCCGACAATCGAAAAGATGAAGTCGGTCTGAGGCTCAGGAAGGTAGAGAAACTTCTGCCGACTGTGCCCGAGGCCGAGCCCCAGAATGCCACCGGATCCGAGGGCATAGAGGGATTGGATGATCTGATACCCCTTCCCAAGCGGGTATTTCCACGGGTCTAAAAAGGCGTAAATGCGGTCCATCCGGTAGGGCGCCATGGCGACGAGACCCGCGAATCCGACGGCGCCCGCGCCAAAGAGGGCCGCCAAATGCGACCAGCGCGTGCCCGCGACAAACAGCATGATGAGCGTGGTCCCCATGATCACGACGCTCTGGCCGAGATCGGGCTCCAGCATGATGAGTCCCACCGCAACCAGGGCGAGTCCCATCGGCGGGACGAATCCGCGCCAGAACGAGTGCATCCGGTCCTTCGACTCGGCGAGCAAGTGCGCGAGAAACATGACGAGCCCCAATTTCGCGAACTCGGATGGCTGAATGCCGAGCGAGCCGATGCCGAGCCACGCCTTCGATCCTCCGCGGTTCACGCCTACCACAAGCACAAGCACCAGAAGCGCATAGCTCGCCAGCGCAATCTTGGGCGCGTGCTTGCGCCACACGTGGTAGTCGATGCGCGAGAGCCAGATCATCAGGCCGACACCCATCAGGGCCCAGAGGAACTGCCGCTTGGAAAAGTAGAAGGCGTCCTGGAATCGCGTCGCGGAGATGACCGACGAAGCGCTGTGCACCATGGTCACGCCAAACGCGAGCAGGAGCAAGATGACGCCTACGAGCGTGAAGTCGGGCGACGAACCGGGCTCCTGTTTCGAAGACGCCGACATAGACCGCAACACCGCGTTCCCTCCCCTCCCGCGCTTCGTGGCGCGGTATGGTCCAAAGGCGGGCCTTTGGACACGCTGCTACAGTCTATGCACGGCCTCTTTGAACATGCTGCCCCGCACCTCATAAGACGGGAACATATCCCAGCTGGCACAGGCCGGCGAAAGCAGAACCACGTCGCCCGGCTCCGCCATTCGGCTGGCCTCGCGCACGGCCTCCTCCATGGACGCAGCGAATACGCACGTCGACACGCCCGCTCGGGCAAGCACATCCCTCAGCTTCTCCTTGGTCTCTCCGAGCAAGACTGCGGCTCGGACGCGCCCCGAGATATCCGGCAACAGCGGATCGAACGAAATTCCGCGGTCGAGGCCGCCCGCAATCCACACGATGCCCCGCTCAAACGACCGGAGCGCCTGTCGCGCGGCGTCCGGATTCGTCGCCTTCGAATCGTTGTAATATCGCACACCCGATACCTCGCGCACAAACTCGAGCCGGTGCTCGACACCCTGGAACGTCGCAAGCACGCGGGCGACAGCTTCCACGGACGCTCCGGCCGCGAGCGCCATCGCCGCTGCCGCCGCCGCGTTTTGCAGATTGTGCCGGCCCGGTAAGGCCACTTGCTCTACCGGCAGAATGGGGCTTCGCTCCTGTCCGGTCACGGCGACCAACGTCCCGTCGATCACGCCCACGCCTTCGTCAAAGGGTGCGCCCTCTAGGCTGAATCCACGCACGCGGGCCGCCAGATTGCCCGCTCCATCCCGCACGAGCGCTTGATCCCAGTTGAGAATGGCGACATCGTCTGGGGTCTGATTCGCAAACAGCTTCCACTTCGCCTGCTGGTACGCCTCATAGGTGCCGTGATAGTCCAGGTGAGCGGGATAGAAATTCAGCAGCGCACCGCCCCGCGGGTGGAACGTGTGCGTGCCCTCCAGCTGAAAGCTCGACACCTCGAGGACCAACAGATCGCCCGGCTGATCCACCACGTCGCAAACCGGCGTGCCGATGTTGCCCGCGACCACCGGCCGATATCCCGACGCCTCAAGCATCGCGCCCACCAGCGTCGTAGTGGTGGTCTTGCCGTTGGAGCCCGTGATGGCGTAGATGGGTCTAGTCTCGAACCATGAGGCAATCTCGACGTCCGTCACCATCACGTGCGAAGCCTTGAGCAGCTCGGCAATGAAGGGCTGATGATACGGAATGCCAGGGCTTTTCGCCACGAACTGCCACGGACGCGTGACCAGCGTATCCGGATGCCCGCCGAGCACGAGATCCACGCCAAGCGCGGCGAGTGGCGCGATGGCCGGATCGGATAGGTCGAGCGCCCGCTCGTCCGTCGCGGTCACGCGAAAGCCGCGCCGAGCGAGGAACGCGGCGACGGCGGTTCCGCTTTTGCCCAGCCCCACCACGAGCACCTCGCCCGGCGCATTCAACCAGGTTTCCGGTGTAACAAGCTTCACTTCGTCCGCCCCCTCAATGCGACACCATCGCGAGCGTGCCAAAGGCGCAGATGAACGACGCGAACCAGAAGAGGATGACGACCTCCCACTCCGACCAGCCGCCGAGCTCGAAATGGTGATGCAGCGGGCTCATGCGAAAGACGCGCCGTCCAAACATCTGATACGAAAACACCTGAATGATGACGGACAGAGCCTCGATAACGAACACAAGGCCGAACAGGATGAGTGTCAATTCGCTGTGCGTCAGGACGGCGGCCATGGCGAGCCCCCCGCCGATGGCAAGCGACCCCGTGTCGCCCATGAACACTTTCGCCGGATGTCGGTTGAACACGAGAAACGCGGCGAGCGCCCCTACCATGGCTGCACAGTACAGGGCTACATCGTAGCTCGTGTGCCAATAGGCGTACACCGCATACGCCGCAAACACCATGATGGCCGAGCCCGACAACAGCCCGTCCAGTCCGTCCGTGAGGTTGACCGCGTTGGTCGTGCCCACCAACA
Organism: Alicyclobacillus sp. CIJ1; assembly: GCF_057538885.1. NCBI lineage: Bacteria > Bacillati > Bacillota > Bacilli > Caryophanales > Alicyclobacillaceae > Alicyclobacillus > Alicyclobacillus sp. CIJ1. Next base: position 34,580 of record NZ_BAAJPH010000137.1, on the reverse strand, counting down.
CCAGCATCAGAAACAGGATGTACAAGAAGCCGAGGCGAATCGCGGCGTCCGTGAAGGGGATGTGCACGGACAGCGCCTCCTGCCCCTGCTCCCGATACAAGAGAAGGAACAACATGACTGTCAACAGGGACTGAAACACCACTTTCTGCTTGGCTGTAAGCCCCAGGTTTCGCTTCTTTACAATTTTAATCAGATCGTCCGCGAAACCAATCAGCCCGAACCCCACCGTGGCGACAAGCATCATGACCGTGTCCAGGCTGCCGAACGCAAATCGGAGGGTCGTCAGCACCACCGCAGCGAGGATGATCACGCCGCCCATCGTGGGCGTGCCGGCCTTCGACTGATGGTGCTTGGGCCCCTCTTCGCGAATCGACTGGCCAAACTTGAGGCGGTGCAAGAGCGGAATGGCGATGGGCCCCAAGAGCACGCCGATCACGAATGCCGCGAGCGCCGTCAGCAACAGCGCCTGAATGTCCAACGGAAACGCCCCCTAGTTCCGCCCGTACCGCGCGCGTATGGCTCGGCGGGCTTCTTCGCGATCGTCAAAATGGCGCTTCTCCGCGCCGATGATCTGGTAGTCCTCGTGTCCCTTACCCGCGATCACGACGACGTCTCCAGGCTCCGCTTCCGAGATGGCCATCTCAATGGCGCGCCGGCGATCCACCTCTTCCCGCACCTTGTGCGCTTGCGCCGCATGGACGCCAGCGCGCATGTCCGCGAGGATGGCGAAGGGATCCTCGCTCCGCGGGTTGTCACTCGTGAAGATGGCCCGGTCCGCCAGTCTCACCGCCACCTCCGCCATCTTGGGGCGCTTGGTGCGGTCGCGATCGCCGCCACAGCCCACCACCACGAGGACGCGCGCAGGCGCGAACTCGCGAACCGCCGCGAGCACGTTCTCGAGCCCGTCCGGCGTGTGCGCGTAATCCACAAACACCGAGAACGGCTGGCCCTCGTCGATACGCTCCATCCGGCCGGGCACGCTCGGATACGAGTGAATGCCGTCCCGGATTTCTGTCGGCGTGAGCCCTTCCACGAGGGCGATGGCGACCGCCGCCAGCGTGTTGTAGACGTTAAATCGGCCGATGAGCGGCGTTTCAATCTCGAACGCGCCTGCGGGGGAATCTACCCAGAAGCGCGCGCCGCTTGCCGAAAGCCGCACGTCCCGAGCCTTGACGTCCGCAGAGCGCTCCATCCCGTAGGTGAGGATCGGCGCAGCGGAGGCCTCCGCCATCACCCAAGACCAGGGATCGTCCGCATTGAGGACCGCGTAGACGGAACGGGCCGGATCATCCCCCGCGCCATTGCCGAGCCGAGAGAACAGGAGCGCCTTCGCCGCTGCATACCGTTCCATGGTACCGTGAAAATCGAGGTGATCTTGTGTCAAGTTCGTGAACGCGGCGCAGGCGAACGACACCCCCGCCGCCCGCCGCTCCACGAGCGCGTGCGACGACACCTCCATCACTGCGTGTGTCGCGCCTTCGTCCGCGAACCGACGAAGCCATCGATGGACCTCCACGGCCTCAGGCGTCGTATTGGGAAGCGGCCAAGAGGCTTGACCCAGTTTGGCACCGACCGTCCCAATGAGTCCAGCTCTTCTCCCTGAGGTATCGAGCAAGTGACGCACGATGTGCGTCACGGTGGTTTTGCCGTTGGTGCCCGTGACTCCAATCACCCGGAGCTCGCGCGACGGGCTTCCAAACAGCCTGTCCGCGACCAGCGCGCTCCAATGGCGCGTATCCGGCACCACCACCTGAGGAATGGATGCAGGCAAATCGGCCACGGGCTCTTCCACCATCACCGCCACGGCACCGCGCTCCACAGCCTGCCGGGCAAACCGGTGTCCGTCCACCGTGTGGCCGCGCACCGCCACAAACAGGCTGCCGGGCTCGACGTCCCGCGAGTCGGTGGTGATGTTCACGACGTCAGGGTTCTCCCCGTTGGTGACTTGAAAATTCACGAAAGGCTGAAACAGCTGTCTCAGTCGCAAAGCGCCTTCCTCCCAACCTCCGGCGTGCCATTCGCAAATCTAGGTCAGCCGTCACCCGATGTCAACCTCCGAGCGCGAAGGTCGCCACCTGGTTCCCGGATGGCGCCTTCTGACCGCGGTAGAGGCGGATGGTCGATCCCGGTTCCACCTGCGCGCCCCCTGCCGGCGCCTGCGCGATGATCACGTCCCCCTGCCCAAGCACCTGCACCCTCAGGTTCGCGGAATTCTGCAACGCCAGGTTCTGGGCCTCCTTCATGGTGAGCCCCACAAAGTTCGGGACCGTCACCGGCGGCACCTCGGGGTACCGGTACTTCTTCTTGAGTCCCTGTGTCTGCGGGGGCACGCCGAGCTCGCGCAGCCCATCGTCCAAAATGTTTCCGACAATCGGCGCGGCAATGACGCCGCCAAACACGATCCCGTGCTCCGGATGCGGGTTGTCAATGGCGACGTAAGCGACCAGGGCTGGATCGTTGGCTGGCGCCATCCCTATGAAGGAAACGATGTAGTGCCCCGGCTCGTACCGCCCGTTCTTCGCCACTTGTGCCGTGCCGGTTTTCCCGGCGATCCGGTAACCGTCGCGGTACGCCCGGGTACCGCTCCCGTTCGCCACCACGCTCTCCAGGGCAGCGCGCACCTCCGCGGCCACCTGGGGGGAAATGACCTGGCGCACCACGGTCGGCTTCGTCACGGAGAGCACGCGGCCCGTATCCGGGTCGATGATTTCGGACACGAGATAAGGCTTCATCAGCTTGCCGCCGTTCGCCACGGCGCCCACAGCCATCACCTGCTGAATGGGCGTGACCGACACGCCCTGGCCGAAGGCGGTGGTGGCCAACTCCAACGGGCCAACTTGATTCAGCTTGAACAGGATCCCGTTTCCTTCCCCGGGAAGATCAATCCCGGTCTTTTGCCCAAATCCAAATGCGCGGATGTACGAGAACAGTGCTTCCTTGCCTAAACGCTCGCCGAGGGCGATGAACCCAGGGTTGCACGAGTTTTCCACCACGTTTAAAAACGACTCGGAGCCATGACCGCCCGCCTTCCAGCAGCGAATGCGGTGCCCGGCGACTTCGTAGTAGCCGGGATCGTAGAATCGATCGTTCAAGTTCACCTTGTCTTCCTGTAGCGCCGCGGCCAACGTCACAATCTTGAAGGTGGATCCCGGCTCGAAGGTCTGCCAGATGGCCAGGTTGCGGTTGTAGGTCGACGGATCGGCCGAACGCCAGTCCGCGGGATTGAACGTGGGATAGTTCGCCATGGCGAGGATGGCGCCCGTCTTTGGGTTCTCGACAATCGCGGTGACAGAATCCGGATGATACTCCGCCACCGCCTGCTCGATCTCTCGCTCAACGAACTGCTGAATCTGGAGGTTCAGGGTGGTCTTGATGTCGTCGCCGTCCGTCGGCTCGACCACCGACTGACCCTCGCCCGGAATCAGTTCACCGTTCGCCTTCGCGTAAAACGTGATGCCTCCCTTTTTGCCGCTCAGGACACCGTTGTACTGCTTTTCGAGCCCTGTGAGTCCGACGTTGTCATAGCCGGTGATGCCGAGCACCTGCGCCGCGAGCGATCCGTACGGGTACGCCCGCTTGCCGTCCTCCGTCAGGTAGATGCCCGGCAACTCCAATTTGCGGACGGCGTTCGCCTGCTCCTCCGACATCTGGCGCCCTCCCGGGCGGATGTAGACCATGAGCTCCCGCTGGGAAATCTGCCGCAGCACGCTGTCCACGCTCATATGAAGGATAGGTGCCAGCTTCGCGGCCGTGCCCGCTTTGTCCTTGATCTGGCTTGGCACGGCCACGATGGTGGGCGCACTCGCCGTGTACGTCAGCGGCTGCCCGTTGCTCGCCAAGATGCTCCCGCGGATGCCGGACAGCGGCACAGTGCGATCCCACGACTGCTTGGCCAGGTTCGAGAGCCACGTCGCCTGCCAGCCCTGCACGTAGGCGAGCCGGCCTATGAGCGCGCCGATGGCCGCAAAGAGCCCAAAGAGAAGCATCACCAGCCGCCGCCTCATCAGTCCCGGAGTCACGCGCACAGACCTCGCCCCCAACGTCGCACAGCTTGTTCGCTGAGACTAGCCTATGCGCGCTCACCCGGAAATAGAAGGGCCGACACTTCGGTCAGCCCTTGGGAGATAACCGAATCTCGACGGTCTCGCCCGCCTTCACGCGTGCCCCCGGAGGAACGGACTGACTCACCACGTAGCCCGACCCCGCCGTCGAGACGTCCAAACCCATCGCGGCGAGCAAGTTGGCCGCGTCCCGAAGCGTCAGGCCCGTCAAATCCGGCATGGTCAAGGTGGCCGACTCGTGATTGGCAAGGAGCGCATAGAGCTTCGAGCCCCGCGGCACCTCCACGCCGGGCGCTGGCCATTGCCGCTCGATCACGCCGCTCGACCCGGCGAACATTCCTTGCAGCCCATCCTGTGCGAGCGCAGCCTCTGCCTCCGTCTGCGACATTCCGACCAGATTCGGCGTCTCCACGTACGACACCTGGCCCTGCCCAGGCTCGGACTGAAGGGATTTCACGGCACCCGTCGGCGGAATGTGATAGTAGTTCAGGCACTCCTGCATGATGGCCCGCGCAATCGGAATGGCCACCGTGCTTCCCCACGCTTCGTCCGGCGCCACCTGCGGATCGTACACCGTGACGTACACCACAACCTTGGGGTCCTGTGCGGGCACGAACCCGATGAAGGAGGTCTCGAACTTGTTTTGGTAGTACGCGCCGGTCGCCGGATTCACAATTTGGGCTGTGCCCGTCTTGCCCGCTACCTCATAGCCTGGAATCGCGGCCCCCGTATCGATGCCGTGCTTTGGATCGGAAACGTCGAGCACCATCGTGTCCCGAACCGCTTCGATGACGCTCTCCGGCAGAAATCCCTGCCGAATCACCGTCGGGCGATTCTCCCGAATCACCTTGCCCGAGGGCGAGATCACCTTGCTGATGATGTACGGCCGCATCAGCCGCCCACCGTTCGCAATCGCGTCCATGGCCATAATCTGCTGCATCGGCGTCACCGCGATTCCTTGTCCAAATCCCGCCGTCGCGAGCTCGAGTTCTCCCTGTTCAGACGGCGGAAACAGGATAGAGTTTGCCTCGTTGGGAAGGTCGATTCCGGTAGGCTGCGTGAAGCCAAATAGCTGTAGGTATTTGTTCAGGTTCGGCCATCCCAGGGCCATCGCAATCCGCGCAAAGCCCACGTTCGACGATTCTTCGAGCGCCTGCTGGTAGGTCAGCACGCCGAACCCCACGTAGTTCCAGTCATGAATCGTGCGGCCGTCGATGGTGATTTGCCCCGACTGAAACGTGTCGTAGAGGTTGATGGAATGCGTTGCCAGCGCAGCCGCAAGCACAAACGGCTTGAACGTGGATCCGGGCTCGAACGCGCTGGATACCGCCCAATTGGAAGAAAGCGCCTCGAGACTCGCCTTCCAGTATTGGTTGGGATTGAAGTTGGGCCAACTGGACATGGCGAGAATGGCGCCGGTCTGCGGATTGGACACCACGATGGCGGCATGCTGCGGATGATATTTCTGCACGAGCGCGTCCATCTGGTCTTCGACGTAGCCCTGGATGGTGTCGTCGATGGTCAACTGAATGTTGTCTCCGGCCCTAGGGGCTTTGACGATTTTCACGCTGCCCGGAATGGGCACGCCGGTCGGATCCTGCTCGTACGAAATGAGGCCGTTCTGGCCGGCCAAGTACGCATTCATCTCGAGTTCCACGCCGCTTTCGCCCACGCCCTTGACCACATATCCGATGGCGTTCGACGCGAAATCGCCGTACGGATACACGCGCAGTTCCGTTGGAGTGAACGTCACGCAGTTCGACCAGGCTGTGCGCCGGTCATCTGGTGCCCAGGCATGCGCGGCAAACGCCGCCTCGAGCTTCGACCTCACGATGGCTTCCACGGGCGTCGGCAACTGAATCCAGGCGGCTTGCTTCGACAAGAGCGCGGCGAGATCGGACGCGTTGGTCCCCAAGATGGGCGCGAGAATCCGCGCGGCTTGGTCTGCATACGGGCGAATGGGCTGGAGTTCGATGTCGACGTAATAGGCCGGGACATCGTAGGCGAGGCGATTGCCCTCTGCATCTAAGATGGCTCCACGAGGCGCCAGAAGAGGTTCCGTCACGTCGATGACCTTGTCCGCATCGTGCTTCAAGGTTCCGCCATACACCCGCTGCACGTCGTAAATGCGCCAGACCACGGCGCCAAGCGTCGCCACCATCGCCAACTGGAGCGCCCAGAGCCGCCGTTTCGGGCGTTTCCAGCTGCTTTGCCTGCCCGTTCGCCTGCTTCCTCGGTTCATGCCATCACTCGCCGTTCCCCTGCGTCGGAATCATCACCGGATTTTTGTAGACCATGTGCAACTTGTTGATGGCGACATCCAGAATGTGCGCGGGCTGCTCGAGCTCCGACACCTGCATTTGAAGGTTGGCGTTGACCGCTTGCTGCGCAGCAATGGCCGCCTGGAGCTTCGCGTGCTTGTCGTTCAGCTCGTAGATCTCGGCCCCCTTGGCAGCGACCCACCATACGGCTCCGAAGCTGACGATACAGCACAACGCGAAGCTCACCCGGTTCCAGAGACGCCGGCGAGCGGCGCGCCGCTCCGCCTCTCGCGCATCCCGTTCACGCCCCGGCGTCGTGTGCCCCCACGCCTCGCGACGCGTGCGAAGTTCCTGTTGTACGGCAGACATGGCATTCATCGCTCCCCATGATCCAGCTTTTCGAAAGCGCGCAGCTTCGCCGATCGCGCGCGCGGATTGCGTTCCAACTCCTCGCTCGAAGGCGTCACGGGCTTTCGCAACACCATACGTCCTAAAGGTTTGCGGCCACATTGACACACCGGGAATTCCGGCGGACAAACGCACCCCTGCGCCCACGTCTGAAACAGCCGCTTGACGGCTCGGTCCTCAAGCGAATGGAAGGTGATGACCGAAAGCCGTCCCCCGGGCCTCAAGATGCGAAAAGCCGCCTCTACGCCGCGCTCCAAGACGCCAAGTTCATCGTTCACCGCGATGCGGATGGCTTGGAATGTGCGACGCGCGGGATGCGGGCCGGCGCGCCGCGCGGCAGCCGGAATGGCACCCTTGACAATCTCGGCCAGTTCCGTCGTCGTCTCGATAGGCTTTTTCGCCCTCGCCCGCGCGATGGCGCGCGCAATGGCCGTCGCAAACCTCTCCTCGCCGTACTCCCGGATGATGCGCGCTAGTTCCCGCTCATCCCACTCGTTGACGACCTCGCGCGCAGTGAGAGGCTGACGCCGATCCATGCGCATGTCGAGCGGGCCTTCATGCCAGTAGCTGAACCCTCGCTCCGGGACATCAAACTGAGGTGACGATACGCCGAGATCGAACAGGACGCCGTCGACCGCCGTCACGCCAAGCGCCCGAAGGTGTTCCTCCATCTCGGCAAAATTCGCCTTGACCACTGTGAGGCGACCGGGAAACTTTTGCTTCAGCGATTTGGCGTGCTCGATGGCCGTTTCGTCTTGATCAAACGCCATCACGATGCCGTCGGGTGCGGAACGCTCGAGAAGGCGGGCAGTATGGCCGCCTCCTCCCAGCGTGGCATCCACGTAGACGCCGCCGGACCGTGGCCGCAGCGCTTCAACAGCCTCTTCCAACAACACCGTCTCGTGGGCAAATTCCAATCCCTCATCCCCCGCGATTCAGAACGAAAAGTCGACGAGGTTCTCCGCAATCTCCGCAAACGACCGCTCCGCGTCGCTCGAATAGTGTTCCCAGACCTCTGTGTTCCAAATTTCAACTCGATTCGACACCCCGATCAGCGTGCACTCCTTCTCAAGCTTCGCGTACTCGCGCAGCTTCGGAGGCAGGAGAATGCGGCCTTGCTTGTCGACCTCGCACTCGGACGCGCCCGAAAAGAAGAAGCGCACGAAGGCTCTCGCGTCCGATCGCGTCATGGGGAGAGACTTGAGCTTCACTTCGAGCGCGCGCCACTCGTCGAGCGGATAGGCGAACAGGCACTGATCCAGGCCGCGGGTGACGATGAACGAATCCCCCAATCCATCCCGAAACTTTGCCGGAATGGTCAGCCGCCCTTTGCTGTCGAGGGAATGTTCGTACTCACCCATGAACAACGGCCTTCACCACCCGCTCGCGCGTGTCCCCCACTTTGCCCCACTTTCCACCACAATCATACCTGTTCGAGGTCGATTGCGGATCTCCTGCTACCTCTCTGGATTTTTTCACGCAAATGCGCATAAAGAGGCGACCGCGCGCATGGCGCGATCGCCTCATGCCTCATACTCGAGTTCAGTTGTCGATGACGACGTCGAGCACAGGACCCATCTGGGAGATGGAGCTCCAGGTCGGCAACTCGCCGAAAGCTTGCGTCCCGACCTCGCTCCAGAAGTTGAGCGGGCAAAGGCGCCGCTCCTGTGGATATCCGTCTGGGAACAGACATCGCTCAATCTGGCGCATCTGCCGGATCTCGTCCTGGTGCCGCCGCTTCCACGCGCGCACCATGCGCCGCTCCAGGTCCCGCCACGCGCGCTCCTCCATCCGCGCGTGCCGTTCGAGGATGGCGCGCACGTCCGGGCCCAGTTCGGCATACGAAGCCTGAAGGGTACCGAGCTTCGCGCGCACGCCTTCTATCCAGCCGTCGATCTCGCGCCGAAGCGGCTCCGAGACGTCGGCGCGCATCCGGCTTCCGACGAGATCGCAGGGTTCGCGCAGTTCGTCGAGCGACAGTTCATGCTTGCGGATCAGCCGGGCCACGCTCGGGGGCACGAGGCGCATGCGCTGTCGCAGGATGAGCGGCGGCAAGCGCCGCCCGTGCGCGCGGAAGACGCCCCGCGAAAGCGGATAGTACGCGATCTCGCTCGGACCCCCGACGTACGCCAAAGTCGGCAGCACCACATCCTGCACCACGGGCCTCAGGAGGACGTTGGCAGAGAACCCGGTGGGATCGAGATTTCCTCGCTCAAGCCATGCCGACAGCGCGCCGGCTTCGCCGTGGCCGCGCGCGACGAATCCCGGGCCGCCGGTTTCCAGCACGAACCGCTTGCCGTCGATCACGGCGAACACAGTCGAATGCCGTGGGTCCCGAATGACCTCGGGAACGAAGCCTGCCCGCTCGACTTCCGCGTACACCTCGTCGAGACGCCGCTGCACCTCGTCTACGCCCTCCAGCGTGCGGCGGAACACGGGCCAGGCGAGGCGGCGGATGGGGGGCAGACACGGATCGAAGAACACGAGGCCGTGTTCGGCAAGAAGCTTCGCCATAATCCTCGCAAACCACATCGCGAGGGAATCCCCGTCGTGCCACGCGGACCAGACGGCGTGAAGCGCCTCGAGCTTGTGACTCGCTTCCGCGAGCCGTGCGTCGGCCTGGTTCAGCGCGCTTCGCACATCGCGAGCCGTCAGCGCCTCGCAGTACATCATTTGGTGCGGCTCGAATCGGTGCGGAAGCTGAATGCGCGCCACTTCGCCCAGCCGATCCACCACATGGGCGTGGTTGACCTCCTCGGCGTCGTGGTCCTCCGAGGCAATCCAGAACACCGGCACCACGGGGCGCTCGAGGCGGCGTTCGAGCTCGCGTGCGACGCCGATGGCAGTCAGCGCTTTGGCGAGGCTGTAAATGGGGCCGGTGAACAAGCCCGCTTGCTGCCCCGTGACCACGGCCACCGCCTCGGCCTGTGCCAGGCGATCCAGCGCTCGGTTCTGGGCCGCGGATGCCCCAATCTGATGGTGAAACGAGCGCAACGCCTTGACCAGTGACGCGCGCGTGTCATCCGCGTAGGTCCGCAGGACGTCCTCGGCGCGCGCGCGATAGGTCGCGAGATCGCGGGGATCTTGGTCGTCGTAGAGATGATGGACGCGATCAAAGGAGAACAAATGGGCGTCGGCTAGTGGATTTCCGGTCGGCGCCTCGTATACCGTACACTTCAAGGAGAACTCGCCCCTTTGCTCCACCCAAAATGGCCACACTCATCATAACAACCGGGGCTAGGGATGTAAAACCGTAAGGAGTTGAGGAAACCTCATGGCGAGAAGGGAGCTTTCGGAACGAGTAGCCATCGTGTCGGGCGCTTCGGGTGGGATTGGGCGCGCCATCGCGGTCGAGCTGGCAACCCAAGGCGCGAAGGTGGTTTGCGGATATTTCAGGGGAAAGGAACGCGCGGAACGAACCGTGGCGCAGTGCGCGGCGCTTGGCGCGGAGGCGCTCGCGGTTCAAGCCGATCTGTCGAACGAAGCGGGCGCCGAAGTGCTTGTGACTGCAGCGACGCAACTCGGCACACCGACGCTGGTCGTTCACGCCGCGGGCAGGGACCTGCGGTCACTGGCGCACGAGATGTCTTCCGCGGCGTGGCGCCAAGTCATCGATGAGCACCTCTCTTCCGCGTTCTACCTTGCGCGAGCCGCATTCCCGCATCTGCGGCGGTCTCGACAGGCGGCGTGCGTCTTCGTGTCGTCCGTCTACGCGCTCCACGGCGCAGCCATGGAAGCGGCGTATGCAGCTGCCAAGGGCGGCGTGATCGCCTGGATGAAGTCACTGGCGCGCGAGTGGGCGTCCATTCCCGTGCGCGTCAACGCGGTCGCGCCGGGCCCCATTGAAACGAGGATGCTCCATCACCTGGACGCCGAGGAGCACGAAGCGCTCCGAGGAGAAATTCCGCTTGGGCGAATCGGGCGACCCGAAGACGTGGCCGCGGCCGCCTTGTTTCTCTTGAGCCCGCGGGCCTCCTACATCACGGGTCAGATTCTCAGGGTCGACGGAGGCTGGATGAGCTAGGCTCAGGCCGTTTTTGAATAGGCTCAAGCTGTACGCCAAAGCGGCGCACATGTATCTGAACGTCAACCTGAATCTTGGCGGTTTTGAGCCTTTCCTCCCAAGGAAATGCCGCGAATTGTTGGTAGGTCATGAACTGACTGCGGATGGCCTTCGAGACGGGTATGACATCCGCCTGGTCGTCGACGAGGAGCCGCTTCAACAACTTTTCCATGCGCTCCGACACCTGCTGGTCGAGCTCCGACTCGAGCTTCTGCCGTGCGGCCGGATCGGCGTAATTGCGCGTCGACGAGATGTTGATCACGTCCGCGTCCACCGGCACGTGCGCGGTGATGATCATCGGATTGGAGAGCTTCACCTGGTATTCTGCCGGCCGCTCCTTGTGCAGTTCCAAACCGATGTCGCGCGACGGGTCCTCGGGATCTTGCAGCGTCAGCGTCGCGTGGTGCACCCCGCCCTGCAGAAGGCGCAGGTAGAGGCAGTCCTTTCCCGTCACCTCGTCCACCATGCGGTCCTCGCGGAAGATCGCCGCGCCCATCCAGTCGACGGGATTGCCACCTTCTCGGCGCACCTCGCCGGCGCGATACGACAACCCGGGCGTATCAGGCATTTCGCCCTTTTCGACGTTCGGATTGACGGCGAATATCGGCGCCATGGCGTCCTCGTGCGGATTCTCCATGCCGTCAATCAGATATTGGATAGGGCACACCGGTGCAATCCCAGTCCGCTGAGAGACCAGGGCTACGCCGTCTGCAATGCGGGTGATGGCTGAATCGAGCATGGGTTGGAAGGCTTTCATCGACTCGCTGGCCTTGCCCTTGGACACGGACACCGGTACGGTCCGCCGGAACTCTCGATAGCGCGTCAGCGCCTCGATGTAAGGCTCCACGCCCTCTTTCGCCAGGTCTTCCCCGAACACGATGAGCGACAGGTGCGAGAACGTGATGGAACGCTCCACGGACCCGTTGGCAATCATCATCGCTTCGGGAATGCTCCGCGCGCGCACCGTGATGGGCTCCTTGCCCGCCAGCGGCTGAGCACCCGAACGCGAACTTGCCCCAGTCGGATTGACCGGCTGCGCAATCCGAAACGTGCAGTCGATGAGGCCACCGGGGGCTTTGTCGATGCCAAGCACGCTCACGAACGCCTGTTGCTCTAATTCCTGGCGATCATAACAGCCCGTCGTGGCCAACGGCGCAAAGAGTGCCACGGCGAGCGTGAGCCACCGGGACGCGGCGCGTGGCCACCGGAACGTAAACCGCATGCCTCTCACCATCCTCGCTCGTAGGATGGCTCGTGGATGGACATGCCATGCGCACCTAAGGCCATGTGACGGCTCGTCAGGGATCCAAAAAGGAGCAAGCCTACTCAGCCTGCTCCATGCGCTCACCGGTCGTAATCCGCTCCAGGTTGCCGTATTCATCAATTCGGTACATAAACCCTTCGGCGAACTTCGGACCAATGAGATCATCATCCAGGAGAGCCGCTTTGCGCGCCCGCTCCATGATTTCCATGAGCGCCTTGTAATCGCGGGTGATGGCATCGTGCGTGGACTTCAGTTCGCGCAATTCCTCGCAGACCCGCTTGTAGTCCGCCTCGAGCGCCTCGTATTTCGCCTTCCACTCATTCAGTTGCCGTTCCGCGCTGCGCCATCGCGATGCCCACTCCTGCGCGGTGTTCTTCTCCTGGCGCAAGAACCGAAGCACCTGCGCCCACGTCATGAGCGTCGCTGTCGGGTGATCGGCATCGCCACCCTCCAGTTGCGCCTGCACGCGCTGCGACTTGTTTTTCTTGCGCTCCTCCTTGGCGAGTTCAATGCGGTAACGCTGTTGCTTGCGCACACAGGCGTTCCAGCGGAACCCGCACGCGGCCGCCGTTCTCCCGAGCCGCCTCGCCGCTTCGTTGAACCCCGCCAGCTGTGTGCTACCTTGCTTGATGTGTTTCAGGACGATCTCCGCTAGAATCTCGTCGTCCTCGGTCGTCCACGCGTCTTGGCGCATCGCCCTGTCCTTCTGTCTCGTCTCGCTCATCGCGTCTCACCGGCCTTTCAAAACGATGGTCGTCAGTCGGGATTATTCCGACGCTACCATTTGTTATTCCCACCGGTGAGGAGACTTAAACCAAAGGCAGGACATGAAACCGCTACGGTTCGGCTCGATGGGCCGAGCGAATCCTGCGCCACCCGCGACGCCGGTAGATGTATGGCGATTTCGCACCTACGTATTCGATCACGACGCGCGGCGGATGATCGAAGAGCGGCTTGCGGCGGACAGCCCGCCAGGCCAGACGACCTAGATACAGCGCCCGCGTAAGGCGGGACGCGTTCCACAACGCGTAGGCGGTGGACACCACTCGGAACAGTCGAAACGCGAGCCGAAGCCATCGCATCGAAACCCCTCCACGATCCAACGATTCACCGATAGGTTGCGCCCGCGTCCCATGCTTCATCCGCCTTCACCAGCTTCTCCTCGCGCGAAGCGACCGCTTCCGCAATGAGACGCTCCACGTCCATACGAGCCTCCGCTCGCTCCAGGTCGCGCAGCTTCGGATTCGTCTTCGGATGCTTCGGCGCAAAAAGCGAACAGCAGTCGTCAAACGGGAGAATCGAGATGTCATACGTCCCCATCCGCTTGGCGAGTTCAATGATCTCGAGCTTGTCCTCCGCGATGAGTGGCCGTAGGATGGTGTGATCCGTGGCGCGATCGACCGCGTTCAGCGCGGAAAGCGTTTGGCTGGCGACTTGTCCGAGGCTGTCGCCCGTCACCAGCGCGCCAGCCCCGACTTCGTCCGCGATTCGCGATGCCGCGCGCACCATCATGCGTCGAAGAAGGATGGTCCTGAGTCCCTCGGGCGCGGAACGCTGGATTTCCGACTGAATCGCCGTGACCGACACCAGATGGAGCTTCATGGGCCCGCCCCACCTCGTGAGGATGGAAGCGAGATCCTCCACCTTTTGCTGAGCTCGCTCGCTGGTAAAGGGGAAACTGTGAAAGTGAACGAGCTCGAGCGCCAGACCTCGTTTCATGGCCTTCCAAGCCGCGACGGGGCTGTCGATGCCGCCGGAGAGCAATACCAGTCCCTTGCCACTCATGCCGACCGGAAAACCGCCAAGCCCAGGCACGCGGCTGGGATACAGGTACGCGGCGGACTTGCGAATGTCGACTTCGATCACCACGTCCGGATGGTGAACATCCACGCGAATGTGCGGCAAGGCGCGCAGGATAGCAGCCCCGACGGCCTTTTGAAGCGCCGGGCTGTCGAGTGGAAACCCCTTGAATCCCCGGCGAGCCTCCACCTTGAACGTCGACTTGTCCATGAGCTCGCGCTTGGCCACCTCGACGGCGGTCTGCTGAATGGCCGCCAGATCGAGCGGCGCGACAGCGACGGGCGAGATGGACGAGATGCCGAACACCTGCTGCAGCTTTTGCAGCGTCGCATCGACGGGGGCCCCGTTGAGCTGAACCACGATGCGCTGCTGGCTGCGCGTCACCTTTACGTCCGGCCATGGGGACAGCGCGCGCCGCACGTTGCGCTCCAAAAGCTGTTCCATCTCGGCACGGTTTGCACCTTTCGTGGTCAATTCGCCGTACCGAATCAAGAGATGATCGTATAACAAGATCCGTTCCTCCTACCGAATGCCTAGCGCTTGTTTGACCCAGGCCGTCCGCTCGCGGACGACTTCGATGGCTTGTTCAATCTCCGACATTCGAGTGCCAGGATGCCACGAGAACCGAATTGCCGCAAGTGCCAACTCAGGTGGGATGCCCATGGCTGTCAAAACGCGGCTGGGCTCGCGCCCGTGTTTACCGCTCGAACAGGCGCTTCCCGCGGAGATGTACAGGCCTTTTTCCTCGAAGGCATGGACCAGGATTTCACCCCGAGCGCCGGGCAACGCCGCGCACAAGATGTACGGCGAGTGGTGTGCGGGCTGGATGACCACGTAGCCGAGCTCCTCGAGGCCACGCGCAAGGCGCGCCCTCTTCTCCTCTGCGTTCACATCGTTGTCCATGTCGCGTACCGCATGAGAGGCAGCTTCCCCGAATGACAGCGCCCCGAGCACGTTTTCCGTGCCCGACCGCAGGCCGAATTCCTGGCCGCCGCCCACCACATGTGGCTTCAGCCGAAGGCTTGGATGGACATAGAGCGCGCCGATGCCTTTCAACGCCCCTAGTTTGTGCCCCGAAGCGGCGTACAGGTGGATGCAAGCGCGAGCGAGCGAAACGGGAATTTTCCCAAGCGCCTGGGTTCCGTCGACGTGAAACACCGCTTTGGGATGCGCCTTCAGCCCCTCGGCAATCCGCTCCACGGGCAACACAGCCCCTGTCTCGTTGTTCACATGCATCACGGAGACCAGAATCGTGTCGTCCCGAACGTGGCGCAACACGTCTTCCGCGGACACATCGCCGTGATGATCTGGATGCACGTAGGACACTTCAAAACCCTCTCGCTCAAGCTCCGCCATCGCCTCGCGGACCGCCGGATGTTCGATAGCCGTAGTTACGACGTGGCGTCCGCGCTGGGCGTAAGCGCGCGCGACTCCGTAGATAGCGAGGTTGTTGGCCTCCGTGCCCCCGCCTGTAAAGACAAGGCGGCCGTCTCGTGCACCGAGGCTCTGCATGACTTGGTCCCGCGCGCGCCGAAGGGCGCGCTCTGCGCGCATGCCCATGCGGTGAAGCGAGGACGGATTCCCAAAGATGTCCAACCATTCAGTGATCCGTTCCCGCACCTCGGGGCGCACCGGCGCCGTCGCCGCGTAATCGAAGTACAACTCCTCCGCCACCTTCACTCCCCCCGAAGTCAGACGGCCGAGGCACCGACGCGCCTCGGCCGTGAGCGGATTTCGTGTCAGCGGTAAATGACTTCGTCAATCAATCCGTACGCCTTTGCTTCCTCCGCCGACATGAAATTGTCGCGGTCTGTATCCTGCGCGACCCGCTCGAGCGGTTGTCCCGTTCGCTCTGCCAGAATACGGTTGAGACGTTCCCGCGTCTTCAGGATGTGCCGAGCATGGATTTCGATATCCGAAGCCTGACCCCGCGCGCCCCCGAGCGGTTGATGGATCATCACTTCAGAATTCGGAAGGGCATACCGCTTGCCCTTTGCACCCGCTGCCAGGAGCACCGCCGCCATGCTCGCGGCCATGCCCACACACATGGTGCTCACGTCGGGCTTAATGTGCTGCATGGTGTCATATATCGCGAGGCCTGCCGACACCGATCCTCCCGGACTATTGATGTACATCTGGATGTCTTTGTCTGGATCATCCGCGGCCAAAAACAGCAGTTGCGCCACGACCGCGTTCGCGACGTCGTCGTCGATAGGCGTACCTAAGAAGATGATCCGATCCTTCAGCAGGCGCGAGTAAATGTCATAGCTGCGCTCTCCTCGCGACGTCTGCTCGATCACGTACGGGATGAGACTCATGCGCTCAAGCCTCCTTTTCGTCTACGGTACTACAATAACCATTATGACACGCCCTTGCCATTTCATCAAGGTTAGTCAAAGTCAACACCATTTCCAGCGCAGGCGTTCGCTTTCGGCATGCCAAGCCACCATGCGCGGGATACTGTGGGTATTCCCGTGAGAGGAGGATGGTCATGCAGCGCAATCTACATCCTGCGGATCGCTACCTGCGCCTGGCCGCCGGGGTCGCGAGTTTGTCTTCAGCCGTCTATGGCCGCCGCCAATCCGCACTCACGCGAGCCCTGCTCGCAGGGTTCGGCGCGATGAAAATTGCGGAAGCCATCACGGGCTTCTGTCCGATGAAGGCATCGGTGGAACGCGTAGTCAAGCCCTCGAATCCGGCCGAGGCGACTCGCAGATGGATGGGAAAGATCTCGACGACTGCAGAGAACACTTCGAAGCAGGTTGCCCAAAAAGCGAAGGATATGGCAGCTCAAGCGGCCGATCGCGTCCGCGCAAAGTCGGACACCCCGATCCCGGACGAAGTGGCGGAATTCCTTGTGGAAGAAAGCAAGCGGGAGCCGAGCGATGAGGATAACGCCTGACCGCCGAACATGCCTCACATGGGAGAAGACAGCCATCGCGCAGGATGGCTGTCTTCTGGTCCGTGCATACGAGCGTTCTTCTTCATTCCGCGCGCGCCCGCTGCGCCACATCTCGTTGAGGAAGGAACCGGACGCCGTACTTTCCATTGCGCAGACGATACACCTCAACCTGGGTCGGACGGGCGGAGCGTCGAATTCGCTCGTCCGCTTCAACCCACATGACGGCACAATACGCTTCGAATTTGGTATCATATACGCCCGCGAAGTACACCCAATCGCCCATGCGCCTTCCCTCCCCTGCACGTAGTATGAGGCTTAGCCGATCCCTAGACGCAGGGAATCGATGTGACGCATGGGAAAATGGCGTTCACCGCATTTTCTTTCGCCGGGTCATTTGCTACAATATTTGCACCACTTCGGTGGTGGCGAAGCGCCGGTCGGTGTACGACCTACGGATCGCCTTTGCGTTGAAACTTGTCCATCATAACGAGCGCGGTCGCGTGATACCAGGCGTATGATCCGTCAGGAGGAAACTCCGGCAAAGGAGTGAACGCGCGATGATGACGAAGGATGACATCCTGTTGCTCAAGACCAAGCTGCTCCCGCCCGGAGCAGAGGCCGTCATCGACTTTCTCGCTGCTCGCCATAGCCAACTGGAGTCGACGAACATCGTCTTGGAGAACGTGCCGCTTCTCATCATTGGGCGCCACGGCATGATCGCCCGATTGCCGCTGAATGGCCGCATTAAAAAGGTGAGCCAGGCGGAAGAGATCCTGCCCGCTCTCCAGGCGTACTTCAACAGCGCGTCCTCGACCGACAAGCTGTTTGTCTTCATCAATCTACCGGAACTTCCGATTCCGCCGGAAGTGCAACAAGTCCTGTCCGAAGTCGAGGCGCGAGCGATGCGCCGCGAAGAGATCCGAATGAAGATCGACCGCGCGCTCGACGAGCGGAATCGGGAAGCCTTTGACCGCGCAGTCAAGGAACTCGAAGAGCTGATGCGCGAAGAGGATTCGACCGTAGGTCCGGCGCCGAGCGCCACGTAGGCGTATAGAGGAGCTTCGCCCCGGTAACGCTGCGGATGAGAGGTGATGAGATGGACCGAGGAGCGCTCTGGGAAAAAGCGACGGAACTCGCCCGTCTCATCGCCGATTCCGAGCAGGCGCGGCGCTACCGGGACGCGAAGGCCCGACTCGACGACTCGCTGGAAGCTCAGTCGTTGCTCCGCCGTTTCCGAGAACTCCAGGAGGCGGTTGCCGAATTTCAGGCGCGCCGCGTTCCGCCGATGCATTATCGGCACGTGATCGAAGAGGCGGATCGTCTGCTGGCGGACATGCGGCAAATCCCGGAGATTGCGTCATTCGAAGAGGCCGAGCGAGACCTCAACCAGTTGCTCGACGATATCTCCAGCCGACTGCAGCGAGGGTTGTCGTCGCCGCCGAATCCGTGAGCGCCGTCGGACGCGTTGACACCGTGGACACATGGTGTTATGTTGTTGCAAGCATGGCGCAGGCCAAATCTGGATTGCGGATGGGAATGAGACGGAATGGCTCATGACGAGTTTCTCGATCACGAGGACGAGGTCATCGTCCTGGAGGACGAAAACGGCGAAGAGCATCAGTTCGTACTGGGCGAAGTCCTGACCGTCGACAACAAGGACTACGCAGTGTTGTTGCCGCTCGACGACTCCATGGAAGAAGGCGTCATTTTCCGCATCGACGGGGAAGATGGCGAGCAAATGGTTTTGTCTGAGATTGAGGACGACGAAGAATGGCAGCGAGTCGTCGATGCCTACAACGACGAACTGTTCGACGACAGCGAAGAAGAGGAAGAAGAAGATTGAGGTTTTCCCTCCCGCATGCCGTTTCGTGGTGTGAAACACCGCGAAGCGGCTTTTTTCATTTCCCGCCTTCGAGCCATTCGGCCTGAACTGCGCAGAGGTTCTCCCAAGAAATCAGGGGCATAAATCGCGGCGAATTTCGAATATATAGGCATTGACGCCGGTTGGAGATTGTCTTTTCGAGCAACTTATTCTATCATGGAATCGAACCATTCAAGCTGCCGCCGTGATCGGCGCGGCCAGAGAAAGGAGCCAGAGTATGACCCCAAATGATCTCGACGCACTACTCCGTGAAACGCGCACCTTTGCCCCGCCTGAAGAATTTCGCCGCCAAGCGAATTACCATGATGAAAGCATTTACGAGGAAGCCGCTCGTGATCCGGAAGGTTACTGGGCGAAACAAGCCGAACATATCACTTGGTTCCATGAATTTGAAAGCGTTTGCAGGTGGGACCCGCCGCACGCACAATGGTTCATCGGCGGCAAGTTGAACGCCGCGTATAACTGCGTGGATCGTCACACCCTCACGCACCGCAAAAATAAGGCGGCTATCATCTGGGAAGGTGAACCCGGCGACAGCCGCGTCCTCACGTACGACATGCTGCGCCGTGAAGTGGATAAGGCCGCGCACATGCTCAGCCAGCTCGGGGTCAAAAAGGGAGACCGCGTCACCATCTACCTGCCCATGGTGCCCGAGCTTCCCATTGCGATGCTCGCGTGCGCCAAGATCGGTGCCATGCATTCCGTCGTGTTCGGCGGATTCTCCGCGCAGGCGCTGAAGGATCGCATCCTGGACGCAGGGAGCAAAGTGCTCATCACGGCGGATGGCGGCTGGCGCCGAGGCAAGGTCATTCCGCTCAAGCAAAACGCCGACGAAGCCGTCGAAGGAACCCCCATTGAGAAAGTGGTGGTTGTCAAACGGATTGGCGACGCGGCGCAAGCGAGCATGAATCCGACCCGGGACATCTGGTGGCATGAAGCCATGGAGAACGCGCCGACCAAGCCCTTCCCGGCTGAGCCCATGGACGCGGAAGACTACCTCTTTCTGCTCTACACGTCAGGCACGACGGGCAAGCCGAAGGGCATCGTCCACAGCACAGGCGGATACCTGGTAGGCGTCAATACGTCCATGCGAACGGTGTTCGATCTCAAGGACGACGACGTGTTCTTCTGCACCGCCGACATCGGTTGGATCACCGGCCACACCTACATCGTGTACGGGCCTCTTTCGGCTGGCGCGACGGTGGTCATGTACGAAGGATCGCCCGATTATCCGGATCGCGATCGGTACTGGGCCATCGTGGAGAAATACGGTGCGACCATCTTGTACACCGCGCCGACGTCCATTCGCATGTTCATGAAGTGGGGTCCCCAGTACGTCGAAAAGCACGATCTCAGCACGCTGCGGCTGCTCGGTTCCGTCGGCGAGCCCATCAATCCGGAGGCGTGGATGTGGTACCACAAATACGTTGGGCAGGAGCGGTGCCCCATCGTGGACACCTGGTGGCAGACGGAGACCGGCTGTGCGATGATCGCGCCTCTACCCGGTATCATCACCACCAAGCCTGGCTCCGCCACCAAGCCTGTGCCTGGCATCTCCGTGGACATTCTCGACGACGACGGCAATCCGGTGCCAGCTGGTCATGGCGGAAATCTCGTCATCACCAAGCCGTGGCCGTCGATGCTGCGCACCGTCTGGGGTGACGACGAGCGCTTCCGGAAGACGTACTTCGGGAAGTTCGAAGGTATCTACCTGCCCGGGGACGGCGCATATCGAGATCAGGATGGCTACTACTGGATTGTCGGACGGTTGGACGACGTCATCAATGTCTCGGGTCACCGCATCGGCACCGCGGAAGTCGAGAGCGCCCTTGTGGCACATCCTGCCGTGGCAGAGGCAGCCGTGATCGGACGCGCCCACGAAGTCAAGGGGCAGGCCATCACTGCGTTCGTCATCCTCAAGGAGGGTCATACCGGTTCGGACGATCTCGTCGCGGAGCTGAAGCAGTTCGTCGTGGAGCAAATCGGCGCCATGGCGCGGCCCGAGGAAATCATCTTCACCGCAGATCTGCCGAAGACGCGAAGCGGCAAGATCATGCGGCGCTTGTTGCGCGACATCGCGGAGGGACGCGTCGTCGGCGACACCACCACCCTTGCCGATCCGGCCGTGGTGGAGCAACTGAAATCGCAGTACAAGGATCAGGAATGATGGCGATGTGTGGCGTGCGTGGAATCCTGCGCCTGGAAGGAGGTGATCCGGCAGGCGCAGGACGCCCACTCATCATTTGCCGAGCCGTTGTCAACCCGTGAAAAGAGATGGAAAAGAGGGTGAAAGGAATGTCTGATCAGGTCAAAATCGCAGATCCTGGACCACTTGGCCTCGCCGGATTTGGCATCACCACGTGCATTTTGAGCCTCATCAACGCGGGCGTGGCGAGCGCCGGAGCGCTCGGCGTCGTCCTGGGGCTCGCCATCGCGTACGGTGGCACGGCGCAGTTCATCGCCGGACTCTGGGAATTCCGCAAGGGCAACACGTTCGGCGCCACTGCGTTCTGTTCCTATGGCGCCTTCTGGTGGGCGTTCTACCTCATCAACAAGTTCGCGCCCACGGCTGGCCTGGGACTCTTCCTCCTGTTTTTCGGCATCCTTACGCTGTTTTTGTGGTTCGGCACCTTCTATCTGAACAAGGCGCTCTGGTTCGTGTTCCTGACGCTGTGGATCACGTTCTTCCTTCTCGCGGCGCACGCCTTTGGCATCATTGGCAGCAGTGCGGCCGGCGGCTGGGTCGGCTTCATCTGCGGCCTGAGCGCGCTGTACACGTCGTTTGCCACTGTGCTCAACGAGACCATGGGGCACGTCTTCATGCCCGTGGGACAGCCTTTTGCCCAAAAGCGCACCTCGTCGGCTGGTGTAAGCGCTTAATCCTCCTCTTGAGAAAACGCTTGTTTGCGTGTGGACGAAGACTTCCTTGCATCAAAGGCGGCCCTTGCCAGGCCGCCTTTGCTTGTTGCCGCCTTCCTTTCGAAGTCAGCGCTCTCCGCCGGCAGAATCCGCGCGCAATCCCTCCTCGAGCAACTTGCGGGTCTCTTCCACATGCGATTGCATCACACATCGCACCCACGCTGCGTCGCCAGCGAGGATAGCCTCGGCCAGAGTTCGATGCTGCGCAAGCGCGCCTCGCAAGTCTGCGTGTCCGCGCTGCATCCGCTTGCGCATGACGAGCGCGAGCGTGAGCTGAACGAGGCTCCGCATCTCCTCCCAGATACGCAGGAGGCGACGATGATTTGCCGTGCGCACAATCGCGTCGTGGTAGGCGAGGTCGAGTTCGGAAAAGTCCTGCCAGTCCCTTCGGGAGACGGCCTCTTCCATGGCACACACGAGCGTCGAAAGGGTATGGACGAGCGACTCCCGGTCAGCGCGCGGCTGTTCACATACCCGCGACGCGATAAATTGCTCAATCAGACTTCTGACATCATACAGTTCCAAGGCGTCCCTGAGGTCCAGACCCAACACGCGCGCGCCATTTCGACCGAGTGAAATCAGTCCTTCGTGTGCCAACTGCCGAAGGGCCTCGCGCACAGGCGAGCGGCTGGTCCCAAAGCGGCGCGCCAACGCATTTTCGCTAAATACGTGCCCCGAGGGCCATTCGCCCCACACAATTTCCCTGCGTAGCACGTCGGCGATAGCGTCTCCGAGCTTCTGTTCGTTTCCGCTGAGCCGCTCCAAAGGACCGCCTCCTTTCGAACCCTTCAGACAGTTGACAGCCGCCGCATCGAGACCCTATGATGAACCACGCATGCACTTACGAATGGTAAGTGTATGAATCAATCAAAGAATGGAGTGGAGGAGAGGCAATGCGCAACGTCCGTTTGACTATCCTTTACTATAGTGCAACGGGGACCAACTATCGAATGGCGCAAATCGCCGCGGAGGCCGCCCGCGAACTGGGCGCCGAAGTGCGGGTGCGAAAAGTTGCGGAGCTCGCCCCGAGAGACGTGATTGAGTCGTCTCCGGCATGGAAGGCGCACGTCGAAGCCACGGCGCACATTCCTGTGGCGACGCCGGATGACGTGGCATGGGCGGACGCCATCATTTTCAGCGTTCCGAGTCGATTCGGCAACATCCCGTCTCAGATGAAACAATTCCTGGATACCCTTGGGCCCCTTTGGGCGAAAGGACAGACCGCAAACAAGGTCGTGAGCGCCATGTCGAGCGCGCAGAATCCACACGGAGGTCAGGAAGCGACCATTCTCTCCCTGTATACCTCGATGTACCACTGGGGCGCCATCGTCGCTGCACCAGGTTTCACGGACGCGTCCGCGTACGCGTCGGGCGGAAACCCGTATGGTACGAGCGTGACCGTGTCGGAAAACGGCGAGATTCCCCAAGGAACACAGGACGCGATTCGACATCAGGCCCGTCGCACGGTGACCATCGCGTCGTGGATCAAAGAGGGCCAAGCTGTGACAGTCTGAGGAGAGGCCCGCATGCGCGGGCCTCTCTTGATGGTACGCAAGGACTATTGGAGAAAATCAGGCTGCTTGAACCGCGGATGCGGATAGCGATAAAAACCCTCCCCGGACTCGCGGCCGAGCTTGCCCTCATCGATCATCGCTTTGAGCTTCTCGGCCAGTTTGCCATAGGCTTCGTTCCCCGCCTTCGCCTTGCCGGACGCGATGTTGTACGCCGTCCGAATGCCAACCGTATCTAGAATGGCGAACGGCCCTTCCTTCGCGCCCGTCGCAATCATCCACGTCTTGTCGATGGTCTCCGGATCCGCGACCTCGTTCACCCACAACATCTGAGCAGCCTCCAAAAAAGGCACCAACAGCGAATTGAGAATGTACCCTGGCTGCTCTTTGTGCAGCGGCAGCGGCACCATGCCGATGGCTCGCGCGAACTCGATCACGTCCCGAAACACTTGCTCGTCGGTCCCCGGGTGGCGCATGACCTCCGCAGTGTTGTGCCGCCAAATGGAATTCGCAAAGTGCAGCGCGAGAAACTTCTCGGGCCGCCCCGTGGCCTCCGCAAACTGGCTCGGAAGGAGCGTCGACGAATTGGTAGCGAATACCGCATGCGCCGGCGCGACCTTGCCCAGCCGTTCGTAAAACTCCCGCTTGACCTCCGGGATCTCGGGCACCGCCTCAATCACCAAGTCCGCCTCGCGCACGGCGTCGGCGAGATCGGCCGTCAGGCGTATCCTGTCCATCGCCGCATCGACCTGCTCCTTCGACGCGCCCAAATCCCGCATGTAGTTCGGTTTCAGTTTCTCGAGGCGTTCCCGCACCTTGGCGAGGGCCTCGTCCGAAACGTCGTAGATGACGACCGGAAAACCGTGAAACGCCGTTTGGTACGCGATTTGGCTCCCCAGCACGCCGCCGCCCGCGACCGTGATGTTCCGAAATGGCATCTTCTCCACCCTTCCCTTCCCTTGGCTGGCGCCTGCCGTCTCCCTTACGCGGGCGCCATGGTCACGCGCTCTCGCTCGACAGGTGCCTCCTGATAGGCCGTGGCGATCCCGACCGCCGCGATGCGGCGTTTGTCCACTCGTCGCACCGGGACGTCGCACGCGAACGCGGCACGAAAAGGAAACGGTTTCAACCCGACTCGGCCGGGCCCCTGCCAATGAACCTCAACGGGTTCGCCCACGGCCAGCTCCAGCTCTGGGAAGGGACGCTGAAGCCATGGGACATCAGGGCCCTGGCCGGAACGCGGATCGCTCAGGCACACGTAAAAGGATAGTTTATCGAGAAACTGGACCACGCGCACATCGCGGTTCACATCTTGCTCCGCTACGCCGAGATCCGCCATGAGGCGTGATTGGCGCGACCGCTCCCGCGCGAGGAACGTCAGCGCGTCCGAATCCGTGGCATGCTCGAAGAAGGCCGTGTAATGCCGACTTGCGAGGAGACCAGCGTACGGATCTCGAGCCTCGAGTTCGTCGACCCCGCAGTGATAATGAGCCAGTTTCCAAGAATCAGGTAGATCGAGAAACGTGTACGGCTTCCTGCCGGCGTCATTCCACATGGGCACCTTGTCCATCCCCTGCCAGGCCAAGTCGTGCTCCGCGACACCCGTGAGGACCGAGGTCCGCCGATCGAGGGTCGAAAACGCTTCATCCCGCAACCACGCGCCCATTTCGCCCGCGTGCAGGCTGTGATCGTACTGCGCAACCATCCGAAACGCGTCTCCCTCGTCCACGACGATCACGTCCGACCGCCTCCATCGCCTAACAAAATGCCGCTTCTGGGAAGCGATGTTGAATCGCTTCGCCAGAGCGGCTCACTTTCCTGCCGCGGTGTCACGAATTCACAGCCTCAGCGATGGCGCTTTCCAGCGCACCCTCGACGCGCGCTGCAACGGGATCCAGGGCGGGATCGCCAATCCAGCCGATGAGCGACGTCGGCCTTGGAAACGCCACCTTCGTGCGTTCACCGTCCTGGTACACCACGACTTTGCAGGGGAGAAAATACCCGACCTGAAGGTTTTGCGACAAGACCTCGTTTGCGGCCTGGGGGTTACACACCTCGAGAATTCGGTACGGGGTCGAAAACGGCATGCCCTTGGCGCGAAGTGTCTCAGGTACGTCCATTTGCCACAGAACGCCGAACTGCCGCTCCTTCAGCGCCGCGGTGACCCGCTCGACCGTCTCGTCCACCGAATGCGGCGAATCATAAACGCGAGCCCAGGTTTCGGTCATTCTCCATCCCTCCCGTCGTTCCATACGGACTCCAGAGCTTGAAGCACAGCGTGTTTCGGCGCCAGCCCCTGAAGCCGCATCACCGGCAGTCCCTCGCGAAATCCTATCAGCGTCGGGATGCTCATCACCCCGTACGCCTGCGCGACGCGCGGATGATCGTCCACGTTCAGCTTGCCCACAATCAACGCTCCTTCGAACTGGCGAGCCACCGCCTCAATCACGGGCACCATGAGCCGACATGGTGCGCACCACGGCGCCCAGAAGTCCACGAGGACGGGTTTCGCGGCGTCGCGAAGGAGCGCGGTGAAGGACGCCTCAGACAGTGTCAACGTGGCCATGGCAACATCCCCGCCTTTCCCGAAACGGCTGCTTCGTCAGGACGAGCGCCGCTTCGCCGCATTCCAGGCCATGATCCCGCCCGTGAGATTGCGCACGTCTCGAAAACCGTGGCGTGCGAGCCACTTGGCCGCGCGAGCGCTCCGCGCACCGGAGCGGCACATGACGATCACGGGCTTATCCTTGTCCAATTCTCCGCTGCGATTCGGCAACTCGCCGAGTGGAATGTTCTTGAATCCCTGAATGTGACCGCCCCGAAATTCCGAGGGCTCCCGCACATCGACGAGCTGCGCGCCTGACCTTTTGTCTCTCAGGAGATTTTTTAACTCCTCTGCCGAGATCGGCCGAACGCCCTTGGCCGGCAACGACCGCCAAACCCACAGACCTGCGAGGACCGCGACCGCAATCACCCAAATCCACGACATCGACTATCCCACTCCTTGTAGGCTCACCTTTATACCTTACTGGGTATAGTATACGACAACACATGCAAGACGACAAGCGGCCGCATGGAGCACATCGGCCGCCTTGCCATGATGGCACGAGTATGTGCGCCTCGCCTCTAAGGGGAAATCAGGCGCCGCGCGGCGGCGTGGAGACGAGGCGCAAGTGCCATGGCCGCGACGGCGAGAAACGCCACGGCCGTCCCCGCGACCTTCGGCCAACCAGCGGTGTCGAGCCAGGACACGACGCGTCCGCCTTCGACGAACCACACGCCCGCCAAGAAGATCTCGAGCGAAAACCAGGCGAACCTATCGCCTCGCTCGGAGCTAACCGTCCAGGCCGCCGACCAAACGGTGTTCCATGTGCCCACGAGGACGCTGACGAGCCCCGCCAGAAGCACCTCGCGCAGATCCGCGCCCCCAGTCGGGCGGCCAACTTCCAGATGAACCCAAAGCACCACGCCGCCCAGCACACCCGCGGCGAGCCACAGCCAAGTGCCGAGGCTTTCCGCCAGTGCAAATCCGGCGATCACGCCGTCCTTGCGCACGGGCCAGCCCCGCATCCAGTCGCCGAGGTGTTCGAGAAGACTCGCCACCGCGAAGCCGCAAAACATCGTCCACAGCCACGCGCCGCCGAGCATCCCGCCCTCGAGACGGGCGAACAGGAGATGAGCATCGCGAGACGTCCAACCCAGTGCCACCAGCGCCACAAACACGATGACTGGGCCGAAGAGGAGAACCACTGCGGCCCTCCAAGCCGGTCTGGCACCGCCCGGCCACAGCACGCGCCCAAGTCCCATCCGAAAGATGAACATGACGGTGCGGACGAGATTCGCGCTGATGGATTTGACCTGCGGGCGCGAACCGCGGGCGCTCGAATTGGCGTCGAACCGGTGCATGAAGCGCCGCGACGATTCCCCTTTTTCAGGGCGGACGCGCTCCACCTCGTCCCCTGCTGTAAGGAGCCACATGCCGCGGACGAGGCAACGCATGCCAACGGCGGCCGCGACCACGCCATACGCCGCGTAGACCGCCCCAAACACCAGCCAACTCTCGTGCGTTTCGGACAGGGGACCGCGCCTGACCACGTCGTCGCATAGGAAGATGATCAAGCCCGACCCAATCATGTCGCCTAACGTTCCCATCCAGCGATAGGCCGAGCTTCGCAGCGCGGAGAGAACCGCCGAGACACAGGCGAGACCCATGCATATCAGGGCTGCCGCTGCGAGGAGTGAAAGCAAAGTACCGAGAACCTGAGGATTGCGCATCAGCCCATTCGCGGCATTGATGGCGGCGGAGAGGGCTGCGCCAAGAAGGCACCAGCCGCAAAGCCGCGCGTACGCCACCGCGGCGCGAACGCACACCACCGTGAAGCGCGAATACGGAAGCATCGCCGTCGCACCGAGTCCGTCTCCCGACCCAGCGCGCACGAGAGAAAAAGAACCGAAGAGGAGCCAGATGGTGAACGACGCGAGTCCGACGCGGTTCGGCGAAGCAGAGGTGCTCGCCGAGATGGTCAGGCCCGCGGCCAGCGATACCCCCGCCGCGGCGAGGATCCACACGAGTCGCCGCTTCCATGGACGCTGGACTCCCCTTTCCCTGGACCACTCGAACCGCCACAGGGCGAGCCATCGATCCACGTGCGTCACGGCGAAAACACCTCCCGGTAGCGCGAGGCGACCGACAGGCCGCGCGCACGGATGGCTTCGGCCGTCTCGTCCGCTGCAATGGAGCCGTCTTTCAGGAAAAGGACGCGATCGAAGAGCGGCTCAAACTCGCGGACGTCGTGCGTGGCGACGATGACCGTGCGGCTCCCGTCACCGCACTCCCGGACGATGGCGGACGCGATGGTCTCCCGCGACAACAGGTCGATGCCCGTGAATGGCTCGTCGAGGAGCACGACGGGCGCCTCGCGCGCGAGGCACGTGAGGAGCCCTACGCGCACTCCCTCGCCGCGCGAGAGGCGGGCGATGGGGCGGTCGAGGCGCAGGGCGAGATCGTCCACGAGGCGGCGCTCGCGTTCCTCGCTCCAGTCGGGATAGAGCCGGCGAGCATGGATGATCCACTCGCCGATGGTCAGCCAGCCGGGGAGATGTCCCCGCTCGGGCAAGAGCGCGGTGTGCCGCAGTGTTCGCCAGCCGGGCGGCTCGCCGAGCACCCGGATGCGGCCCGCTTCGGGTGCTAGGACGCCCGCAAGGATGCGCAAGAGCGTCGTCTTGCCCGCCGCGCCGTTTGGCCCAAGAAGTCCCACCATTTCGCCGACCGGGATGCGCACGGTCACGTCGCGAAGAATGGGGCGCCTGGCAAACGTGAACCCCACGCCGTCACACTCGATGGCTGCCTGCATCGTCGTCCTCTCCTCCCCCCGCTTCGGCGCCCAGCCGAAGCAAATCTTCCACGCGCATGCCGAGATCGGCCGCGACGCGCCGCACGTGTTCCAACGCCTGCCGCGCAATGCGCGCCTGGGCCCGCGCCTCAACCCCCGAACTGCGCGCCACGAATGTGCCCTGGCCGCGAAACGTCTCGAGCAGCCCGTCCTGCTCCAGCTCGGCGTACGCGCGCATGACAGTGTTGGGCGTCACGCGTAGACTGGCGGCAAGATCGCGCACAGAGGGCAGGCGCGTCCCGCCTGGCAGGCGCGAGGCGGCGATTTCGACCCGGATGCGATGCGCAATCTGCTCATACAGCGGCTGCGACGGATCGAGCTCCCACGCGGGAGGTTGCCAAGGCGGATCCAACGTCATGGCGGTCCCCCCTCGCAGCCTCGAATGTGTTAAGTGTATTAAATCACATGATACACTTAGAACGCAATCCCCCGCGACCTGCGACAAGGCGGCCGAAGGCCGGGGCCCTGCCATGCCACGTCGCAAGCTGCTTCGAGCCGAACCTCGGCCAGACCTGTTCGCGCGAACAAGGCGAATGGGCGTCACCCCTTCGGCCAGTAGGCATCTCCGCGGACGACATACCCAGGCAGCGCCATGGGCGGATGGTGGTGAAACCGGGCGATCACGTCCCGTGCCGAGATGGCGCCCATGTTTTCGGCATCCCATTCGAGCGGCGACTGCATGATGGCCGCCACTTCTTTTGCGAGCGCGTTGCGCTCAGCGTGCGCCCAGCTCTTTGCCGGATAGGGAAACATGAGCGACCAGAGCAGATCGGGGGGCAAGCTGCCGTGATTCACGAGGGTCGGATACAGGTTCCACGCAAATCGCTTGCCGGTCCGATACTCGGAAAAGGGCGGTACACCCGGCACGCTCACGCCCACCAAACTGTCCCAGTAGCTGGCGAGTGACTGCGCTGCCAACTCCACATCCAGGTTGAGCGCGTCGAGCGCTGCTTGGCCAGTGGACGCAACGTACGCCGAATCGGGCCCTTGAATGATGGGAGCCTGAATGCGGAGGACATCCGCATAGGCGGGGATGGAGGGCTTGGCCGGAAAAGATCCGATCCACTCACCCACCCCCACATCCACCCTGTCGCCCTGGACCGCAAAGGAGGGCACCGTGAGATTCGGGGTGACCATCTCGACAAACGATCCGATGGAGTAGCTGCGTGGAATGGCGTACTGGACGGCCTGACCCGTTTTCGTATTGAACGCGACGAGGCGGTCCCACGTGCGATAACCCCACAGCGTCGCGAACGTGCCCCCTGGGAGTGGCGGCGACTCGGGACCCTTGAGAGCCACCCAGACCCAGTCCCCCACCTGGCCCAGAATAAGATTGTCCCACGCCCCTGGTGCGAAAGACGCTGGCGTCATGTCCGATCCATACATGGGAATGGCCGCTGGCCACGGGGGTCCCGGTCGGGTGCCCATTCGCACCGAGACCTTCACGGGATGCCCGCCCGTCGGCCATTGGTAGGGGAAGACCAGCTGTACCGATCCATCGTAGCGGGATTGGGCGCGCGAAGGCATCGTGCCGGCGCGCGTCAACACACCGGTGGCCGGTGTGAACCAGGCCACGTCCCACGTCTTCGCAAAGGTGACGCCCTCGCCCTGGAAGCGATCGTCCCGAATCCACAGTTTCAGCCGACCCTTGCCCGGGCGAATCCCCGCGATCACGGCCATGTCGCCGTACATCGACGCAATGGGCACAAAGTACCATCCCATCTCACCATGGCTGACGGACGTCCCCTGACCCTCCTGCCCCGTCGACGGCGTCGTCGAGATGGATGTCGTTTCCGAAGGCGCGGTTCCACACCCCGACACAGAGAGGACACACGCCAAGACAACGCCCATCGTCCAACTCGTTCGTCCCACGCCGAGACCTCCAATTCAGCGGCGGATCGACCGTCCAGTCAGTCTCCAGCCGAAGGCTCAGGCCCCTGGTCCACACGCGCGCATGAAGCTTCCGGATCACAAGCGCGGTTTAAGACGCCGGCACGTACAGGTGATTTCGGATCACGTAACCGGGAAGCGCGATGGGAGGATTGCCGTGAAACTGCGCCACGACCTGCTTCGGCGTCAGAGCCAGCACGCCGTACGCGTCCGCCTGCAGGCGGCTCTGCAGCATGTTCAGGATGGCGCGGCCCATTTGTTGGCGCTCCGCGTCGCTTTGCGATCCGGCCGGGAACGGGAAGCATAGGCTCCAGAGCAAATCGGGCGGCAGATCACCGTGATTGAGGATGGCCAGCTCCTGGTTCCACGCGCGCATTTTGCCGGTCTGATACGCCGAAAGCGGCGGTACGCCAGGCACATGCGCCCCCATCTCCGTATCCCAGTAGCTCGCGAGGAATTCCGCCGCCTGCCGCTCATCCGCCGCAAGGTCCGCCAGGGCGACGCGGCCCTCCTGCGCCACGTACGAACCGCTCGCCGCCACGCGTATCGGGCTCGCGGCGCGCACCACCGTCGGTGCGCCTGCCGCTTCCGGCACAGCCGGAAAGCACCCCACCCATTCGCCCATCGCGACATAGACGCGATTTCCCACGCGGGCGAACGAGGGCAACACGTCGTTCGGCGTCACCATATCCACCCAACTGCCGTAACCGTAGCTCCGAGGAATGGCGTACTCGACTGCCTGGCCTGTCACGACGTCAAACGCGACGAGCCGATCCCACGTGCGGAATCCCCACGTGATAGGCCACGCGTGCGGGGAAAACGGCGGATCTTCCGGCCCCTTCAGCGCCACCCAAATCCAGTTCCCGACCTGGCCTAGAATGACATTGTCCCACGATCCCGGCGGCAGCGACTCAGGATTGACGAGCGAGCCAAAGGTTGGAATGCTCGAAGGCCACTTCGCCGCGGGCTTCCCGCCCACCTGGACCGTCACCGGCACGGGCACGAATCCGCTCGGGAAGCCGCTCGAGAACTCGAGATGAACGGGCCCCGCATACGTGCGCTGCGTTTGCGCTGGCAGGCTGCCCGCGGGTTGGAGCGCTCCGGTGGTCAGCGTGAACCACGCGGCGGCCCAGCGGTGACTCGCGATCCACCCCTCGCGGTTGCGGACTTCTACGCGCACCGTGATGCGCAGGCGTGCGCCCTCCGGCTCGATGCCCGCGATCACGGCGAGATCGCCGTAAACCTGGCCGATGGGCACCGCGTACCAGCCGACGGCAGGCGCGGGCGAAACCTCGGCGGCCCCAGTTCTCGCGGGCTGCGATTCCGAGGCGGCGGTTGCGGTTTGCGCCGCGTCACCTGCTTGCGCGGATTTGGATGTCGACGCGGGTGCTGGCTGCGCAGTGAAGCTTACGGCGCGATGTTGGACACTCGCCGCCCCGCTCAGCTCGCCATCAGGAGATGAACCGCACCCCGCGAGGAGCGCGCTTAGTGCCATTACGCATGAGGCGGTGCTTACGACCTTTTTCATGGAGCAACCCTCCATGCCGACGCGCCGGGATGTCCGCAAAGGAGCTGGCGCGGGAAGCGAATTAAGACGCATGCGCGACGGACAACTCGTAGTTGAGGATGGTGGTCTCCAGGGCGTGCGGGACGCCCCGAATCTCCTCCTGGATGAAGGCCCAGTTGACGTTCGGACCATGCACAAAGATGGCAAGGCCATTCGTGCCGTCTGCTAGCTCATACGCTAGGACATTGGGGTTCAGAAGAACGCGGGCGGCAAAGGTCGGCGACGTCACAGGGCCAAAGTTCTGGGCGTCCTGCGGCAAGAGCTGCTGCCAGTTCGGGAAGTACGCCATGACGTCCTCGTCGATGCTGCCCATAGCCGTGTCGATGAAGAACGTGAGCGCGCCCGTGCCGTCCTCGCTCTCGAGGTCGATGGCCTCGGACCCATCGGCGCCAACGCCAGCGCGGGTGACCCACCAGCCGCGCGGTCCCAGCAGTTCCACCCCGCCGTCATTCATGCCGTCATTCAGGAAGTACACGCACAGGTCTGCCGTTTGGTCCGAAGGGATGGTGAAGTGAACCGGGCGAAATCCTCCCGGCGGATACGGCAGGAGCGGCTGCGTGGGCGTGATCCCGTACTGCGCATTCACAATGGGCACGACGGGGATGCGCACCTGCTGTCCGTCGCGCCCGATGAAGAGCACCGAATTTTCGTCGTTCAGGAGGCTCTCATGGGCAGCGGACGCCGGTTGCGAAGACCTCCCGGTCTCTTGGGCCGTGGCGTTGGCCGGTGCGGATGATTTTTTGGGCTCCGCCGCATGCGTCGGATGCGCCGTAGTCTCGGGCTTGGATGCGTTCGCGACGTGCTCCACGGATGACTGCGGAGGACCGCCGCATCCCGCGAGGGAGGTGGCGAGCGCACCCACGAGCGCGAATAAGCGCGCATTGCGTCGCACGCCGGCCATCCGCGCGCGTTTCCACGCGGATGGGATCTTCGAAGGTGGTAGCCGATTCACATGGAACGTCTCCCGTGCGCGGACGCGTTCGTTCGCGCGTCCGCCAAAATCGCCGAAGATAAGAGAAGGTTCGACAACGCCACGAGAAATCCTCTCGCCCGAGGAAACAACGCCCATGGAAACCGAGGACGATGTGCGGTGGACGACGTTACGAGTCGTTTCCGCGGCGATGAAGATGGGGCGACACAGATGTGGAAAGATAGAGGAATGCCGCATGAATGCTTGCGATCACGACTTTGGAAGACCCAAGCCCACTTGGCACACAAAGCCAAGCAGAGCAGTTGACCCAAGAGGGTCAGCTGCCCTGCTCGCGAGGAAACCCATGGAGCCACCTGTCGGATTCGAACCGACGACCTGCTCATTACGATTGCCCAATATTGCGAACTATCGCCAATCGTACTTAGGTCCGAAAAGCCTTATCCTGACTGGGATTTCGGCAGGTGCGTTTTGCACCCAAATGACTGTGGTCCCAACGCTCAATTCTTTAAGGATCTTCTTCAAAGTAGTCGTGGTCTATTCGCTTAACCACATATCTCGCCGCTTCGGTGACACCAACATCAAAGTCAATCATCAGATTGGCTAGTTGCTCGCCATCAATGAGCACAATTTTCTTTTCGATTCTCGTGACGTACTCTCTCGCGTCCGGTGAAAACCGAGAAGTGGTAATGAGTATACCTTTGCGCGTTCGGTGTCCCTCCAGGCTGCCAGCGAACGCTTGCACGACAGGACGACCGACTGTGCCCTCCCATCGTTTCGCCTGAAGATAGATCACGTCTAGGCCAAGCCGGTCTTCCTTGATGATTCCGTCCACTCCGTCGTCACCCGATTGACCGATGGCCCGTCCCGCATCCTCCACGGATCCTCCGTACCCCATGGCCACAATCAATTCTACAACGAGCCGCTCAAAAAATTTGGGGGAGCATCGCTTGATCCGTTCCAACAACTCATCCACGAGCGATCTGCGCAATTCCAGATAACTGGATTCCAATACTTCTTCAGGTGTACGTTCATGGCGCTCCTCGACGGGTTCGACACCGTCAACGTCCGGTGCTATCGTTCTGCTCTGAAACTCGATGAACTCCGGAAACTGACGAAGATATCGAACATTTATATCACTCGGATTTTCCTGCAGCACCTTCAAACCGCGCTGAGTGATTCGGAACTTGCCACGACCCGTACGCTCCAGCAAGCCTGCTTTCCCCAGATAAGTCCTCGCCCAGCCTACACGGTTATCAAATCGTGACTGTGTGCCTCTGGGCAACCGTTCCTGCCGCTCTTCTTTGGTTAAGGCAAATTGGGTTGCCAAGGCTTCCATCACTTCGCTGAGCCGATGTTCCTGGCCGTCGGATGCCAATTTCAATAATGGGAGCATCAGACTTTGATAATCGGGGATTGCCACCGGAATCTTCCTTTCCATCAGAGCCCTTGGTTCAACCGAGACCGGCAAATTCCAGACCTCAGCCAACGGATGGTCCTCGCTCAAGCTTCACATACGACCGGGGAGTGCCACGTCTCGCTGTTCACCGTTTTACTATCATAAAATACTTGGAAAACCCAAATGTCTCGGTAGTGTCCCGTCAAGTGGTGGAATTTCGCCGTGCGTGTCTCATGTGTGACATTGTCGGCTTTGACCCTTGGCGAACTTTATCGACCTCCGTCACGCTCCGTCAAGGGGCGCTTCGCTCGTCCCTCTTGGACGCCCTTGAC
>NZ_BAAJPH010000136.1:0-208 GCF_057538885.1 Alicyclobacillus sp. CIJ1 | reverse complement strand
GGCACGCCGCCAGCGTTCGTCCTGAGCCAGGATCAAACTCTCAATCCAAGTGCTTTATCCTGACCGTTCGGTCACAAGGACTTACGGGCTTGGTGGTCTCGTGTGTTTAGTTTTCAAGGAGCGATTCCCGCGCCACCGCGCGAATTTCCTGCCGCCTCGCGGGCGGCGAGAATGATACTATCACCGCCTCCCCCTCTGTGTCAAGGGG
>NZ_BAAJPH010000135.1:0-3584 GCF_057538885.1 Alicyclobacillus sp. CIJ1 | reverse complement strand
CTAGGATTTCACCACTAGGATCATTCTAGGATCACACTAGGATCACCTCGGATCATCTCTATTCTTTCCTTACTTCCTTCTCTCTCAGAAAAGAAAAAAAGGAAGGAAAGAGAATAATGAAAACCTTTCATTGGGATTGGTGTCTCGTTGATTGGTTTCCAGTCGTCTCCTTCTGCCTCGATTCCGACAACTGGGGGTGAGAGGGATGCCGCGGGACTGCAAGTTGTGTGATTCTTCCATCCGTGAGGAGATCGAAACTCGGTGGTTGTCTGGAGAAAGTTTTCGGGAACTTGAAGCACGATGTGCAGGGCACGGAGAAGAGATCTCAGATTCTGCGATTCGTCGGCATATGATCGAACATGCCTTCTGTGGAAGCCCCGAGGAGTCGATCGACTTCTTGCGGTGGTGGTTCGAGGGCGGCATCGGCTATGTGGAAATCCGACCGATCCCGAATCGGAAGGATGATCGGGAGACAGCAATCAAGGCCGTCAGGGCGCGGCGGTCGTTCACCACGAAGGACTTTGATGCGTTGCGCGACTACTTTGACCGCGGGTACAGAAGCCCGGACATGGCGCGATGCGGATGGTACTTCGGCACCTGCTTGCGCGACAAGCCAGTGCAACGAACGCAGGAGGGGCGCTGGGTTGGCGGCAGTGCGGACGACGTGGTGGCCTGTCCAGGGGCTTGGGCAGACGTGGATGACCATGGCCGGGAAGACGACGAGGAACGCATGGCACAAGCGGAACGCGTGCTGGCTATGCTGGCGGAACGCGGGTTTGTTCCAAGTGCGGTTGTTCGTTCAGGTGGAGGACGCGGACGTCACCTGTACTTCAAGTTCATCCGTCCCGTGGATCCTCAGACAGGACGGAGAATCGTCTGGAAGCTCGCAAAGGTGTTATCGAGTGACCTCAATGTAGCGGATGTTGCGAGAGTGATGCGGATTCCAGGCTCCATGCACACCAAATCGGGGCGTATCGTCAAGGTCATGGTGGAAGAGTGGCGAAAGGACGCGCTGTACAAGCCCGATGAGCTCGAAACAGCGATTGATGGGATTGCTGAAGCGCTGGGCGTTGACTTGACCCGGGCAGAGTCAGTGTCCGCGGTAAATGACAGCGGTGAATTCACGGGGGATTG
The DNA here is from genome assembly GCF_057538885.1 of Alicyclobacillus sp. CIJ1. Taxonomy (NCBI): domain Bacteria; kingdom Bacillati; phylum Bacillota; class Bacilli; order Caryophanales; family Alicyclobacillaceae; genus Alicyclobacillus; species Alicyclobacillus sp. CIJ1. The sequence continues at coordinate 2,450 of NZ_BAAJPH010000135.1, read as the reverse complement.
GAAGCCCGTTCCTGCGGAGTTTGTCGAAGAGCAACTTCCGGCCATTTGTGCGAGGTTCAAGGCGTATGTGCAGGATCCCAACATTGTGAGCGAACCTATATGGCATAAGATGGCGTGTTTGCTGAAATCGATGAATCCTGATTCTTCTCTCTTTCACAAATGGTCGGAAGGCTATGACGCGGGGCCTGGCAAGCGATACAACTGGAGCGAGACTGAGAGGAAGTTCCGTTCGTCACGCCCGATGGCTGTTCTGTGTTCCACGTTCCAAGAACTCGATCCGATGAGTGTTTGTGCAGCGTGCAGGCACTTTCAACGGGGATCCAGCCCAGCGACGTTTGTCCGGAGAGCCTACGCGGCGAAACTGGGGCTTCCGGGACTCTACGGCGCCCCAGATGAAGCGGATGGGCCAAAGATGGACGGGCTTCCGACAAAGACGACGGAAGAGGCGCTGCATGCTAACGGAGGATCTCGGACCGCCGCGGGCGCAGAGGACTGGGCGGAAGCTCCAGAGGACGTGATCGTACATGAGCCCGTCGCTTGGACGGAGGACTTAAGCGAGGCACCGGAGGAAGTCACGAACTGGAGCGAACAGCCGTTTACGAATCACACGGCTCGAAAATGGGCGCGTGCGAAGAAAGGGTATTTCGTCTACGTCGATGAGGAAAAGGGGAAAGAACATCTGCTGCTCCGGCGCATGGCGACCCTCATCAAAAAGGATTTCAATCTTCAGTACTTCTTCCAATCCTGTTACTACTACGACGGGACAATTTACACGACTCCGACAGATGATGGGGAAGACGAGGCCGTCATCCGGGACTTTATCTTGGAGGCCTTGGAGACCATCAAGCCTACGTGGGCGACCTGGTCGCGCGCGGAAGAGATCAGGCGGATGCTCATTAATAACGTCCAACGCGACAGGAACCACTCCGTCGAATCCATTTGCGTTCACGAGGTTTGGAACACAGAGCCGTTGGTGCCATTCGCAAACGGACTGTTGGACATGAGCGATCCGTTTGACCACGATTGGCGCGTCTACGATTTCTCGCCGAGGCATCGGATTAACTGGAAGCTGACGATTCCGTTCTTCGAAAATTGGCACCGAACTCCGAAGTCATGGACGCTTGCGATGAAGGACGCGGAAGTGGATGTGCTGGACTTCTTCCGCACGACGTTCCCTGACGACGAGACGCGACGTTCGATTCTCGAGTTTCTTGGTTATTGCTTGTGCAGATGGGACCAGTCCGAAGAGTGTTACGCCATCCTCTACGGGCCAGGCCAGAACGGCAAATCGACGCTCCTCGGCATGCTGGCGAAGGCCTTCGGGGTTTACGCGGTGACGGAAAGCGTGCAAAGTCTCGAGCGCAACCGCTTCGCGTCGGCTTGTTTGACTCGGGCGGCCATCGACATTGTGCCTGATATGGCGGGCACAGGGATCGAGGACACCAGCTTCCTGAAAGGTTGGATCGGCAACGATGTGGTCAGAGCCGAGCGCAAGTTCAAGGCGTCGTTCGAGTTCAAACCGCAGACAAAGCTGATTTACGGCGCCAACGAGTTGCCGCCTACCAAGGATCCGACCCACGGCTACTTTCGACGGATTCTACTGTATCCGATGATGGAGCGCTTCAAGCGGCAAGGCCCGGGGTGGGTGGAACGGCTGAGGACGCCCGAGGCGTTGTCGTACATGTGCTATCTCGGGTTGCTGCACTATCGGCAGATGCGACGTGAAGGCCGCAACATCACGGAGTCCAAGGAGATGCTTCGCGAGAAGGATTTCTATTGGAGAGCAAATGACTTGGTCAAGGCAGCCATCGACGAGGGGATTATCGAACTCGGCAAGGATTACAGCGTGCCGCGGGATCTGCTCCAGAAGGCGATGGAGATCTACGCGAAGGAGACGGGGCGCAAGTATCCGGGAGCTGCGAAGCTACTCGAACGGTTGCGCAATTATGCTCCCCACAAAATCGACTATTCTCGCCCGCGCTGGAAAGGTAAACCTATTCATGTCTGGACGGGCGTTCGCCTTGGTGAAGCGGGGCGAATGCTGTTGGTGAGTCGCGAAGTCGTGAATCTGGATCAGAGGAAGTTGGAATACATCTCGATGCCAGTCACGGAGGCGTACGCTCAAGAACGTCAATTCGACGATGTTGAGATGCTTGAGTCTGGTTCCTTACCAAAAGACGTCATTCAATAAATCGATGAGGTGTTGACGATGTCGATGAACATCATGAAGTGGGAGAAGATGAGCAGTCCATATTCCGAGGACGCATGGATGGAATTCGCTCAAAAAGGTGATTTTCGACAAGCGATTTGGATGTATGTGTTGAAGCACGTCGGAACATCGTTCGCGGAACTTCAACGACATTTTCGGACTTACATCCCTGTGGATGGAGAGTACGGGCTAACCATTGCTCCAAACAATTTTCTCTGGTGCGGCATGAGTAAAGCATTTG
>NZ_BAAJPH010000134.1:0-136293 GCF_057538885.1 Alicyclobacillus sp. CIJ1 | reverse complement strand
ACGCCGCCAGCGTTCGTCCTGAGCCAGGATCAAACTCTCAATCCAAGTGCTTTATCCTGACCGTTCGGTCACAAGGACTTACGGGCTTGGTGGTCTCGTGTGTTTAGTTTTCAAGGAGCGATTCCCGCGCCACCGCGCGGATCTTCTGCCGCCTCGCGGGCGGCGAGAATGATATTAACACCGATGAACATCCCATGTCAACACAAAATGACCATGAATTTTATGGAATCCCGCCGTCTCGTTGATTTCGGCCTTTCCGCACAACGAACGCCGCAGTTGGCCACGAATCTCCGCTTCGAGCCGCCAGTCACGGCCTTCAACGCTTTGGCGCCTCTCGCCACTTCACCGCCCGGCTGCGGCGCCAACGCATGCCGAGTTGTTGCGCACTTGCCGCTTCGGCCGTCGGCCCTTTTTCCCTACTCATCGCCTCGCTTATCACCATGCCGGCGAGGATGAGGAGCACGCCGAGCCAGCGAAGGGGCGAGACGTGATCGCCATTCATGAGCCAGGCGCCGACGACGGCCACGGGCAACTCCAGCGTGCCGAGCACGGCCGCCATGCGCCCGCCGATGTGTGGGATGGCGATGAGGGCAAAGAGCGTCGGCAGCACCTGGCTCAGGAGCGCGATCCAAAAGCCCCAGAACAGGGTGGTCGATGGACTAGCAGCGAGATGACGCACAAACGCACCGGGAGGAAACACCGAGAGCACCGCGATGCCGGCGACTGTGACGACCAGTGCGGAGCGGAGTTCGGGAGAGACGGCGGGATCGTTCTGCGCGGAGACAGTCAGATTGATGGCATAGGCGAGCGCGGCGCCGAGGCCGAGCAGGGCGGCGCCCACGGGCACGTTCTTCCATGATGCGCCGGTTGCGCCCACCGCGAGGACGGTGCCGCCGAGGATGAGGAGAAGTCCGAGCCACTTCGCAGGACCCGGCCAGCGGCGGTGCCAGACCGCGTCGATGAGCGTCGCCATCCACACGAACTGGAACATGAACACGATGGCGAGGGAAGCGGGAAGCACGGCGAGCGCGCGGTAATAGGTGTAGCAAAAGAGCGCATTCATGAGGCCGATGAGCACGATGAGCATCCACTGGCGCCTGTCGATCCGCTTGCCCCGGTGGCGGACCATTGCGACGAGCCAGAGGCACACCGCCGCGATGGCGTACTGGGCGTCGGTGGCCGTGGCAGGATCGAGCCCAGCCGCGTACGCGATGCGCAGCACGGGCGAGACGAGCCCGTACATCGCCGCCGCGCAGAGCATCATGATGGCGTACAACGCGATCCCTCCTCCGCAGAAAGGCGGCCGGCAGGGCGCCGACCGCCGCTCCGCAGATAAGGATAGCGCACATTTCTAAGATTGCCAATTATGTGCGATGTCGCGGCGATACTGCGCTCCGCTAAAGTGAATCGACGAGACCGCCGTGTAGGCGCGGTCGATAGCGCCTGGGATATTCTGATCGACCGCGGTGATGGTGAGCACGCGGCCGCCTGAGGTCTCGAGGCGCCCGCCGTCGCCGAAGCGCGTGCCCGCGTGAAACACCGTCACGCCCTCCGGGAGCGCGCCCGGCAGCTCGATGGGCACCCCCGTCTCCGACGAAGCCGGATACCCCGCGCTCGCCATCACCACGCACACCGCCGCGTCCTGGCGCCACGAAACCATGGCGGGATCGAGGCGATCGTGCGCCACCGCCCACATGACCTCGAACAGATCGCCCGCGAAAAGCGGCAGGACCACCTCGGTCTCCGGATCGCCGAAGCGGCAGTTGAACTCCACCACCTTCGGCCCCTCATCGGTCAGCATGAGCCCGGCGTACAGCACGCCGCGGTACACCACGCCCATCTCGCGCAGGCGCGCGAGCGTCGGCCGCACAATCTCTCGGGTCACGCGGTCGATCACGTCCTCGGTCACGCGGGGCACGGGCGAGAATGCGCCCATGCCGCCCGTGTTCGGGCCGCGATCGCCGTCCAACAAGCGCTTGAAGTCGCGCGCGGGGAGCATCGGCACGGCGTTGTGCGCGTCCACGAAGTACATGAGCGATAGCTCCACGCCCTGCATGAATTCCTCGATCACGACGCGCCGGCCGGACGCGCCGAACCGCCCGCGGACGAGCATCTCCTCGAGCGCGGTCTCCGCTTCTGCCACGGTTTCTGCCACCACGACGCCCTTACCCGCCGCGAGCCCGTCCGCCTTGACGACAATGGGCGCGCCCTGCGCGCGGACGTACGCGCGCGCCTCTTCCGCGTCCGAAAACGTCCGATGGCGCGCGGTCGGCACGCCCGCCTCCTCCATGACGCGCTTGGAAAACGCCTTGGACGCCTCGAGCTGCGCCGCCTCGCGGCTCGGGCCGAAGACCGGGATGCCCGCCGCGGCGAGCGCGTCCGCCAAGCCCTCGGCCAGCGGCTGCTCGGGGCCCACCACGACGAGATCGATGCCCGTGTCCTGGCAGAATCGGATCAAAGCGCCGTGATCGGACGCGGCGACGGGCACAAGCTCAGCCCACGCCGCCATGCCCGGGTTCCCTGGCGCCGCGTACAGCTCGGGCCGGCTCGCGCTCTGCGCCAGCTTCCAGACGATGGCGTGCTCGCGAGCGCCCTGGCCGACGACGAGCACGCGCGGGCGCCGCACTTCGTTTGCCATGGATTCTCCCCCTTGATTCAGCGCAGGTTTCAGTGCAAGAAATGCCGTTCGCCGGTGAACACCATCGCGATCCCGGCCTCATCCGCGGCGGCGATGCTGTCCTCGTCGCGGATGGAACCCCCCGGCTGGACGATGGCGGCAATCCCCGCGCGCGCCGCGGCGTCGACGGTGTCTCGCATCGGGAAGAACGCGTCCGACGCCAACACCGCGCCCTTCGCGCGCGCCCCCGCCTGCTTGAGGGCGATCTCGGCCGCGCCGACGCGGTTCATCTGCCCCGCGCCGATGCCAAGCGTCTTGTCCCGCTCTGCCACGACGATGGCGTTCGACTTGACGAACTGCACCGCGCGCCACGCGAAGCGAAGCGCCTCATATTCGGCGTCCGTGGGCGTCCGCTTCGTCACCACGCGCCAACTGCGCGGATCGATGGGCGTGGCGAGATCGACCGTCTGCGCCAGGAAGCCGCCCGTCACGCGCCGGAACGTCACGTCGCCGGGGCGCCACAAGGGCTGCGACATGTCGACCGTCAGCAGGCGCAGGTTCTTCTTCTTGGCGAGGACCTCGCGCGCCCCCTCGCTGAACGACGGCGCGATGACAATCTCGAGGAAGATGCCGGCGAGCCGTTCCGCCAGCCCGCGGTCCACCTCGCGGTTCAGCGCAACAATGCCGCCGAAGATGGAGACGGGATCCGCCTCGTACGCCCGCTCGAACGCCTGCTCAAGGGTCTCGCCCCGGCCAATGCCGCACGGATTCATGTGCTTCACCGCCACCGCGACGGGCTCGCGGAAGTCGTCGAACGCGCGCAGGATCTGAAGCGCGCTGTCGGCGTCCTGAATGTTGTTATAGGAGAGTTCCTTGCCCTGAAGCTGCTCCGCGCGCGCGATGGTGGCTTTGGTGGCGTTCGGCTCCATGTAAAACTGGGCGCGCTGGTGTGGATTCTCCCCGTAGCGCAGGTCCTGCTTCGCGACGCCCGTCACGTGGAACACCTGCGGCCAGTCGCCCGCCACCTCGGCGCTTACGTCGAGATGACCCGCCAGGTAGTCGGCGATGAGCGCGTCGTAGCGCGAAATCGTCCGGAACACCTTCGCGGCGAGCTCGCGGCGAAGCGCCCGCGGCACCTCTCCTTGGCGCAGCGCTTGAAGGACGCGATCGTAATCCGCGGGGTCGATGACGGGCAGCACGAATTCGTGATTTTTGGCGGCGCTTCTCAACATGGCCGGGCCGCCGATGTCGATCATCTCGATGGCCTCTTCGTCCGCCACGCCCTCGCGCTCGATGGTCTTTGCAAAAGGGTACAGGTTCACCACGACGAGATCGATGGCGCGGATGCCGTGCTCCTCGATCTGCCGGACGTGCTCGGGCACATCGCGGCGCGCGAGCAGGCCGCCGTGCACCTTGGGGTGGAGCGTCTTCACGCGGCCGTCCAGAATTTCCGGAAAGCCGGTGTGCTCGTCGATGGGCGTGACCGGAATGCCCGACTGCTCCAGCAATTTCGCAGTGCCGCCGGTCGAGAGGATATCGAAGCCGAGATCCCTGAGCGCCTCGCAGAAGGGGACGATCCCGTCCTTGTCATACACGCTCACGAGCGCCAGTTTCGCCACGTTCCCACTCCTTTGTGCGGTTAGCCCGCTCTCTACTCAATGAACCTCACGCCCCGCGCCCCGCGCGCGACGCGCCCGATGTCGTACACCGCCTCGCCCTCGGCACGAAGAAGCTGTGCCGCGCGCGCGGCCTCCGCCTCCGGCAAGGCGATGACGTAGCCGATGCCGAGATTCCAGATGCGCGACGCCTCCTCGAACGAAAGGCCGCTCGCCTCAAGCAGCCACTGAAACACTGGCTGCATCGGCCACGATCCGCGCCGCACCTGCGCCTCGCATCCTTCCGGCAGCACGCGCGGCAGGTTGTCGACGAGCCCGCCGCCCGTGATGTGCGCCATCGCGGACACCCGCACGCCTTCGCGCAGGAGCTTGAGCACGCTCTTGACGTAAATCCGCGTCGGGCGCAAAAGCACCTCGGCCACATCCGCGTCCTCGCCGGGGAACGGATCGGTCAGCCGAAGGCCGTGCTCGGCCACCAGTTTGCGCACGAGGGAGTAGCCGTTCGAGTGCACGCCGTTCGACGCGAGCCCGAGGAGCACGTCGCCCTCCCGCACGGCCGATCCGTCCACCATCTCCCCGCGATTCACGCAGCCCACGGCGAAGCCGGCGAGATCGTACTCCCCATCGCCGTACATGCCGGGCATCTCGGCCGTCTCGCCGCCCACAAGCGCCGCGCCCGCCTGGCGGCAGCCCTCCGCCACGCCCGACACCACGGCCTCGGCCACGCCGACGTCGAGCTTGCCGACGGCCAGATAATCGAGGAAGAAGAGCGGCTCCGCGCCCACCGTGAGGATGTCGTTCACGCACATCGCCACGCAGTCGATGCCGACGGTGTCGTGCCGCCCGGCGGCGAAGGCAATTTTCAGCTTGGTGCCGACGCCGTCGGTGCCGGAAACCAGGACGGGCTCAGGAAAGCGGGCGAGATCGAGCGCAAAGCCGCTGGCAAAGCCGCCGATGGCCGCCAGCACCTCGGGCCGGAGGGTCGCCTTGGCCAGTCCCGCGTACCGCTTCGCCGCCTCGTTTCCAGCGTCGATGTCGACACCCGCTTGCTTGTACAGATCCAACGTTCACCCTCCTATGCGGATGGGCTCCATGCCCTCGTTCAGCGTCTGATCAATCAAACTCGTCGGATAGCGGCGCGTAAAGCACGCGTTGCAGAACGGCACGGGCGATCCCGGCGGAAAGCCGAACGCCTCCATGAGTTCATCCACCGTAAGAAACTCCAGCGAATCCGCCTCAATGGCGCGCCGGATCTCGTCGATGGAATGGCGCGCCGCGATGAGTTCGTCCTCCTTCGCCGTGTCGATCCCGTAGTGGCACGGGCTGACGTACGGCGGGCTCGAGATGCGGACGTGCACCTCGAGCGCCCCCGCGCCGCGCAGCAGCCGCACAATGCGCCGCGACGTGGTGCCCCGGACGATGGAATCGTCGATCAGGACGACGCGCTTGCCTTCGACCACCGAGCGCACGGCGTTCAGCTTCAGCCGCACGCCGAGGTCGCGCAGCTCCTGCGAAGGCTGGATGAACGTGCGCGCGATGTACTTGTTCTTGATGAGCCCCGTCTCGAGCGGAAGCCCGCTCTGCTCGGCGTATCCCGCCGCCGCCGACACGCTCGAATCCGGCACGCCAATCACGATGTCGCCCGGCGCGGGATGTCGCTCGGCCAAGATGCGCCCGAGCTGTTTGCGCACGCTGTGCACGTTCCAGCCGTCTACGTCGCTGTCCGGCCGGGCGAAGTACACGTGTTCGAACGTGCACATGCGCCTCGCGCGGCGGGGAGCAAAGCGGACGGATCGCACGCCGTGGCGCGTGATGTGCAGCAACTCGCCCGGCTCCACGTCGCGCACGAGCGTGGCGCCCACCGTCTCGAAGGCGCAGGATTCCGACGCCACCACGTGTGCATCCCCGAGCCGCCCGAGCACCATTGGGCGCAGGCCGAACGGATCGCGCACAGCGATGAGCTCGTCATCACTCAGGATGACGAGCGCGAAGCCGCCCTCGATCTTCTGCACCGCGCGCGCGACGAGATCGGCCAAATCGCCGGCGCCCTCCTTCGCGATGAGGTGCGCGATGACCTCGGTGTCCGACGTCGTCTGAAACAGGCTCCCCTGTTCCTCCAACTGAATGCGCAGAAAGCGCGCGTTGACGAGGTTGCCGTTGTGCGCAATGGCGAAATTGCGCGCGTGCGTCGCGAGCGCGATGGGCTGCGCGTTCTGAATGGTGTTCGATCCGGCCGTCGAGTAGCGCACGTGGCCGATGGCGGCGTGACCGTGAAGCCCCTCGAGCTCGCCCGCGCGAAACACGTCGGTCAAAAGCCCGAGGCCCTTGTGGCTGTACATGCGCGATCCGTCGGTGGAAGTGATGCCAGCCGCCTCTTGTCCGCGGTGCTGAAGCGCGACGAGCCCGTAGTACGTCAGCGCCGCCGCCCGCGGGTGACCAAAGATGCCAAAGACGCCACACTCTTCGCGCGGCTTATCGCCGTAAGTCGCCTGCTTTTCCACGCTATCCACGCCTGGTCTCTCCCTTTTTGGTCAAAGCGTTGCGCGCGAGTCGACAGCATCCTGGCGAAGGAGGCTTGGAATGGCATTGCGATAGGCCTCCTCCAAGTCGGCGAGCGAAACGCGGACGAGATCGCCCGCAAACGAGACTTCGAGATACGGCGCATCGGTAAATTCCCCTGCGACGCGCGCTGGGACGTCGAGCGCGCGAGCGAGATGGAGGAGCGCATCGAGCGCATCCGGGGAAACGGCGGCGATGGCGCGCCCCTGCGCTTCGGAAAACAGCCAGCCGGCTGGCCGCACGCCGTCGGGCGCGATGAGCGACGCGCCGCACCCTGCTCCGATGGCCATTTCCGCGATGGCGACGGCCAGGCCGCCTTCGGACACATCATGTACGGCCGCGGCGGCGCGCTCCGCGGCGATGCGCTGCAGGAGTTGGTGCAGGCGGCGCTCCGCGGCGAGATCGAGATACGGTGCGTCGCCCACCGGCTCGCCACACGCTAGTTCAGCGAAGAGCGAACCGTCGAGATCATCGTCCTCGCGCCCGAGTAGGACGAGCTTCAGCCCACGCGCCTCGCGCGGCACAGACGGCATGCGGCGGGAAATGCCGTCCAGTACGCCGACGCAGCCGACGATGGGCGTGGGATCGATGTCCTGACCGCGCGACTCGTTGTAGAGCGACACGTTGCCGCTGACCACGGGCGTGTCGAGCGCCCGACACGCCTCGGCCATGCCGTCGATGGCGTCGGACAACTGGCGCATGACCGCGGGCTTTTCGGGATTGCCGAAGTTGAGGCAGTTGGTGATGGCGAGCGGCCTGGCGCCCACCGCGGCGACGTTGCGCGCGGCTTCCGCCACCGCGATGGCGCCGCCCTTTTTCGGATTCAACCGGACGTAGCGCGCGTTGCCGTCAGTCGCCATGGCCACCGCCTTGTCGAGATCCGGCACCTTGACGAGCGCCGCGTCCATGCCCGGGCCCATCACGGTCTGCGCGCGCACCATCGTGTCGTACTGGCGGTACACCCACGACTTGTCGGCGACGTTCGGATGGCGCATGAGGGAGAGCCAAGCTTCGGCGAGATGACTCGGCTCGGGAATGGACGCCCGCTTGGACGACACGGGCGGGCCGACCGGCCGCTCGTATACCGGCGCTTCATCGACGAGCGCGCGGACCGGGATTTCCGCCACCACTTTCCCGTGCCACAAGAGGCGCAGCATGCCGTCGTCGGTGACGCGGCCCACGTCGGCCACCTCGAGGCCATAGCGGCGGAAGATGGCGAACGCCACCTCCTCCTTGCCGCGCTCGAGCACGACGAGCATGCGCTCCTGCGACTCCGACAGCATCATCTCGTACGGGGTCATGCCCGTCTCCCGCACCGGGACGCGATCGAGCACGAGTTCGATGCCGCCGCCCGCGCGGCTCGCCATCTCCGCGGACGACGAGGTCAGTCCGGCCGCGCCCATGTCCTGGATGCCGACGACCGCGCCGGTGGCGATGAGCTCGAGGCACGCCTCCATGAGGAGCTTGCCGAGGAACGGATCGCCCACCTGCACCGCCGAGCGCTCCTTCTCCTCCGGATCCTCGGCCGATGCGAACGTGGCGCCGTGGATGCCGTCGCGGCCCGTGCGCGCGCCGACGACGAAGACCGGGTTGTCGACGCCTTTCGCTTCCCCGCGGACGATGCCATGTACGGGCAGGATGCCGACGCACATCGCGTTCACCAGCGGGTTCTGGCGGTACGTCGGCGAAAACTGCACCTCGCCTCCCACCGTGGGGATGCCTACGCAGTTCCCATATCCGCCAATACCAGCCACCACCTGCGTGAACAGGTACCGCGTGCGCGCGTCGTCCAGCGGCCCGAAGCGCAGGCTGTCGAGAAACGCGATGGGCCGCGCGCCCATGGTGAAGATGTCGCGCAGGATGCCGCCGACGCCCGTCGCCGCGCCCTGGTACGGCTCGACGGCGGAGGGGTGATTGTGGCTCTCCATCTTGAACGCGACGGCCCAACCGTCGCCGATGTCCACCACGCCCGCGTTTTCCCCGGGGCCCTGCAGCACCTGCGGGCCCGTCGTCGGGAACCTGCGCAGGTGCACCTTGGAGCTCTTGTAGCTGCAGTGCTCCGACCAGAGCACGCCGAAGATGCCCGCCTCGACGTAGTTCGGCAGCCGGCCGAGCTTCTCCACCACCCGCTCGTACTCGCTGTCCGAGAGCCCCAGGCTTCGGTAGATGGCGCCATCCCGGATCTCTTCTGGCGTTGGCTCACGCATGCGTTAGGCCCTCCTCGACGTGCGCGTGAATCGATTGAAACATGCGAATGCCGTCCTCCGAACCCATCCAGTCGATCACGGCCCGCTCGGGGTGCGGCATGAGGCCAAGCACGTTCCGCCTGGCGTTCAAGATGCCCGCGATGTCGTCCACGGATCCGTTCGGATTCTCGACGTAGCGGAACGCCACGCGGCCGTCGCGGCGAAGCTCGTCCAAGACCTCGGGCTCCGCGTGATAGCGGCCTTCGCCGTGCGCGATGGGAATGCGAATGACCTCCCCGGGCTGATACAGGCGCGTGAACGGGGAATCGTTCGTCTCCACGCGAAGTTTCGCGATCTCGCAGCGAAACTGAAGATGATGGTTGGCGAGGAGCGCCCCCGGCAATAGCCCCGCCTCCGTCAAGATCTGAAACCCGTTGCAGATGCCGATGACCGGCTTGCCGCGCTCGGCCTCGCGCGCCACCGCGCGCACCACGGGCGAGAACCGCGCGATGGCACCCGCGCGGAGATAATCTCCGTAGGAGAACCCGCCCGGCAGCACAATCGCGTCGTAGGCGCTGAGATCGTTTGCGTCGTGCCAGACGAGATCGACCGAATCCCCCGTCACCAGGCGGATGGCCTGCTCGGCGTCGCGATCGCAGTTGGAACCCGGGAAGACGACGACCGCCCACCTCATTGGCCTCGCTCCCTGATCTCGAACGCGTACGTCTCCATGACGGGGTTGGCGAGCACCTTCTGGCACATCTCGTCCACCTGGTGCGCCGCCGCCTGTTCGTCCTCCGCCTCGAGCGTCATCTGAATGAACTTGCCGATGCGCACCTCGCCCGCGCCTTCAAAGCCGAGCGACACGAGGGCGCCGTGCACCGCGTGCCCCTGCGGATCGAAGACAGACGGCTTCAACCACACCTTGACCTCGACCTCAAACTGCTTCAACGCGCCACGCCTCCTTTGAGCCGCGCCCACACCTCTTGATACGCCTGTTCGACGCCGCCGAGATCGCGCCGGAACCTGTCTTTATCCAGTTTCTCCCTCGTGCGTTCATCCCAAAGCCGGCAGGTGTCCGGGGAGATCTCGTCCGCCAGGACGATCTCGCCCGACGGAAGCCGCCCGAACTCCAGCTTGAAATCGACGAGGATGAGCCCGGCCTCGCGGAAGCGCCGGACAAGAAGATGGTTCACGGCGAGCGCGAGGCGCCGAAGTTCCGCGAGGTCCTTCTCGATGGCGAGGTGGAGGATGAGGGCGTGATCGTCCGTCACGAGCGGATCGCCGAGCGCGTCGTTCTTGTAGTAGAACTCGATCAAAGGCCGCTCAAGCGGCGTGCCCTCTTCGATCCCGAACCGCTTGGAGAAACTGCCGGCCGCAATATTGCGGACGACCACCTCGAGCGGGATGATCTCCACCTTGCGCACGAGCGTCTCCCGCTCGGAGATCTCTTCCACAAAGTGTGTCGGCACGCCGTGCTCCTCGAGGTAGCGGAACAGAAGGTTGCTCACCTGGTTGTTGATGGCGCCCTTCCCGGCGATGGTGCCGCGCTTCTCCCCGTTAAACGCGGTGGCGTCGTCTTTGTACAGGACGCGCACCACGCCGGGGTCGGACGTCGCAAAGACCTTTTTCGCCTTGCCTTCGTAGAGCAGCGTTTCCTCGGCCATTTCACCCATCCTTTCGTGAGAGCGGCTCACATGCCAAAGCGGTGGAAGATGGTGTCGACGTGCTTCAGATGCCAGGACGGATCGAACAGGGCATCGATTTCCTCCGGCGAGAGATGAGCCCGGACGCGATCGGACGCAAGCACGAGCTCTTTGAACGATCTCGCCTCTTCCCACGCCTGCATCGCGAGCGGCTGGACGGTGTCGTACGCCTCCTCGCGCGACAGACCCTTGTCCACGAGCGCGGTCATGACGCGCTGCGAGAACACGAGCCCGTGCGTCCGATCCATGTTGCGGCGCATGTTCTCGGGGTAGACGTGCAGATCGGTCAAGATGCGGTTCATGCGGTTGAGCATGTAGTCGATGAGGATGGTTGCGTCCGGCAGCACGATGCGCTCCACGGACGAGTGGCTGATGTCTCGCTCGTGCCAGAGCGGCACGTCTTCGAGCGCGGGCACGACGTAGCCGCGCAGCACGCGCGAGAGCCCGGAGATCTGCTCGCACGACACCGGGTTTCGCTTGTGCGGCATGGCGGAAGACCCTTTCTGCCCCTTGTAGAACGGCTCCTCCACCTCGCGCACCTCGGACTTCTGCAGCGCCCGGATCTCCGTCGCGATCTTGTCGAGCGTCGTGCCGAGAAGCGCCAGGGTGAAGATGAATTCCGCGTGCCGATCCCGCTGCAACGTCTGCGTGCTGATGGGCGCGGGCTTGAGTCCGAGCCGCGAGCAGACGTATTCCTCCACTCGCGGATCGACGTTCGCGTACGTGCCCACGGCACCGGAGATCTTGCCGTAGCGCATGCGCTCGCTCGCCGCATCGAACCGCTCGAGATCGCGCTCCAATTCGGCGTACCAGAGCAGGCACTTGAGGCCGAACGTGGTGGGTTCCGCGTGCACGCCGTGCGTGCGGCCCATCATGACGGTGTACTTGTGCTTTTTCGCGAGCGCTTCGAGCGTCGAGAGGAGTTGCTCCACGTCCTCGCGGATGATCTCGATGGGGCGGCGCAACTGCGCCATGAGCGCGGTGTCGACCACGTCCGTCGACGTCAGCCCGTAGTGCACCCACTTCCGCTCCGGGCCGAGCGACTCGGAGACCGCCCGCGTGAACGCCACCACGTCATGGCGCGTCTCCTGCTCAATTTCCAACACGCGGTTCACGTCGAAGCGCGCGCGCTCGCGGATGAGCCGCGCGTCCTCCTTCGGGATGACGCCGAGTTCGGCCCACGCCTCCACCGCGAGAATTTCGACTTCCAGCCACCACCGCATCTTTTCTTCCAGCGTCCACAGGCTCGCCATCTCGGGCCGGCTGTACCGGTCGATCACGCCACATCCTCCTCGTAGAAACCGAATGTCGCCCTTTCTCCGCAGGCTCTCGCTGCGCCCGCGTGCACGGCGCGCATTTCTCTACACGAGCGTTCCCGTCGCTCCCCATGGTAACACGAATCCCGCCTCGATCCGAACGTTCATTGTGAATTTGAATCGAACGTTCGCTCCCGCGGGTGCAGACTCGCCCGAGGCGAGTCACTCCCACTCGATGGTCGCGGGCGGCTTCGACGTGATGTCGTACACGACGCGGTTGATGCCCGGCACTTCGTTGACGATGCGGGTCGAAATGGCCGCCAGGACGTCCCAGGGAATCCGCGCGAAATCCGCCGTCATCCCCTCTTGCGAATGCACCGCGCGGACGGCGAGCGTGTAGGCGTACGTCCGCTCGTCGCCCATCACGCCCACGGTGCGGTTGCCAGTCAGCACCGTGAAGTACTGCCAGATTTCGCGCTCGAGCCCCGCCTTCGCGATCTCCTCGCGCAAAATGGCGTCCGACTCGCGCACAAGATGCAGCTTCTCTTCCGTCACCTCGCCGATGATGCGGATGGCAAGGCCCGGCCCCGGGAACGGCTGCCGCCAGACAATCTCGGGCGCCAGTCCCAGCGCTTCGCCGAGGCGGCGCACCTCGTCCTTGAACAAATCGCGCAGCGGCTCGATGATCTCAAAGCGCATGTCTTCTGGAAGCCCGCCCACGTTGTGGTGCGACTTGATGGTGGCCGCCGTGTGCGTCCCGCTCTCGATGATGTCGGTGTAAAGCGTGCCCTGCACGAGGTAGTCGAACGGGCCGAGGCGCTCCGACTCCTCCTCGAAAACGCGGATGAACTCCTCGCCGATGATCTTCCGCTTCCGCTCAGGATCCGTCACGCCCTCGAGGCGGCCGAGAAACCGCGCCTTCGCGTCCACCCGCACCACGTCGATGCCGAGCTTGTCCCGCAGGCTCTGCATCACGCTGTCGCTCTCGCCCTTGCGCAAAAGGCCGTGATCGACGAACATGGCCGTCAGCTGGTGGCCGATGGCGCGATGCACCAGCGCCGCCGCCACCGACGAATCGACCCCACCCGAGATGGCGACGAGCACGCGCCTGTCGCCCACGCGCTCGCGGATGCTTTGGATGGACTCGTCGATGAAGTTGGTCATCGTCCAGTCTCCGCGGCAGCCGCAGATATCGAACAGGAAGTTGCGGAGAAGATCCGTGCCGTGGTCCGTGTGATGGACCTCGGGGTGAAACTGGACGGCGTAGACCCGTGCGTCGGGCTTCGACATGGCCGCGATGGCGCCATTGTCGGTGACGGCGTCGAGGCGAAAGCCCTCGGGCACCTTGGTGACCACGTCGCTGTGGCTCATCCAGACGCCCTGGCGATCCGGCAGTCCGCGAAACAAATTGGCGCCTGGCTTCACCTCAATGGACGCCCGCCCGTACTCGCGCACGGCGCCGCGCGCCACGTCCGCCTCGAATCGCTTGGCCAGAAGCTGCATGCCGTAGCAGATGCCGAGAATGGGGACGCCGAGGTCGAACACAGCGGGATCGACGTCCGGCGCGCCTTCCGCAAACACGCTCTTCGGGCCGCCGGAGAAGACGATGCCCTTCAGTGGGCGCTTTCTCAGCGCTTCGGCGGAGATGGTGTGGGGCAAAAGCTCGGAGTACACGCCGAGCTCACGAATGCGCCGTGCAATCAGCTGGTTGTACTGGCCTCCGAAGTCGAGGACGGCCACAAGTTCATGCATCGACTGGCACTCCTTTGCGGGAAAGGTCGCGAGGAACGGCTACGACAACGGGCCGATCCCGCACGTCCACGAGGATCGGCCCGTCCAAGCCGGAAGAAGCACACGACGACGCGAGGCACGGCGCCTCCGGCGCGGAGCGCGTGCGTACCCGGCTGCGTGTATGCGACGTTCCTGCCCGACCTCGTAGCAAGGCGATTTACGGTCGCCTCGTAGAGACTGCCGGGCCATATTCCCGGCATTATACGAGTCTCGGATTACGCACCCATTCTATCGGTTTCGACAAAGGGCGTCAATTTGGGAAAACGAGGGCGAATTCCGGACTCACGGAATTCGCCGGGCGATTCAAGCTGATCTTCTTTCATCGTCCCTTTCACCGCACCACCGCTCAGGGCTAAGTGGGCATAGATTAGGTGCCAACGTGCACCTGCCCGTCGCCCTGATGGCCTTCGAGGGAGAAGAAGACGTCGCTGGGTGTGTAGTGGTTGGCAACGGACAAGAGTTGACTTGACGCAACGTTTCCCACCACGAAGAACGTGCGGGAACCATACGGATACGACAAGCTGTTCACGCCGTGAGCGGTCTGAAATTCCGCCATCACGCCAGACGCCAACCGAACATTCGCGGCCCCTTTGGGAAGAGCTAGCATTCCGCTCGAGAGGAAGCAAACCATCTCATCCGCGCTCGTATAGACGTCGACGTCCCCGACATCCGGGACCGATACAGGACCGGTGGTCGATGCCTTGGACAGCGATGGACCGTCCAGCTCTTGTCTCTGATTCTCGGGCGACGGCAGCAAGAAGAGCGCGTCCGTTTTCCACACGCCGTTTTTGTCACCGGCGACCAGAATCCCTTCCGTCTTGGACACGCGCGGGATTCTGACACGCACAATGTCGACATTCTGAATTCGAAACTCATTCACCACGTCACTCGACACGGAATAGCTCGTGGAGCCGTCAGACAATCTCCACTGCACCGAATGCAGAATTCCCGGCAAGGGATTGACGTCTGACTGGGGACCGACGTTTTGGATCACCGCCATCCGAAGGGACACCTCGCCTTGAGGCGAGGCCGTGCCATTCGTCGGCGATTGGCCGCAGGCCGTGAGGAGCCCCGTGCACAGCATGGGGCAAGGAACAATGCGCGTTTCACTCGACCACCTCGATTCGCGCGGCATTGGTTCATTCCAGAGACGACGCAAGAACCAGTAATTTTTGGAATACGGACGCCAGTAAGAATGTCGACCTCCAGTTCCTGTGGTTTTGAAACGACGTTCACGAAGACATCTGCTTTAATGACTTGTTTCCATCTTTAAGCGATGAGTAAATAGTGGATAAATTGTGTTATGAATCAGAGACCATAACATTTCCAGCGCAAAATAGACCATCAACAAACTTGATACCGTAAAAATCCCACGCAACAATTTTTCACCGATAAACTTACGTGCCCATGCGACAAGCGCCGAAATTCCGATACACCACGCAAATGCTCCAACAGAGAAACCGAGGAACAAGACCAACAGCTTATCGACCAATGGCATACCTGCGATATGCGCAGCAAATCCCCCACCAATGCCGCCCCAGAAGGCTATGCCAAACGGATTCGCCAACGAAAAGACGATTCCCGTAATGAAGTCCCGTTGTTCCTTCCTACCGTTACTGCTGTCCAATTGCAGGTCAACTGGCTTGCGGGCGTCCAGAAATGACAGCCAGGCCATTCGGAACAAAAAGGCTACTCCCGCGATACCCAGAATAATCTGTACGGGCAAAAAGTGAAAGACAAGTGCAACTCCCGTCAAGCCAACAACGGCCCACACCAAATCCCCTAATAAGGCTCCAAGTTGAACCAAAAATGACGGAAAAAAACCCCTGTGTAATCCCCTGCGCAATGCTTCGGTGTTCACTGCTCCGGGAGCCGCACTATAAACAAAGCCAAGCAGAGATGCTGTGAGGAGGAAAGCTATCATCCGTAAACTCCTTTCTCAACACGATAGCGGAAGGGCATCGTCTCTCCTTTACTCTAAGGTTACGCCCGGTTCCACGCAATCAAACTCGACGGAAAACATTTAGTCAATCGCCAAAGCAAAAAGTGAATCCACGTTCATGTCACTTCACCCCGAGCCTAGATGAACGAAGGCCTTACCACCCACAACTCGAATATCGTGCCTTACAATAATTTGCGATTAAACATCTCATGGAATAGCACTTCATATCTTGTGATTTCATTCTTACAGGCTGTTCCCATGACTCACCTCTTGGACGCCGCCACGCGAGTCCACCGCCTGACCTCTCCGTCCATCACCGACGTCACCTCGCCGCGGCTCTCCATCAAATCGAGGTGGCCCTGCACCTCAGACAGCCCCAGCATGACCACGGGGCCCTCCAGCTTCGGGAAGAGACGTCGGGTGATCTCCGCCACGGTCGTCGCGCCCTCCGCCAACGCTTCGCGGATCTGCGCGCAGCGCGACTCGTGCTCGGCGAATCGCCTGTCGATGAGCGCCCGATGGTCCGCAAACGGATCCCCGTGACCGGGATACACCTGGACGAGATCCAGGGCGCGGGTGCGCGCCATCGATACGCGGTAATCGAGCAGGGGCTTCGGGCGAGGGGCGGACGGATCGACCGGCGGCTCGACAAACGCGTTTGCGGAGATGGTGGGCAGCAGATGATCGCCGGCAATGGCGTGACCGGCGGGATCCACCATAACGATATCGGTGCGGCTGTGGCCGGGGACGTACATCACCCGCCAGTCGCGCCCGCCCGCGCGGACCACGTCGCCATCGCGAACGTAGGCGACGTCGCGCCAATCGTACTTTTGCATCCAGATGCGCGATTCCCAACGGACGTCCGATCCGGCCTCGCGGGCAAATGCCGCGTAAAACGCGTCGAACCGCCGGTGTTCTTCTTCCCCGAGCTCGACGATGCGGCGCGCCGCCTCCGAAACGACGATGCGCGCGCCGGAAGCACGCTGAACGGCGGAAACGCCCCCGATGTGATCCAGATGCATATGCGTCACGACAATCTGCTCGATGTCTTCGAATCGAACCCCGTGCCGCGCGAGCCCGTCCTCAAGCTGTGCAAGGGACTTAGGAAACGGCAGCCCTGAGTCCACCAGGGTGAGCGGATCGCCCAAAATGAGGTACGCGTTCACGTGATCTTCGGGATACAGCGTCTCAATCCGCACCCGCTCGATGCCCGACTGCATGGCCATCCCTCGGTTTCTAAGTTGAAGTTCTCTTTCAATCTTACCACGCTTTGCCGGAGAACGCGCATGCATATTCAAAGATGAAATCGCGTTGTGCCCATGCAACGGAGTGGGCAGACGGAGAGCCAAAAGCGCTAACGGGTTCGCGCCACTCCCTCGCGAGAAGCCGCCTCGAGCCACTGAATGAGCGTCGCCGAGAGATCTCGCCAGCCTGCGGGCTCGGACGCCTCCGATTCGCGGCCGTACAGCTTGGCCTCGGCGGCGCGAAGCCAAGGCCCGAACGCATCCGATGCGCCGGCGCGTTCGGCGAGCGGCCGCAAGTCGCGCAGCGTGGCGCTCGAAGGCAGGCCGAGCGCCGCCCGGGCCTCGCCGACGAGCCGCAGGAACGCGTCGAAGTCGCCCTGCCGCGCTTTGCGGCGCCGGCGAACCCGTCTCGCGGCCCAAAGAGCGCCCAGCGCCGCCGCAACGCCACCGAGCGCGACCGGCACCACTGCGCGCACGTCGCGCCTGACGACCGGCAAAGATGCGGGCGCTTCGCCGTGACGGCTTGATCCCGGCTGCTTCCCAGTCGCGCTGCGCCCGGGAACCGGGCTCGGCGCGAACGTCATGGCGAAGCCAGGCGTCGCGTCGAAGGGGATCCAGCCGAACCGCGGAAAATACACCTCGATCCACGCGTGCGCGTCTGCCTCGGACACCACGTATGTGTCCGGGGCCATCTCGTTGTCCGCGCCGACGGCGAACCCTGTGACGAAGCGCGCAGGCACGCCGAGCGCGCGCAGCATCACCGCGGCGGCACTCGCGAAGTTGTCGCAGTACCCGCGGTGCGTGTCAAAGAGAAACTGCGCGACGTAGTCCTGCCCTGGCTGTGGCATGGGCACGTCCGACACGTCGTACCGCTCGTGGGCAGCGAGATATTGGATGATGGCGTTGACCATCTCGTACTCCGTCACCGCGTGCGCGTGCGTTACAATGCGCGATGCCAACTGCCTGACGCTCGCCGGCAACTCAGCGGGCAACTGCGTGTCGACTGCCCGGGTGCCGGCCGGAATGTCGCGCCGCACGTCGGCAAAAGGTACGCTCAGTGAGGCGAGGCGTGCGTACGGGTTGTTCGGGACAGCCACCTCCAGCTCGTACGATTCCCCCGGGCCGAGCGGCGCCGCCTTGATGTTGCCCTGCAAGGTGTCGATGGCGAACTCGTTCCCGTAGAGGCCCGGCAGCCGCAGGACGCGATCGACCGCATACGGCGCGAGGAGGTCCGACGTGTTGACGGCGCCTTTCACCGACACGGCGACGTCCATCGTGCGATAGGAGAGACGCGCGAACGGGAGACCGCCCGGGAGAGGCTGGCCCACGGCCGCGGTGGCGACGTCCGATCCGTCGAGCGGGACCGACACCCAGCCCTGCCCCGTGTAGTCGGACAGCACCTGTCCGCGCAGATCGAGCGGGATGGGCGCTCGAACTTCGAGGATCGGCTGCGGATCCGTCACGAGCGAGCCGCCGAGATGGCTGTCGTCCAGGCTGTAGCCCGTGCGCGCGGGCATCTGCGGCACGAGCGACATCACGATGCGCGCCACGCCAGGCACGAGGGGGCCCCTTGGCGCGATGCACGCGCAGGCCGCGCCGCACAATAGAACCCCCGCGCCCACCCACGCGGTGCGGCGCCAATCGGGTCTCCCGGCCACCGCCCCCTCCCATCGCGCCAGGACAAAAAGCGCGAGCATGAGCCCAAGGCACGTGAGTTCCAGGCATACGCCGGCGGCCGGATGCGTCAGCGAAACAGCCACCAGCCCCATTTGAGCCACACCGTTGTAGAGGAGCCAGGTGAGCGGCCGCCGATACGCATACCGTACGAGCCCCATTGCGGCAAGCCCCGCCAGGCTGAAAGCGCACAACCGCCAGGGAGCCTCGCCGACATGCGCGAGCCAACCGGTGAGGTGAGCCCGCTCAAACGCGGCGATGGCCTGGGCGAGAAGCAGAGTGGCCCACGCCATGCCGCGTTTCCAAGGACTCGGAAGAGCGGCGCCAAGGCACATGGCCAACCAGAACGCTGCCACCTCGATAGCTGCGCTCCGCTCGAAGGCCAATCCCACGGGCGCAAGCGCGGCGACCACCCACGCGAAACAGAGAAGGTTTCGAATGAGCCGAACCGGCCGACGGGCCATCGACTTGTTCCCCCTTCCACGTTAGACGCGAGCATCGGCCGGCTGTGGCCCACGTACCCCGACACCACGCCCGTTCCCGAGCTCTCCGCGGTCCGCCGCCGACACCACGAGCGCGCGCCCGCCCCTCGACCATCCGCCCAATTCGGAAGCCCGCGCCGTCACCCAGATTGTCCCGGACCGTCCGCCGGGCACCTCGCTCATCGGCGGAGCCGTGCCGGCGCAGACGTCAACCTCGGCTAGTGCAGCGCCCGCTTCGTCGAACGTGCAGCAGCGCTGCCACGCAAGCCGCTCACCCTCGCCCCTGGGAATGAAGCATTCCACCGGTAGACCCCCGCGCTGCCCATGGGCGAAGAGCGAGAGCACCACCGACAGCGCGCGTTCCGCCAGATGCGGCGGATCGCCGGGCCGGATCGACGGGACGATGCGCCACGGACGGACAATCGTTGATGCCATCTCTCGGACATATAGATCTCCCGTCCTGAGCGATGTCGGCCAGTGGATGAGACTCAGCCGCTCGCCCGGGCGATAAGGCACCACGCCCCCCGTCGGCGCAACCTCGGCCTCGAGCTCTCTGATCCCATGGATTCGCATCCACCGCTCGATCTCGCGCACCCAGTGGCCCACGGGCACGAGCTCGGGGTACACCACCATCGCGCCCTCGGCCGGCAGGCGCCGTTCGACGGAAAAGAGGCCGAACGCATCGCTCACGCGGACGCGGACCGCGTTTAGCGCGTATCGACCTCGGCGGAGCGAAGGGACCTCCAGTTCGACCCGCCAGCCATCCGGTCCCTTGCACCAGACGAACGATTTGAGACCCTCACTCGGGGAGCGATGGTCCTTCCATTCGAGCGCGATCTCGGCGCGGCGCCCCCACCTTCCGAGCCTAGGTGCGCGCGTTGAGATGTCCACCGCGATGCGCACGCTGTCGCCCGCGAACGCGCGCGCCGGGATCTCCACGCGCGTTTTCGAGATGGCGAGCGCCGCCATCGCGACCGAGAGCTCGTACAAAGTGAGGGCGTCGAGGGCACCGCCCAGCGCGCGCAGCCCAACCGCTCCCGTGCCGAGCGCCAGGCAGGTCACGGCGGCGCTCACACACACCAGCGCCGTCAGCAGCCACAGCCTGCGATTGGCCGTCGTCATTGCGGCTCACCGATCTTTGGCGCCGGGACCTGGTTGAAGACCTCCTCGAGGATTTCGTCCCACGGATCTTCCATCCACGGGTCCGCGTTGCGGCGAAGCCGATGTCGCCACACGGGGCGGGCGAGATGGCGTACGTCGTCCGGAACGACGTACGTTCGCCCCCGTATGTAGGCGCGAGCCTTTGCAGCGCGAATCAGCGCGAGCAGCGCGCGCGGGCTGGGTCCCATCGGCACGCGCGGATGACTGCGAAGCGCGTGGGCCAGCAGCACGGCGTAGCGGAGAAGCGCCGGATCGACATAGACGTTCTCCGCTTCGCGCTGCCAGCCGAGGACATCGGCCGACGTCGCGATGGGCTGGAGGCGCGCCAGCTGGGCTTGTCCGCCGCCTGCCGCCAGCATGCGAATCTCATCTTCCATGGAAGGATAGCCGAGTTCGATGCACATCAGAAAGCGATCTAGCTCAGACTCCGGCAACGGATAGGTGCCTTCGAACTCTCGGGGATTCTGCGTGGCGAGCACCCAAAACGGACGAGGGAGCGAATACCGCTTGTCGTCCAACGTGACGGAGCCTTCTTCCATCGCCTCGAGGAAGGCGCTTTGTGCGCGTGGCGAGGCGCGGTTCAACTCGTCCACGAGCACCATCTCGCTGAAGATGGGTCCTTTGCGGATTTCAATGGCGCCTTGCTCTCGATCGTACATCGCGTACCCCAGGATATCCGCCGGAAGAAGGTCCGAGGTGCACTGCACGCGGCTCAACGTGAGGCCGAGGAGGCGCGCGAACGCCATGGCAAGCGTCGTCTTGCCAACGCCGGGCACGTCTTCCATCAAGACGTGCCCCCCCGCGACGAGCGCGCAGAGGACGAGATGAACCGCCTCTTCGTGGCCAAAGACCACGGACGAGATGGCATCGCACAGGCGCGCGAACGTCGGGGACATCGGTTCCACTTCTTTGATCTGACGCGAAGCCAACGTCGAAATCCCCATTCCCGTGTCTTGTCTTCTTCCCGATTCTAACAAACGGGCCGACATCCGCATAGCTCGCGCGAAGGGCCATATAGTGGATAGAGAAGAGACGCGCTTGTCGATCCGGCCTCGGGCATCATATTTGGAAGGAGATGGGTACTTGAAGGTCCCCACCGCGCGCTTCCCTATGGCCATCAGGGTCAAACCCGCCCGTCTGCCACTCGCCGTTCGTCGCAATCGAACGGGTCTTGTGATAGGATCCAAGGAAGAGACGGCGCCGAAGAGCTCGAGTCCAGTGCATGAACTTCCATCGCAGCGAATGCGTCTATTGGCTCGGATGGAGCGGCCTCCGGACAGGCCGAAGCCCTTCGACCAAAGGAGGGATACGCACGTGGCGAGGGACACCGAGGAGATCTCGCTGTCAGCCCTCAACCCTGAACCTATACCCCTGTACGGCAAGAGGCCCTTCCCCAAGAGTGCGAGCCGATGCAAGCGGTGCAAAATGCCGTCGGATCTCCAGTTTTGCATGATGTGCCAGACGGAGTTTGTCACGCAGGCTCGGATGTGCTTTCAATCCATTTTGGACGCTGTAGAGATCCAACGGGATCCGCGCAGGTCTTATGAGGAAAAGCGCGCCGCGTACAAGTCGGCGAAGCGCCGATTGAAACAGCTTCAGGAGCTGAAGACCTACGGCGTGACGTTCGAACAGACCAAGGCGTTCCGCAAAGCCCTTCGCAGCTTGCGCGAGGCGCTGCGCGAGGAGAAGTCGGAGCGGACTGTGAGCCTTTCGTGAGACAAGACGAGGCGCCCCAGGCACTGAACGTGCTTAGGGCGCCTCTCGCGCTGCTCAGCGTGCGAAGGCGGCTCAGCCTCCTCGATGATCTTCCGTGGCGCCAGGCACGGGCGGATCCACAAGGCCGTTCTGATAGGCGTACCTGACGAGCGCCGCTCTCGAATGCAGACCGATCCGGCGCATGATGTGCTGGCGGTGTGTTTCCACCGTCTTGACGCTGATGTGCAGCGCGTCGGCCACCTCTCGATTGGTGTAGCCCTGCGCCAGGAGCACAAGGACCTCGGTCTCCCGCGGCGACAGCCGTTCCGCCGTTCGCGAGGGGCTGACGGCTTCAGCATTCGCGCGCTGTCCCCACCTGCGGGAAAGATAGGGACGCCCTGGTTGGCCGTGCTGAATTGCAGCCACAATCTCGCTCGAGTCGTCGTGCTTAAACACAATGCCGGAGACGCGAGCGTCCAACATCTTTTCCACATGGGCGCGATCGTCGAACATCGTCAGCATGATGACCCGGACCTGAGGGGCGATTTGGCGGAGGTGACGCGCGGTCGTGATCCCGTCCAGCCCCTGAGGCATGTGCACGTCCATCAGCATGACGTCGGGCCGATCTTTCATCGCGGCTTTGAGCGCGTCTTCGCCGCACGAGCACTCCCCCACCACCTCAATCCCGGCTACGCCGTGCAGGATCAGGCGCAGACCTTGGCGGACCAAGGCGTGATCGTCGACGATGACCACGCGCGTGTGAGCCATACCGATTCGCCCCCTTCTCCTCAGCCGAGCGGATTGGGAAAGATGACGCGAACACGCGTACCTTGCCCAGGCCGACTCTCGATCTCGAGCACCCCATGCAGCGCAGATGCGCGCTCGCGCATGTTCTTCAACCCGTAGCCGGGTAGCAGCTTGATCTGGTCCGCGTCGAAGCCACACCCGTCGTCGCGAATTTCCACTTCGCACATTTCGGCGCACGTCATGTGAATCTGAATGTGTCGAGCCCGCCCGTGTGAAATCGCGTTGTGCACCGCCTCTTGCACAATGCGGTACACGTGGATCGCGATGCCGCCGAGATCGCCACCGGGCCACTCCTTGTTCAGACTGACCTCGATCCGACAGCCGCTTGTCGACATCTCGTCGCTCAACATGCGGATGGCCGCGCTGAGGCCGAGATCATACAGGAGCGACGGATACAGCGTGTGCGACAGCGCGCGAACCTCTTGCGAGCACCGCTTGACCTGCGCGCGCAGGTCGTCGAGCGCCCTGTGCAGACGAGGTGGCGCCTGGCGCTTGAGGTGCTCCATGCCGAGATCCACCGCGTACAGCGACT
The DNA here is from genome assembly GCF_057538885.1 of Alicyclobacillus sp. CIJ1. Taxonomy (NCBI): domain Bacteria; kingdom Bacillati; phylum Bacillota; class Bacilli; order Caryophanales; family Alicyclobacillaceae; genus Alicyclobacillus; species Alicyclobacillus sp. CIJ1. Next base: position 113,025 of record NZ_BAAJPH010000134.1, on the reverse strand, counting down.
GGCTCACCCCGTCGTGCAGCTCCTGAGAGATGCGCTTGCGCTCCTGTTCCTGCACCTCGAGCGTCATGCGGTTCAGCCGCGCTCGCATCTCCAACTCCTTCGCCTGCCGCTCGCGCGTGACATCCCGGATGACAATGACCATGTCGCGGCTGGCCTCGCCGCCAGACGGTTCAAGAAACGTGCGGCTCATGCCGACGGGGACATAGGCCCCATCCTTCGTCGGTAGTTCTGACTCAAAATACGAGACTTCGGTCTGACCGGCGAGAAAACACCGCTCTTCACCCGCTCCCACCTCGCGCGCTTCACAATACCTGCAATACGGGATCCAATCGCCCAGTTCCCAACCCGTCATGCGCGTCGCCGATGGATTGATGAAAACAATGATGCGGTCTTTGTCCATGACGATAATCCCGTCGTTAAGCGCATTGAACAGTTGCCGCAGCCGTTCCGTGCTGTAGCCCATCGTTCTGGTGGCCACCCCCACCACCCTCGCCACCCGAGTTTCCTCTACCTTACGACATCACGCCTCAACAGGGAAACCCTTGCCGTGCCACGCCTCATATCCGCCCACCATGTTGCGCACATCCCCCACGCCATGGGCCCGAAGCAGGCTCGCGGCGATGGCGGATCGACCGCCCGTCCGACAATACACGTAGACCGGTTGATCGCGTGGCACGTCGTGGATGTGAGCCGCGAGCTTCGAGAGTGGAATGTGGTGAGCCTGCGGCAGGTGACCCCCCGCCCACTCGTCGGCGTTGCGGACGTCCAGAAGCCAGAGCCCCTGCTGCGCGAGCGCTCCGTGCACCTCGTCGGGCGACACGTTCGCATAGGACGCGACGTCGTCCGGCGCTGCGCGCTCCACCGCGGCCGGTTCGGTCCAATCCACCACGTCATCGATGCCGATGGACCGAAGCGCGCGGATCACGTCAGGCGCCACCCCGTCCGCAGCCAGCAGATGGATGGGCCGATCGGCGGGAAGAAGCCACCCCGCCCACGTGACGAACGACTTGTTCCAGGGAATGTTGAGGCTTCCGGCCAAGTGGCGCTTCGCAAACGCGTCCGTCGGCCGCACATCCAGCACCACGCCGCCCTCTCGCCACGCGCGAAGCTTCTCCGGCGACAGGTCCACGCGCTCGGGCGTGCCCAGTTCCGCGAGCAGGCGCGGCCCCACCTTGTTGACCAGTTTCATGCGGGCAAAGTAGACCGGCGCTTCGGGCTGCCCGGCGAGCAGCGCCTTGACGAACGCGTCCTCGTCCTTGTGCTGAAGGGCCCAGTTCACCAGCTTCTCGTAGCCGACCGTGGACGACGGGACGGCGCCGAGCGCCTTGCCGCACGCGCTGCCCGCGCCGTGGGCCGGCAGCACCTGAACGTGATCGGGCAGCGCCTCAAATTTGCGCAGCGAGCGGAACATCTGGCGAGCGAGCGCCTCCGAACTACCGCTCTCGCCCGCCACGCGCTCGAGCAGATCCGGCCGCCCGACGTCTCCCACAAAGACGAAGTCTCCGGAAAAAAGCGCCATAGGCACGTCCGGCGAGGTCTTGCCGTCGTACAGGAGGTACGAGACGTGTTCCGGCGTATGCCCGGGCGTATGCATCACGACGATCCGCACATTTCCAAAGTGAAGCTCGTCGCCGTCCTTCAACAGCCGGTGTGGGTACGCCTTGACGTACTCGGACTTCCACTCCGGCGGGCCCTCGTCTGACACGCAGATGGCCGCACCTGCGCGATCCGCCAGCTCCCGGGCCCCGGAGACGAAATCGGCGTGAATATGCGTCTCGAGTGCAGCGACGATGCGCAGCCCCTCCCGCTTGGCCGTGAGCAAATACGGCTCGACGTCGCGGGCGGGATCGATCACGCAGGCCTCGCCCGTTTCCTGGCAGCCGACCAGGTAGGAAGCGTGCGCCAACCCTTCATCGTAGAAACGGCGAAGGTACATGTCACCCATCCTCTCCCCATCTGTTTCTGTTCTCGACGCGATGGCGTCCGCCCTTCACAGGCTCTTGATCATTGGCGCGTCGGCGCGCTCCTGAGCCACCTGCACGAAAGCCTTCGCGTAACGCAGGCCCTTCTGAACGACGGGCTCCTTCAGCAGGCGGAGCAGCGACCAGACGGTCACGGGCGTGCGGTCCTCTGCGGCGATCCGTCCGGCCTCGCGCGCGATGATGCGCGCCTCCTCGATCATCCGCTGCATCGATTCGAACTCGGATGTGAGGCTCGCGAACAGATACTCGACGGACGCCCGGTCCTCGAGTACCGCCTTCGCAAACTCGGCGAACTGCAGGAGGGGCCGCATGAGCTCCGCGAGGGTCGGAAGCGCGTTCAAGACTTCGGCGAGCGCTACGAGCGTGTCGCGATCGACGCGCAGCGGAATCTCTTCCGACGCCGACTCCATCAGGTAGCGGATCGATTCCCGATCCTGCACCAGTTCCCGTCCGAACGCGATGGCGGTGGGCAAGTTGCCGAGCGCCTCGTCCCACTCGGCCAAGCGCTCGATCACGCGCACGAACTTCGCCTGAAAATCCGGATCGCCAAGGGCTCGTTGGGCCCCATTGACTTCGACCGTATGGTTGTTCGCCATGATCCCACCCCCCACGCCTACATCAGGCCCTTGAGCATGCCGTCCCAGTACAGGACCGGCAAGAACGACTTCTTGAGCACGTACATGCTGAACCGCTCCTGGCCCTGATCGAACGGGAAGGTCTCCTCTGGCTCGTGGCTGTAATCGAACTCGGCGAGGATCAGTCTGCCGTAGCCCGTCACCAGAGGGCAGGAGGTGTAGCCATGATATTCGGCCTCGATCGGTCGGTCTTTCAGGTAGGCCGTCAGGTTGTTCACCAACACGGGCACCTGTTTGCGAATGGCCGCACCCGTCTTCGACGTGGGGAGGCTCGAGCAGTCGCCAAGGCTGAAGACGTTCGGAAAGCGGACGTGTTGCAAGGTGAATTTGTCCACGTCGACCCACCCAGCTTCGTTGGCCAACGGGCTTTGCTTGATGACATCGGGCGCGCTCATCGGCGGCACCACGTGCAACAGCTCAAACTCGAGGGCCATGGTCTGGCCCGTGTCCAGGTTCTCGAACACGGCGACCTTGTCGTCCGCCTTCACCTCGACAAGGCGGTGCTTGAAGTGCGGATGAATCTGCTTGCGTTCGACCACCTTCGTCAGCGCGTCGGCGTATTTCTTCACACTAAAGATGGTGGGCGTTCCGGTGACGTAGTGGATCTGCGCTTTGTGACGAACGCCCTTTTTCCTCAGATAGTCGTCCGCGAGGTAAGCGATCTTCTGCGGCGCGCCGCCGCACTTGATGGGGGTCTCCGGCATGGTGAACACGGCGTTGCCGCCGCGGAAGTTTTGCAGCGCGCTCCAGGTCGTTTGCACGTATTCATAGGTGTAGTTGCTGCAGATCCCGTTGCGGCCCATGTTGCCCTCGAGTCCTTTGATCTTGTGCCAGTCCATTTGTATCCCCATGGAGACCACGAGTGCATCGTAGGCCACGGTGTCTCCAGAAGCGAGCTCCACTTCGCCCTGCTCCGGGTGGAACGCGACCACGGCATCGCGAATCCATACCGCACCCGGCGGGATGAGCGACGCTTCATCGCGCACTGTAACCTCCCGCGGTGCCGCTCCCGCGCCCACGAGGGTCCAGAGCGGTTGATAGTAGTGCTTGTCGGCAGGTTCAATGATGGCCACCTGTCCCCGCCAACTTGGGTGTTCCCGAAGCAATCGCGCAGCTGTTGAAATCCCCGCGGTTCCGCCGCCCGCGATGACGATGGGATAGCGCATGGGGCTCCCTCCTCTTGTGAAAGCCTTTTCATCTCCAAACCTACTCCTGCCCGCGATTTCCGACCATCCGGGAAAACCCTGATTTCACAATCGCGGCGGGGTATGAGGGGGAGCCCTACGCGAAGAGGGAGCCGCCTTCGCCGTCGTCTTAGAAAAAGCGAAAAGGCACCCGAAGGGTCGCCCCTTCGGATGCCTGGATGTCCCGGTGAATGCTCACATCATGTCGCCCATGCCCGCGCCGGGAGCCGGAGCCTTCTCCTTTTCCGGCTTGTCGGCAACCGCAGCTTCGGTCGTGAGGAAGGTCGCCGCGACGCTCGCCGCATTCTGCAGCGCGGAGCGCGTCACCTTCGCCGGGTCGACAATACCGGCCTCGAACATGTTGACCCACTCGCCGGTCGCCGCGTTGAAGCCGATGCCCGGCTGCTCCGTCTTCAGGCGCTCCACGATGATGGAGCCTTCGACGCCCGCGTTCTCCGCAATCTGACGCACCGGAGCCTCGAGCGCCTTGCGGACGAGGTTCACGCCCGTCAGCTCGTCGCCCTCAGCCTGCACGTTGTCGAGCGCCTTGATGACGTTGACGAGCGCAACGCCACCGCCAGGCACGATACCCTCCTCGACAGCCGCGCGCGTCGAGTTGAGCGCGTCCTCGATGCGGAGCTTCTTCTCCTTGAGCTCGGTCTCGGTCGCCGCACCGACCTTGATGACCGCGACGCCACCCGCGAGCTTCGCGAGGCGCTCCTGCAACTTCTCGCGATCGAAGTCGGAGGTCGTCTCCTCGATCTGCGCCTTGATCTGATTGATCCGAGCCTGGATAGCCGACTTGTCGCCAGCGCCGTCCACGATGATGGTGTTCTCCTTGCTCACGCGCACCTGGCGAGCGCGGCCGAGCTGATCCAGCGTCGTGTTGCGCAGTTCAAGCCCAAGCTCCTCGCTGATGACCTGACCACCCGTGAGGATGGCGATGTCCTGCAACATGGCCTTGCGGCGATCGCCAAAGCCAGGCGCCTTGACGGCCACGGCGTTGAACGTACCGCGGATCTTGTTGACCACGAGGGTCGCGAGCGCTTCGCCCTCTACATCCTCGGCGATGAGGAGCAGCGAACGGCCAGCCTGCACGACGCGCTCCAGCACCGGCAGGATCTCCTGGATGCTCGAGACCTTCTTGTCGGTGATGAGGATGAGCGGCTCGTCCAGCACGGCCTCCATCTTGTCCGCGTCCGTCACCATGTACGGCGAGATGTAGCCGCGGTCGAACTGCATACCCTCGACGACCTCGAGCTCAGTCGTGAAGCCCTTCGACTCTTCGACGGTGATCACGCCGTCATTGCCGACCTTCTCCATCGCATCCGCGATGAGCTCGCCAATCTCGTTCGAACCAGCCGAGATGGCAGCAACCTCCGCGATGTTCTTGCGGCCCTGGACCGGCTTCGCGATCTTCTTCAGCTCCTCGACCGCAGCCGTCACGGCCTTCTCAATGCCGCGGCGGAGCACCATCGGGTTCGCACCGGCAGCGACGTTCTTCAGACCCTCGCGGATCATCGCCTGCGCCAGCACCGTCGCCGTCGTCGTACCGTCACCCGCGACGTCGTTGGTCTTCGTCGCGACTTCCTTCACGAGCTGAGCACCCATGTTCTCATACGGATCCTCGAGCTCGATCTCCTTCGCGATGGTCACACCGTCGTTCGTGATGAGCGGAGATCCGAACTTCTTCTCCAGCACCACGTTGCGGCCCTTCGGCCCGAGCGTTACCTTGACCGCATCCGCAAGCGCATCGACTCCGCGCATCATCGCACGGCGAGCTTCTTCACCAAAGCGAATCTCTTTTGCCATGTTGCATACCTCCCTGACGACTGTGGAATGTTCCGTTCATGGAGCGCTTTTCACGTCAATCCGGCATTACTTCTCGACAATCGCCAAGATGTCGCTCTCGCGCAGGATCAAGAGCTCCTCGTTGTTCACCTTGACCTCAGTGCCCGCGTACTTCGAGTAGATGACGCGATCGCCGACCTTGACCTCCATCGCCACGCGGTTGCCCTTTTCATCGAGCTTCCCCGGGCCAACGGCGATCACTTCGCCCTCCTGCGGCTTCTCCTTCGCGTTGTCCGGCAGGAAAATCCCACTAGCGGTCTTTTCCTCACGCTCCACCGGACGGACCACCACGCGATCAGCGAGCGGCTTCAACATTGCGAACGACCTCCTTACGAGATGTAGTTCCGAACCTTTGTTAGCACTCTCGCTCGGTGAGTGCTAACACCATGGACTATGATAATCGGTTCGCTGCGAGAGTGCAACAGGGAATTCAACTTTTTTTCGCCGACCGCGAAAGACTCGGTTGAGACCGTCATTCGGGAACCATAGGCGCGTCGAGCGCGCCCTGGCGCCACCGTTCTTGCCACCACGCCAGGAGATCCGCTGCCTGATGAGGCCGAAACACCGGCACTGGGAACCTCATGGGCGCCCAATCGGGCGAGACGACCGCCGCGATGGCCACGGCGCCCGCGGCGAGCAGCTGTGTCCACTCGCCCTCGCCCCGCACCACCGCAACTTTCGCGTGCGCCGCCCGCTTGCCTCCCTCTGCGATCACGACGTCCACATCCGCGACAGCGCGGATGGCCGCGAACCACTCGGGAAATCCGCCCTCCTGTCGCGATCGCAGGAGAAAGCCGCGCTTGCTCGCGACCATCGTCACGGACGCGCCGGCGGCCGCTGCGCGCGCAGTGTCGGATCCGAGCTTCTCCCAGTCGTCGGGCGCCTCGTCCGCGTGGCCGTCGTGCTTCAGGTAGGCCACGCGAAGTCCTCGCGCCGCCGCTTCTTGGACGAGGGCCTCTGCGAGACACGATTTGCCGGAGTCCGAAAAGCCCGCAATGCCGAGGATGACAGGCCCCTCCGCGTCACGCATTGAGCCAGCCACCCACGCCCAGGACGGCGATGTCCCGCTTGCGAACGCGAAGCCCGGTGAGGACGCGCGGAAGAAGGCGATCAAACGACGTGATGGGATCGTAGATGACGGCGCCCGGGAGTCCGAAGATGGCCGTGTCGTTCCGATACGCGAGCATGAGCATGGACCCGGGCAGCATGGGCGTGCCGTACGTCACCACCTCGGTCGCGGCATCCCGGATAGCACCCGGGGAGCGGTCGTCGGGATCCACCGACATCCCCCCCGTGACGAGCACGAGCGTCGCCCCCTTCTCGCACGCCTCGACGATGGCGTCCGCAATCCGATCCCGCTCGTCGCCGACAAACACCTGGTGCACGTCCTGGATGCCGTAGCGCGCGAGCTTGGCCCTTAGCACGGGCCCGAACTTGTCCTCCACGCGCCCGTGCAGGATCTCGCTGCCCGTCGTCACAATCCGCACCTTCTGGGGCTGATACGGCAACACGTCGATCACGGCGCGCTTCTGCGCCTGCGACGCGATGACCTCCACAGCGCGGACCTTGTCCTCGGCGATGACCAGCGGAATGGGGCGCACGGCGGCGAGGCTTGTCCCCCGCGTCACGTGCTGGAACGGCCGCTTGGTGGCGATGGAGATCTCGTCGATGGTGTTCATGGCCGTCACGCGCCGCGCGTCCACCCACAGCATGCCGTCCCGCTTCGCGCGGAGGATGACCTTGCCCTCCGAGACCTCGGAGAGCTCGACGCCCTCGCCCGCGATGGCCTGGGCCATGCGGACGGCCGCATCGTCCTCGTGCAACTCGCCCGCCTCGAGCTCCAGAATGTACAGGTGCCGCTTCCCCATGTCGAGCAGGACCGGGATGTCCTCCTCGCGCACCACGTGGCCCCGCTTAAACTGGCGCCCCTTGAACTCTCCGGGCACGATGCGCGTCATGTCGTGCGCGAGCGCCAGGCCAATGGCCTCTTCGACAGGCACTTCTCGCCGGATCACGCCTTTCCCTCCCTCTTCAGCCACGCCTCGTAGTCCTCCGGCCGGTGCACCGGCCGGACGGCCCAGGCATCGTCAAACGCGACGGTACAAATCGAAAGCCCCTCAAGAGCCTTGAGAATCCGCTTCTCCCCGCGCGCGGCGGCATCCGCGATAGCTCGCACCGCGCGCTCCGCGTAGACAGCAACGAGCGGCTGCATCCTCCCCTCGCGCTCCGCGGCGGCAACGTCGGCACCGGTGCGCGTCAACGCGTCCACGAGCGCCCGCACAGCGTCCGTCGAAATCCCCGGCAGGTCCCCCGCCAGCACGAGGAGCGGCGAGACGTCCGAAGGCTCGCGCGCCGCAAAGCGGCCGAGCGCGGCGAGCGGCCCCTGGTAGCATTCCTCGTCTTTCATCCAGGCGATCTCGCCCGTCAGCCAAGGCTCGACAGCGCTTCGCACAGACTCGTCCGCATAGAGCACGGCGACGCGCGGAGCGACCGATTCCGCCACGCGCACGACGTGGCCGGCCATCGGAATCCCGCCCGGTTCTCGCGGAAGCAAAAGCTTATTCCCCCGCTCTGCCATCCGCCTCGACGCACCGCCCGCAAGCACGGCGGCCCATTTCACCACCTGCAGGGCGCAAGCCCCCTCTCGGTGAGAAGCTGGTGCATGCGGACGTCGTGCGGGTGGCGAGGCAACGCATCCGCCAACTGTTCGACGAAACACACGCCAATCCGCCGGATGGATGCCGCCTCCGGCCGTTTGAAGTAGCGATCGTAAAAGCCGCCACCGTACCCAAGTCGCGTGCCGTCTGCCGCAAACGCAAGGCCCGGAACGAGGACGGCCGCCATCTCGCCGGGCGGGACGACCGGGGCGCGAGGCCCGGGCGCCGGAATGCCGTACGCGCCGGCATGCAGATCCGCGAGGGACTGGACAGCGCAGAACTCCATCTGCGCCGGCCCTTCCACGCGCGGGAAGGCGACGCTCGCGCCTTCCCGAAGCAGTGCCTCGGCCAATGGGGCGAGATCGACCTCGCCGTGGACAGCCGCATACAGCCCGAGAAATCCGTTGGTGGAAAGCTCGCGGAGCCACGCCTGCGCGTGTGCGCAGATGGCCTCCTCCTGACGGCGCCTCGCGTCCGGGAGGATGGCGGCTCGTTTCACGCGATATTGTTGGCGCAGCGCCTGCTTATCCATCTCGATGGGAATCTGCCTCCCGCGTGTACAGTCCGAGGAATTGAAACAGCCACGGCGCGAGCACGGTGGCCCAGGCGGCCAGAGCCGCCGCACGCGCGTACTGCCACAAGGGCTCCTCCAGATGCGCTTGTACCGCCAATTGTACCGCAACCACACCCCCCAGCGCGATCACGCCCGCTGCCACGCGCTTCCACAGGACGGGATCGAGGGAAGTGCGAAGAAACCGCTTCTCGAGCGCTGCACCCACACCGCCCACGAGCAGAAACACCGCGTAGACCGCCGACGTGACGTCGCGCGCGAGGACGAGGAGCGCGGCCGGGAAGAGGACGGCGAGCGCCAGGGCGACGCCAAACGGGATACCGCGATACGTCCACCACCGCCCAATCTGCCAGCCGCAAAAGCCAATGGCAAGTCCTGCTACCCAGCCGATGACCACATCCATCGGCCAGTGAAGCCCGAGATAGACGCGCGAGATGCCGACGGCGACCGACAGGAAAATGGCGAGAAGGAGCCACAGCGGGCGGCGCAGCCACATCGCGAAGGCCGTGAAGAACGTCATGGTCCCCTGCGCGTGGCCGCTCGGCATCGACAGCCCCGTCGCGGAACGAATGTCGCCGGACCGAATCCCAGGCACACCGATGGGCCGGGCGATGTGATAATAGGACTTGAGCCACGCGTTCAGGTACATGCTGGTGAAAAACACGTAGGCAAGCCGCATTCCGAGGACGCGATCGACGGCGAGCATCAGGACGGGCAGCGCGGCAAAATAGAACGACTCGTTGCCCAAGTAGGAAAACGCCACGGCCAGCCGATCCAGGACGACCGAGTGATGCGACTGCAGCCACACGATGAGGTCATATTGCCAGGTGAAGCCTTGCGGCAACGGGAACGACGCGCTGGACATGAAGGAGCCTCCCCACCTCGTCCGAACTTGGCTGCTAGAGTGTATGGACAAAGGAGCGTACGTATGATCCTTTTGCAAGCGAATCGAGTGAAAAAGAGTTACGACGGGATGGAGGTGCTGCGCGGGGCTTCCATGACCGTCCGCGAGGGCGACAAAATCGGCCTTGTGGGCCCAAACGGCGCGGGCAAGTCGACCCTGCTGCGCATTCTCACGGGGGAAGAGGCGCCGGACGAAGGCAGCGTGTACGTGAAGAGCGGTGTGGAACTTGGCTACGTCGCGCAGTTCATCGGCCGTGGGGACGACATGCGCGTGTACGATTTCGTCGCCGAGGCGAAGCGGCCCATTCAGCGACTGGAGCGCGAACTGCGCGCGCTCGAGGTACAGATGAGCGATCCGGCGCTGTATGAAGACGAGGCGCGGTTTGCAGATATCGCGCACCTGTACGAGGAGAAGACGCGGCGCTTCGAGTCCCTCGGCGGCTACCAGTGGGAGACGGACGTCCGCCGCGTCCTCGCCGGGCTCAACTTTCCGAGCGAGATGTACGACGTCCCCATTTCCGCGCTCTCCGGCGGGCAACGGACGCGGCTCGCCCTGGCGAGGCTCCTCGCGGCTCGCCCGGACGTCCTTTTGCTCGACGAGCCCACGAACTACCTCGACATGGACACCCTCGCCTGGCTGGAGGACTTTTTGTCGCACGGGGAGATGTCGCTCGTGGTCATCTCCCACGACCGGTATTTTCTCGATCGCGTCACGCGCCTCACGGTGGCGCTGGAGGGCGGACAGACGAGGGCTTATCCAGGGCCCTATCGCGTCTACCTGGAGATGCGGGCCGCCGAGCGCGAGGAGATGTGGCGGCGATACGAGGCGCAGCAGGACGAGATCGCCCGGATGGAGGCGTTCATCGAGCGGAACATCGCGCGGGCGTCCACGCACCGAAGGGCACAGAGCCGCCGCCGGATGCTCGAGCGCATGGAGCGGTTGGAACGCCCGCCCGCGGACGACCCGTCGCTTTGGATGCGGTTTTCCGTGCGGCGCACCTCGGGCGAGGACGTGCTCGAGGTGCGCGATCTCGCCATTGGCCATCGCGGCCAGGCGCTCGCGCGCCACATCAGCTTCCGCGTGCAGCGCGGCATGCGACTCGCCATTCTCGGCCCGAACGGCGCCGGCAAGACGACGCTTCTTCGCACGCTCGTCGGGGAACTCCGGCCCATCGAAGGCTGGTTCCGCTTTGGCCAGGGCGTCGATCTCGGCTATTACGCGCAGGAGGACGGGGGGCTTCCGCCGGACGAGCGCGTCATCGACGTCGTATGGAACGCCTACCCGGACCTCGATCACACGTCCGTGCGAAAGCTCTTAGCGCAGTTCTTGTTCCGAGGAGAGGAGGTGTTCAAACCCGTGCGCGCGCTCTCCGGCGGCGAGCAGAGCCGACTCCGGCTGTGCCTGCTCATGCAGAGCGGCGCCAACGTCCTCATCATGGACGAGCCCACCAACCACCTCGACATCCCAAGCAAAGAGGCGCTCGAGGCGGCGCTCGAAGAGTACGACGGCACAGTCATCTTCGTCTCGCACGATCGCTACTTCATCGACCAGATTGCAACGCACGTCGCGGTGTTAACGCGGGACGGCGTGGAGTGGTACATCGGCAACTACACCGACTACTTGGAGAAGGTGATGGAGAACGAGCGGCTCAGGCGCATCGAAGGCGCGGAGGACGAAACCGAGGCAGGCGACAATGAGACGCAGGAGGTCGCGGAAGAGCCACCGGCACGGCGGCGCATCCGCTCCAGCGAGGCGCGCAAGCTGGAGGCCGAGATCGCGCGCTGGGAAGAGGCCGCACACCAGATGGAGCGAGAGATGGAACAGGTGGCGCAGGAGCAGAGCGAAGCTGCGGTGGCGCAGAACATTGAGCGCCTGCGCGAACTCGACGCGCGCTACCGGCGCCTCGAAGCGGAGTATCAGCGCGCGCTCGAGCAGTGGGAAGCCAAATCGCTGGAACTCGAGGAACTGCGAAAAGCGCTCGAGGACTGGCACGGCTAGAAAGATTTCGTCGGGAAGCGCCCGTTCGAATGCGGACAATGTTCAGTTATCCACATTGTCCACCGACTTATCCACAAGCTCGATCCCGACCGTTTCGAGCCTTTTCGACACCTTTCCACAACATCCACAGCGCGATATGCCCGAGTTATACACAAGAACGGCTGTTCGCGATGGCACAGCTGCGCGTTCGTCCACCCGCCCTGCGGTGCCCCATTCAACACCAAGGCGAGGCCGAAGCCTCGCCCACTGCCGCACCGAATGCTGTTCAGTCGACGGGATAAAGCCCGCTCTGCCATTCGTCCAGCGTCAGGTCGGCGTACGCGCCCAATTCGAGCGTATCGAAACGCCCTTCCCGCGCGCGGAAATACGCGGCCGCCCCAATCATCGCCGCATTGTCCGTGCAGAGTTCTGGTGACGGAAAGTAGACCTGAAGCCCTTCCTCCGCCGCCATGGCGCGCATGGCCGCGCGCAGCCCGCGGTTCGCCGCCACACCGCCCGCCACCACCACCGTCCTGTGGCCGGTCATCCGGACCGCGCGCCGCGTCTTTTCGACGAGCACCTCGATCACGGCCGCCTGAAAGCTGGCGCAGACGTCCTCCACAGGCACGGCCTGCCCGTGGCGCTTGATCTTGTCGAGCGCCACGAGCACGGCCGTCTTCATGCCGCTGAAGGAGAAGTCGAGCGACGGATCGTCCAAGAGTCCTCTCGGAAAGGAAAAGCGCGCCGGATCGCCCTGGCGCGCCAGCCTGTCCACCTCGGGTCCTCCGGGATAGGCGAGGCCGAGCAGCCTCGCCACCTTGTCGTACGCCTCGCCCGCCGCGTCGTCGCGCGTTCCGCCAAGGCGCGTGAACCGAAACGACACATCCACCTCGTACAGTTCCGTGTGGCCGCCGGAGGCCACCAGGCACAAAAAGGGCGGCCGCACGGCCGGTCGATCCGGCTCTTCCAACATGGCGGCCGCGACGTGCCCGGCGATGTGATGCACGCCGACGATGGGAAGCCCTGTGGCGAGGCTGTACGCCTTGGCGGCAGCCACCCCGACGAGGAGCGCGCCGAGCAGTCCCGGCCCCATGGTGACCGCAATGGCGGCGAGATCGGAAAACCCAAGTCCCGCCTGCCCGAGCGCGGTGTCCACCACGCGCGTGATGGCTTCCACGTGGCGGCGCGAGGCCACCTCGGGAACCACGCCGCCGAACTGGCGGTGAATCTCCATCTGGCTCGCCGTCACCTGGCCGAGCACGCGCGCCCCGTCCGCGACGACGGCCGCGGATGTCTCGTCGCAGCTCGTCTCGATGGCGAGGATGTTCATGCTTGCACCTCTCTGTCGCGCATGACCTTGGGTGGGAGGTCCACCCACATGATGAGCGCGTCCTCGTTGTTGTCCGTGTAGTAGCCCTTGCGCACGCCCACGCGCTCGAAGCCGTACTTCCGGTACAGATTCTGCGCCACGTGGTTCGTGACCCGCACCTCGAGCGTCATCTTGCGGCCGCCGAGGGCCATGCACATCGACATGATGGCCTCGAGCAGCCGTTCGCCCAGCTTCAGCCCGCGGAAGTCGGGATCGACCGCGATGTTCGTGATGTGCCCCTCGTCCATGATCATCCAGAAGCCGGCGTAGCCCACCACGCGCCCGTCGTATTCCGCCACCACGTAGCGCGCGAGCCGGTTCTCCACCAACTCGCCCACGAACGCCTGCCGCGACCACGGGGCCGTGAACGATCGCGTCTCCACGCGCATGACGTCGTCGAGATCCTTCAGCATCATGCGGCGGATGGAGAGCTTCTGCGGATCGAACGCCGCCGGGCTCACTCGCCGCCCTCTCCCTTCGCGCCGAGCTTGGCCTCGGCCTCCGTGGGCAGCACGTAGAGCGGGGCGAGATCGTGCACGCGCTCGCCCTCGAATCGCTCGTACGATCCCGACAGCCCGAGCCGCACGAGCGCCGTCGGCATCATCGGGGCTATCTCATTCCACGGCCGCACCCGCACGCCCTGCGCCTCCGCGGAATCGCCGAGGCGCCTGCCGCTCGCCACGATGGACGCCCGCTCCCTGTCCGCGATGGCAAACCAGTCGGCGAGCGCCTGTACCGTCGGCTCGCACTGCGCCCACAGCCGCCCGTCCTCCAGTCTATACCAGCAACCGAAGGCGCGATCCCGCCTTGCGTCGATGAGCGCCATGAACGCGCCGAACCGTTGGCCCTCCGCGCAGGCCAGCGCCATGGCCATGCCGTCGACCGTCGGCACAGACACGATGGGGATGCCGCACGCGTGCCCGATGGCCTTCGCCGCCGCCACTGCGATGCGGACGCCGGTGTAACTGCCGGGGCCGACGCCGGTGACGCACAGCTTGACGTCGTGAATGTTCATGCGCGCGCCGGCCAAGAGGTGGCCGAGCGACGGCTGCAACAGGCGCGAGTGGGCCCGCGGCAGAAACTCCACCAGGGAAGACATCAGCCTCCCGTCCTCGTCCGCGACTGCAAGCGCCAACACGTCGGTCGCAGTATCCATGGCGATCACGCTCATGAAGCCGTCCACTCCTTCAGTATCGATTCCGGGCGCTTTCCAAAAGCCTCCGCGCGCACGGTGCGCGCCCTGCCCTCGGGACGGAGGATGATCCGGAGATACGCCTCCATCTCCTCGGCGAGCGGCCCAGGCCACTCGATGAGGAGAATGGCGCCGCCCGCGAGATCGTCGTCCAGCCCCAGGGCCCAGACACTCTCAAGGTCAAGCGTCTCCGGGCGTTTTGGGTCGGCGTACAGCCGGTACAAATCGTAGTGCGCCACGCGGAAGCGGCCGCGATGCTCTTGCCGCAGGACGTAAGTGGGGCTCGTCATCGGCTGCGCCACGCCGGCGCCCGCGCCGACGCCCGCCGCGAAGGTGGTCTTGCCCGCGCCCATCGGCCCCTCGAGCAGCACGGCGTCGCCCGGCGCGAGAAGCGCGCCGAGGCGCTCGCCGAGGCGCTTCATCGCCAACTCGTCATCGACGCGCCATTCGCGTGCTTCCATGCGTCCGTTACCTCTCAAAATGATTGTATCCTCTGCGCGCAATCACGGAGAGCTTTCCGTCTCGGCGCATCACCACGCCGTCGCCCTCCTCGACCCGCCCAATGGCCGTCAGGGGAGTGCCCACGACAGGAGCGACGGCGAGCAACCGCGCGAACACGTCTCGCGGCGCCGTGCCCACGAGCTCGTAATCCTCCCCGCCGAAGAGCGCGTACTCCAGAGGATCCTTGCCTACCGCGCGCGCGTACTCCGTGACCTCCGGCTGAATCGGGACGCGATCGCCCTCGAACAAAAGCCGCACGCCGCTCGCCTCGGCGATTTCGTTCAGCTCGCTCGCCAGACCGTCGCTGATGTCGTCGAGCGCCGTGGCGCCCAGGCGCGCCGCCTCCCGGCCGAAGGCAATGCGCGGTGTGGGGCGCCGGTGCCGATCGACGAGAACCGCCTGCGCGATGGCCGATCCGGCCCGCCGGCCGAGCAGGATGTCGAGCCCTGCGGCGCTCCCGCCGAGATTGCCGGTGACAAACAACACGTCCCCAGGTCTGGCGCCGGCGCGCGTGACAGGCCGTTCGACACGGCCCACGGCCGTGATGGACATCCAGAGCGGACCTTGGGTGGAGACGACGTCCCCGCCGACGACGCTCGCGCCGAAAGCCGCGGCCGCCTCCGCGACGCCGTCGTAGATAGCCACCACGTCGTCCTGGGGCCAAGAGGGCGGGACGGCGAGCGCGACCGTGATCCAGGCAGGCTGGCCGCCCATGGCCGCGATGTCGCTCACCGCGGCCGCGATGGCCCGATAGCCCACCTGCGGCGGGGACATCGTATCGCGCCGAAAGTGCACGCCCTCGACAACCGCGTCCGTCGTCATGGCCAAGCGGCCACTGCCCTCCACCACCGCGCAATCGTCGCCGATGGGGACCAACACGTCCGCGCCCGGCGACGGCAGCTTCGCGACAAGCGAGCGAATCAGCGCGAACTCGTCCATCCCGACATCCCCTCCTTCCAGCGCGCCGAGTCGTTGCCTTTGCCAATACCATAACAATGACAGCCGCCGAGGTCTGCGTCAATCATGAGCCGCGCTTCTTGTCCATAGACATCCATTAGGGCCTTGGGCCCACGACGGAAGCGGGGTGGACATGTGGACGCCATCCGGGAGATGCTGCAGTCGCTGAACGCAGGCCTCCTCTTGCTAGGCTATCCAGGCACGTACGCCGCCATGGTGATGGAGGGCCTCGGCCTCCCGTTTCCAGGCGACGTGTTTCTGGCCTTTTACGGTTACGCCATTGCCCTCGGAACCATGCGGGCGCCCGCCGTCTTCAGCCTCAGCGCGCTCGGGTACTTCACCGGCGTGACCATCGTCTTTCTCCTCACGCGCCGCTTCGAATCGCTGTTGTTGAACCCGCTCTACCGACTGCGCCTCCTCAATGAAACGCGCCTTCAGCATACCGGCGGCCTGCTGGATCGCTACGCCTGGCTCGTCCTCATCCCCGGCCGCTTTCTGCCCGGCATCCGCTCGCTCAGCACGTACGCCGCGGCGCTGTCCGACATGCCGTACGCGACGTTTGCACTCTACTCCATCGTCGGTTCGATGGTCTGGTGCGGGGCTTGGCTCGCGTTTGGCTACTGGTTCGGCGAAAATATGGACGAAGTGATGAAGCACGTGCAGTCAGGACTCAGCTGGATCACGGTGAGCCTTGTGATGGCCGCCGGCCTGTACTGGGCGTGGAGGCACGTGAAGGCCAGGCGCCGGGAGAGATAGGCATGAGCGTGGTTCTGGAATGGTGCGTGAAAAACGCCCCAACGGGGGTGCGAGAGGCCATCCATCGCGTCCGGGCCGAGCGCCCGGGCGTGACGGTGAGGAAATACGCATGCGTGGAGCAGTGCGGCCTGTGCGCGCGCGGGCCGTTCGCCCTGGTCGGCGGAGCCGTGGTGGAGGCCGAGAGCCCCGAGTGCCTCGCGCAGCGCCTCCTCGACGCCGTCGACGAGGCCATGGGCGGGAACGGCCAGTCACGGCTTCCGCCCCCATGAGACGGCCCTCCCTGGCAGCGAAGCCGCCGGGGAGGGCTGCCGTTTTACGACACGCTCGAGGTGTCCGTCTGCGTCTGTTCCGCCGGGAGCGCCTGCACAATTTTGCCCTGCGGCAGATCAAAGACGCCCTTTTCCACAATCAGTTGCGCAGCGTTCTGCACAGCGGTCGGATCGACCGGCTGCTTCGGATTGGGAATCGCGATGCGAACCTTCTTGTTTCGATCCGTCATGAACATCAAGTGGAGTGATACCTTCGCGGCCATCGACGCGCCTCCTGTCCATTCAAATCGGAATCCACGCCCATCTCCGTCGGGCTTCGCGTTCACGCGCTCGGCCCCTGCCCGCCGGAACCCGTGCCGCCAGTGGAGCCGCTGCCACCGGAACCCCCTGTGCCCGCGCCGCTTCCGCCAGTGGGCGCGTTTGTCAGGAGCGCCACATCCACCCGCTCCACCTGCACGAGCGGCTCATCGATGAGCTGCGCCAACGCGAGGCCGACCGCGAGCAGATCTTCGTCCGCCGCCTGCGGCGACACGTGGTTGAACTTGTGCACCTTCAGTTTGGGTTGCCCATTGGCGCGCGTGCCCGACTGCGTCTGCAGCTGCAACGTCGTGCCGAGTGCGAGGCTCGTTTGTGCCATCGCTCGTTCCTCCTTCCGCGGATTCGCCCGCCCGGGCGGGCACCAGAGGACATGCAGCGAGGGGCTCCGCGCGTGGACACTCTCGGAGAAACCAGGACCGGGCCTTATGGCGTTGGTGCGCCCGCCCAAATTTGCGCGCTCGACGACCGCGGCGGCAGGAATTGAGCGCAACAGGTGGAATTCATTCGAGTGAGCTATGCGTTCGACGGGATGTGGGGTGCGGTATGAGCTGGACGGCGAACTACGAATTCAAGCGCTTGGTCAAGCGGCTCATCCTGAACTACTTCGCAGGTTCCGTCATCGCCGTCCTCGGCGTGGGCGGTGTGCTCATCTTCACCACCCTCCATCTGACTCCAACGGACCTGTGGATCATCTGCGGTATCCTCGGCGGATCGCTCGTGCTGATGCTCACGGCGGACTCCATCGCGTTTCGCGTGCAAATTCGCCCGATTCGGAAAGCGCTTCTCACGGCTCATCCGACAGAAGACGTGCTGACGAAGGGCTATAAACGGGCGCTGCACTTGCCGGCGCTGGCTGTGCTCCGCGTCATGGGGCCTCACTGGCTGTCGTTCCTCATCCCGGGGCTCGTGTCATCGTCCATCCTCGTGCACAGCGGGCTCCTGCACCTGCCCATGGCGTACGTATGGCTCGCTTCGCTCGGCACGCTCATTGTCGCCTCCATGCACGCCGTGATCGAATTCTTCCTGACGTCGCGCTCCATTGAACCGACGCTCGTCACCATCCGGCGCAGGAGCGAGCACCTGTATGGCGCGTCGGTGTTGCTGCGCGGCCAGGTCGTTGTGCCGCTCGCGTTCAAGTTCGCGATGAGCGCCGTCGTGTTTGGCGCCCTTCCCCTGCTCTTGTTTGGATTGGCCAACGCCGTTCGTCTGACCAACGCGGGACTCGGATCGTCCACTTATTGGACGTGGGCCGGCGGCATCCTGGCGCTCGGCTCCCTGTTCTCCGCATTCGGCGGATACCTGTTGGCGAGCGACGTGCAGCGTCCCATCCGCAGGCTCGAGGCGCTGATGCGCCGCGTGGAGCGGGGGGATTTTTCCTTGCGCGCGGACGACACGTACATGGATGAGTTCTCGGATCTCATCCAAGGCTTCAACCTGATGCTGAACGGCCTCGCGCACCGCGACGCGATGAACCGCCAGCTTATCGACAGCTATTTCGCCACGCTGGCCGCGGCCCTGGACGCGCGGGATCCGTACACGGCGGGCCATTCGCAGCGCGTCGCGCGCTACGCCGAGGCCATCGGCCGCAAGGTCAACCTGTCGCCGCAGACGGTGCGCGAACTGAGGCAATCGGCGCTCTTGCACGACATCGGAAAGATTGGGATCCGCGACGAGATCCTGCTGAAGGAAGGCAAGCTGACGGACGAAGAGTTCGCCATCATCAAACAGCACCCTGTGATCGGCGAAAACATCATTCGGCAGATTCAGCCGGACGACGCCATGAAACCGCTTCTGCCGGGCATCCGGTCTCACCACGAGCGGTACGACGGCAAGGGATATCCCGACGGCCTCGCCGGCGAGGAGATTCCGCTGTTTGGCCGCATCCTCGCCGTGGCCGACGCCTTTGACGCCATGACGTCCGACCGCCCGTACCGCGCCGGCATGCCCGTCGAGAAGGCCCTTCAGGTGCTTCGAGAAGGGCGCGGGACCCAGTGGGATCCGCACTTCGTGGATGCGTTCATCGAGGTGGTTCAAGAGGTCTACATTCCGGACGAAGCCAAGTCCGCCGCCCGTGAGGCGGCAGCCTCCACGAGCCAGTGAAAAAGGGCCAGGGCGCCCTCGTCCTCACGCCACAGATTTTCCGGATGCCACTGCACAGCGACGATGGGCCAGCGCCCCTCCGACTCCACGGCCTCCACCAGCCCCTCGCTGTCCCAACCCACCGGTTTCAAGGAAGGCGCCAAGTCTTTCACCGCCTGATGATGAAAGCTGTTGACGCGAATCGCCGTCTTGCCGTAGCACCGCGCCACGCGCGATCCCGGCTTCAGCTTCACCGTGTGCGCGTACGCGTTGCGCGGGGCCTTTTGGCTGTGCTGAATTTTACCCTTCCACTGGCGCGGCAGATCCTGATACAGCGTTCCGCCAAGCGCCACGTTCAACATCTGCATACCGCGGCAAATCCCAAGCACCGGCTTCTGTTCCCGCCGCATCACCTGCACGAGCAACATCTCCAGCCGATCTCGCTCCGGCTCGAGCGTCCCGAGTCCCTGCAGTGGTTCCTGCCCGTACAGATTCGGATCGACATCGTTGCCGCCCGTCAGCACGAGCCCATCGAGCCGCATGCCCAGTTCAATAGCGCTCGCCTCATCCGCGAGATACGGCAACACCACCGGCAGCCCGCCAGCCCGCTCCACGCCGCGCGCGTAGTCGTCCGCAAGCATCACCGCCTGGAGCGGCACACCCGGGACCGCGCTCTGCCTCAGTTCGTGCGATCCCGTCAGTCCAATCAATGGCCGCGTCAAGCACCCCACCTCCGCCCCAGCGCTCAAGCGTTCCAACTCGCCAGGTACCGCTTCTGCGCCTCGGTCAACTCGTCGATCTCGACGCCCCACGTCGCAAGCCGCATACGCGCCACCTCTTCATCCATATGCGCCGGGATGGCGTGCAGCCCAGGCGGGTACGACTTCGTCATCACTTCGCGCAGGCCGAGCGCCTGAAGCGCGAACGTCATGTCCATCACCTCGACGGGATGGCCGTCCCCCGCCGCGAGGTTGACGAGCCTGCCTTCGGCGATGAGATACAACCTGCGCCCGTCGGCCAATCGATACTCGTCCACGTTGGGGCGGGCGGTGCGCACTTCCACGGCGAGATCGGAAAGTGCCTCCTTGTCCACCTCGACGTCGAAGTGGCCCGCGTTGCCAAGGATGGCCCCATCCTTCATCCGCTCCATCGCGTCCCGCGAGATGACCGCCTTGTTGCCCGTGACCGCGATGAAAATGTCGCCCACCTCGGCCGCCTCGCGAATCGGCATCACCTGGAATCCTTCCATCACTGCCTCCACCGCGCGAATCGGATCCACCTCGCACACCACCACTTGCGCGCCGAGCCCTCGCGCGCGCATGGCCACGCCCTTGCCACACCAACCGTAGCCCACCACAACCACGGTCTTCCCGGCAATCATCAGATTCGTGGTGCGCATAAACCCGTCCCACACGCTCTGCCCAGTGCCGTACCGATTGTCGAACAGGTGCTTGCACTGGGCGTCGTTGACGGCGAGCATCGGGTAGCGCAGGACACCCTCGCGCGCCATGGCCCGAAGCCGCAGGATGCCCGTGGTGGTCTCCTCGCATCCCCCGCGGATCCGCGCCGCCTGCTCCGGCCGCTCGCGGTGCAGCATCGTGGCGAGATCGGCACCGTCGTCAATCACGCCCTCGGGCTCCCAGTCGAGCACAGCCTCGAGGTGGCTGCGATACTCCTCGGGCGTCGCCCCGTGCCAGGCGTACACGCGCACGCCGCGGCGCACCAGGGCAGCCGCGATGTCATCCTGGGTGGACAGCGGATTCGAACCGGCGATGGCCACCTCGGCGCCCCCGGCCTGAATGGCGAGCGCAAGGCGGGCCGTCTTGGCCTCCAGGTGCAGGCACATGGAGATGCGCTTGCCCAGAAACGGCTTTTCTTCGGCGAAACGGCGCTCAATCTCACCCACGAGCGGCATGTGCGCCCGTGCCCATTCGATCTTCTGATCCCCCGAAGGATAGGCGTCCGGGTTGCGGATCATGGATGGTTTCGGTTGCGGCATGTCGATTCCCTCGCTCCTTTTGCGCATGAAAAAAGACGGATGGCCCATCCGTCCTTCTCCGTTTCTACTCCGCGTTCCAAAGCGAATCTTCAGAAATCCACCAGGCCGAGGCTGATCAACAGCCCCTCGTTGACGAGCTTCATGGCTTCGTCGTCCAAATGCGTGATCTTGTCGGTCAGGCGCTGCTTATCGATGGTGCGCAGCTGCTCGAGCAGAATCACGGAATCGCGCTCCAGACCGTACTTCTCCGCCTTGATCTCCACGTGCGTCGGCAACTTGGCCTTCTGGATCTGCGCGGTGATGGCCGCCACAATCACCGTCGGGCTGAAGCGGTTGCCGATGTCATTTTGCACCACGAGTACGGGGCGAAATCCTCCTTGCTCCGAGCCGACCACAGGCGACAGATCCGCAAAGAAGATGTCCCCACGCCTGACATTCAATCGTTCACACCCCGCTCACCAAGCGCTCCACGGTGTTGCCGGCCTCCTGCTCGACCAGAAACGCCTCACAGGCGATGCGCAGGTTGAGAGGCGCCATCTCCTGATACCCGCGCTGCATGGTCTCGCGCAGATCTCCGGGCTCTCTCCTCGATACATACATACGCAGCGCCTCGCGCACGATGTCACGCGCGCGTTTGTCTCCGGATTCGCGACCCGCAGCTTGATTCCAGGCGTTGAATTTCGAACTCGACAAGCGCGGCACCTCCACTGTTTGCAGCGACGTCCCAGACGGCTTCCATGCCGCCATTATAGCCGCCCGTTTCTCGTGGCGCAAAAAAGGCGTCGAAACGCGCCGGGCGCCCCTGTCAATCGCACACGATGCGCGGCACGCGCCGGTGCACGCGACACAAGATCTCGTACGGGATGGTCTGCGCCCGCGCCGCCAGTCGATGAAGCGACAACACGCGCCTCTCTTCCACATTCGACGCCATTCGATACGATTCCTGCACGCGAACCCTTCGTTCTTCCGGGCGCAAGCGGCTCCACCACCCCGCGCGCCAGGCGGAGGGCGCATCGTAGCCGAAGAGCGCCGCGATGTCTCCGATCGCGACGTCGAGCCCTGTCACGTCCGCCATCAGCTGATCCATGCAGACGCGGCCGATGACAGGCCGCAGCTCGCCGCGAATGAGCACCTCGCCCTGATTCGACAACTGCCGCGGGTAGCCGTCGGCGTACCCGCCGGCAACGGTGGCGATGGTCATGGGCCGCGTCACGGTGAAGGTTGCTCCGTACCCCACGGTTTCCCCAGGCTGTGCGCGAGCGACGCGCAGCACGCCCGCGTAGAGGCTCATCACCGGGCGCAGCGAGGGCGCCGGGAGAACCGACGGATCCGGCGAATAGCCGTACGCGGCAATGCCCACGCGGACCATATCGAGGTGCCATGCGGGATTGCGCAAAAGCGCCGCGCTGTTCCCGGCGTGGATGCGCGGCGGGCGAAGTCCCGCCTCCTCGAGCGCGCGCACAAACGCCCCGAGGCGCTCCATCTGCCCCGCCGCGTGCGCGGGATCATCCGCGTCGGCGGCGGCCAGGTGCGTGCCCGCACCCACCAGTTCCAGATCTTCTCGCGCCGCAATGGCCCGCGCGAGCGCCACCGCCTCGTCCGTACGCTTGACCCCCAGCCGGTTCATGCCCGTGTCCAGCGGCAGGTGGACTCGAAGCCGCTTCGGCAGGCGCGGGATCTCCTCAACGGGGCTCAGATCGGTCAGGGCAATCTCGATCTCAGCCTCCGCCGCCTTCGCGCACGCGTCTGGCGTCACCGCGCCCAAAACCAGGATGTTCACGTCGCGATGGAACGCGCGGATCTCGAGCGCCTCCTCGAGGGAAGCCACCGCCACGTGATGCACCCCCTCGCGCACGAGCCGTTCAACCACCGCTCGCACGCCGTGGCCATAAGCGTCCGCCTTCACCGCCACCATGAGGCTCGCGCCCGGGCGCAACCTGCTCTTCAGATACCGGATGTTGTGGGAAAGATGGGCGAGATCGATCACGGCAAACAGGGGCCGGTACATTCGGGGTCACCTCATGTGCCGAGTGTAACACAAACGCGCCACCCAGAGGCCTCGGGCTTCCTCTGAGATGGCGCGGTGGAAGGAGGAATGGCGTCACTTTCCGACCTCGGCAAAGGTGGAGATGGCAATGTGTTCGAGTTCGGGCAGCGAGAGATCGTTGGACGTGAGATCGAACTCGATGCCGTTTTGCATCCAGGTCAGATTGGCGACTCGGGTGCCGGGTGCCTCGTCGTAGATGGCCGGGACCCCGTAGAGGTCGACCAATTCGGCGTTCGGGAGCCCCGCGGCGCCCGGGGTCAACGCTGACTCCGTGAGGACGTAGTGATGGCCGCCTCCCTGATAGCGCATGATGATACTGGACTCGTCGGGTTGTGCGAGATCGGTGAGCTTCGTGCCGTACATGGCCGGTGGTTCGATGTAGTCGAAGGCGTGATCGGATGCGAGGGTGGGTTTGACGGCCTGCCCGGCTTGCGCGATGGTCTGCGGATCAAAAGCATTCTTCGGGAACTCGACGCCGGTTTCGAACGACTGGTACGTGATGACGACCGCGGCCTTGCCGTTCTTGTCGAGCAGCGTGACCGACTGCGGTTTCAGGTCCTTGGAAAGCACAATTTGTTCTCGACTGACCACGTCGCTCGCGGGGACCACGGGTACCTCGAACGCGTAGGCGTCCTTCTCCCGGCTCACCTTGACGGATTTGTCGGATGCGATGCGCTGCAGGAGCTGATCGTAGAGGTAGATCTGCCCCTGGTTCTGCGCCCAGTTGCCGTTGAAGCGAAACACCTTCCCGAGCGACGGGCTGACGATGAACATGCCGTTGGGCGTGCGGACAATGACCTGATTGATCTGTTTGTCTGCGTTGCCGAGCTCAATCTTGTACATGTCTTTCGACTCGTAGGAGACGCGCACGAAGT
This sequence comes from Alicyclobacillus sp. CIJ1, assembly GCF_057538885.1. Lineage (NCBI taxonomy): Bacteria > Bacillati > Bacillota > Bacilli > Caryophanales > Alicyclobacillaceae > Alicyclobacillus > Alicyclobacillus sp. CIJ1. The sequence continues at coordinate 88,902 of NZ_BAAJPH010000134.1, read as the reverse complement.
ACTTCTGGACGTTGTTGTCCATCTGCACCGTCATGATGGCCTCGCTCTGGTAGTTCTTGTTCTCGAGGGCCTGCGCCTCCGACTGGATCTTGTGACTCACGGAACTCGTGGTGCCGGGGATGCCGCAGCCAGCGACGACGCCCCCCGCGAGGGCGAGCGACAACAGGACTGCCGTTAGCTTTCGCATAGCCACCTCGCCTTTCTCCGCCACGCACCATCCTCACTCCGAGGCGTCCACCTCCGCGCGATACGCGCGCACCGCATCCGGCAGCCGAGCAATGACGTCCGAAGCCGTGACGGCGACCTCCGTCAGCTCTTCTCCCGCGCGCTCGCCGGCCCGACCGTGCAGCCAGGCGCCGAGAGAGGCGGCGTCGAACGCGTCCAGCCCCTGCGCGATGAGGGCGCCTATGACGCCGGCCAACACGTCGCCCGTCCCCGCTACCGCAAGCGCGCTCGATCCCGTGGGATTCACCCGCACCCGCCCATCCGGGTGCGCGATGACGGTCCGGTGCCCCTTGAGGAGCGTCACCGCCTGACTCCGCGCGGCGATGGTCTTCGCGGCCTCCAGCCGCCGAGCCTGCACCTGGCGCGCATCCCAGCCGAGCATGCGCGCGGCCTCCTTGGGATGCGGCGTCAGCACAAATTCGCCCGCCACCGGATCGAACTGGCCCGCGTGCGCCACGGCTGCGAGCGCCTCCGCGTCAATCACCCCGCGCGCCACGCCCGCCCGGACGAGATCGTACAGCCACGTGCGCGCCTCGCGGCCGAGCAACCCAAGCCCGGGCCCGACGATCACGGCGTCCACATCTTGCAGCAACTGCGCGGGATCGCCGCCTTCTCGCACGACGACATCGGGCGCGAACAGCGACGCGTCGACCCGGGCACCCGCGACGACCACCAGCCCCGCGCCTGCGCGAAGCGCCGCGAGCGAGGCAAGCCGGCTCGCGCCCGGCATCTGGCCGAGGGCGATGCCTACTCGGCCAAAGGTGCCCTTGTGGCTCATGGGGCTGCGGAAGCCGAACCGTTTTCCAAAGGCCGCGGGCGATACGTAGGACGCCCGGACGCGCGCCGGATCGACAGGGATGCCCACGTCTGCCACGCGCACGAGGCCGGCGTAGATGGCGCCGGGCGTCACCGCCGTGCCAAGCTTCTCGGCCGCCATGGCGATGGTCTCGTGCGCCTTGATGGCGGGTCCAGGGACCTCCCCGGTGGACGCGTCGACGCCGGACGGAAGGTCGGCGCTCACGATGTACGCCGAGGACGCGTTGGCCTCCTCAATCATCTGCGCCATCACGCCCTCGGCCGGCCTGGAAACCCCGGTGCCAAGCAGCGCATCGATGAGCACGGCGCGAAGGCGTCCGCCTTGGCCGAACTCGGAGAGCGACTGGTGAATGCTCCCGGGCTCGTAGACCCGCCACGGAACGCCAAATCGCTCCGCCATCTGCTGCGCGGCGCGCGCGTCGCCCTGAAGGGCGGCCGGATCGCACGAGGACAACACTTCGACCTCGATGCCCGCGTGGCGCAGCCATCGCGCCGCCACCCAGCCGTCGCCGCCGTTCATGCCCTTGCCGCACAGAACCACCACTTTGTCCGGGCGAAGTTCCCGGACGCGATCGGCGATGGCGCGGCCCGCGTGATCCATCAGGACAATGGCCGGGACGCCGAGGCGATGGATGGTGTCGTGATCGAAACACCGCATTTCATCACTCGTGACGAGATACACAGAGTGCCCTCCCCGAGGATTGGTATATGGATATGAGCCGTGTCCACGAAGTATGTACAACGCTGACAAGCGCGCGACGGTCACTACTGCTCCAGGACGGCAACGGCGAACGCGATGCCGGCGCCATGGGTGATGGCGAGGTGCAGGCGAACGCGCGCGGCATCCGGCGGGCCGAACTGCGCCCAGAGCGCGGATTGCGGCTCCCAGGCGACCTGCAAGCCCGCGTGGCCCAGCGACACGGCGACATGCGGCATCGAGAGCCGTGCAAGGCCGCAGCCAGCCGCCTTCGCGATGGCCTCCTTCGCCGCAAACCGACCCGCCACAAACTCCGCGAGCCTGGCCGCGTCGGAGATGGCTCGCGCGCGGCGCCGCTCTTCGGGGGCAAGCACGCGCTCCAAAAACGCGTCGCCTCGCCGCTCGAGCGCCGCGCGAATGCGGCGGATCTCGATCACGTCGTTGCCAATTCCGAGGATCAAACGCATCACCACCTCTTTGGCTCGATTGTACTACGGCGCAGGTGGTTTCCATCTCGCTGCGGCAAAAGATTCATCGCAGATACCGTAATTCTGTGGATGAATCGGAACCCCTTTCCGAACGCGGACATGTACGGTAAACTGGAGCAGGGGGGATGGTCATGCATATCCTTGGTCACATTGTCCGCTTTGTCGTCTCTGCGTTGGTCCTGTTGCTCGTCAGCCACATCGTTCACGGCTTTTACATCCACGGATTCTGGCGCGCCATCATTGCCGCGATTGTCATCACGCTGTTGGGATTGGCTATGGAGGCCCTGTTCGGGCGGAGGATCTCGCCGTACGGGCGCGGCATCATCGGCTTCATCAGCGGTGCCATCGTCATCTATGTCGCACAGATCTTTGTGCACGGCATGCACGTGAGCATCATCGGTGCACTGCTCGCGTCGCTCGTCATCGGCATCATCGACCTGTTCATCCCGACGAGCTTCCGCCGTCCGAGAAACGAGTGAGATTCGAGTGAAAGGCAGAGGCTGGCCCGCACGCCGTGGCGGGGCCAGCCTCGTTTTTGCCCCTGTCTAGGCGGGCACCACGATATACCCTTCTCGGAAGATCTTCTGCACGGGATCCCAGATGGGTGCTTTCCCAAGATCCTTGGACTGACCTTTCAGCAGGTGTTCCGCCGCGACGGCGCAGAGCATGGCATCGAGCTGATCGACCGTCGGCCGAATGACACCGGAACAGCGGTAGTCGCGCTCCTTGAACGCCTCCCAAACCTCTTCCACGTACTTATGCGGCTCCTTCCGCTTCGACGGGATCGAGCTCAGTCCGAAATGATCCTTCAGAATCTTTCGGGGATACGTCTCGAAGATGGTGGGGCCCGCGGCGTTCGACGACGGATGGTACCCGTGGAGCCGCGCCTGCCCGGTCGACACGGCCTCGGAAAACAGTCGAACGCTCACCTTGATCAATGAAGCGTACGGCCCTTTGTACATCTGCGAGAGCGTCAGGGGCATCTTGCGCGTCGGCGTATCGGCCTTTTCGTCACACAACCGCCGCGTCCTGCCAGAATGAGGTTGAGGAAGCCCCTGCGGGCCATCGAAGCCGTACGCTTTCGCCCCTGCAGGCATGAAGTCGGGGCTTGCCGGAAGCAGGGTGGGCGAAGAAGAGAAGCGAGGAATGTAGTGATCCAGCGCAAATTTGCGAGTTTCTGTGTCCAGCCAAGCCACATAGCTCAGGAAGCCCAGTCCCCCTAAGTCCACGCCGCACACCCAGGCCAAGGCGCAGCCTCCTTCCGCAACAAGCGTTCGCCGCGCTCGTGCATTTCAACTTCGTTTATGGCACAATGATGCCGATATGTCCACGGAAAGGGCGGACGGACGTGCATCACGTGCTCGAAGCCATTTTCATTCTCTTCGTCGGCGTCGCCTTCACCTACCTCATGAAGATACGCCCAGGCGCGCAACCGATGTCGCGGGCGAAGATGATCGCCTATTTTGTGCTTGGCGTCGTGATTGGCGTCATCTTCATCACGACTGACCACATCTACGCGCCCACGACAGGGCTGTGAGTCACTGAGCCCCGCCCGGGCACGACCGCGAACGGAGCGATACATACGATGCAAGGTTTGATCACGCTGAAGAGCCGGCACGAACAACATCTCATGCGGGAAGCGGGAAAAGTGGTCGCCGGCTGCCACGAGGCGCTGCGCAGCTTCATCCGGCCCGGCATTCGCACCATCGAGATTGATCAGTTTGTCGAGGACTTCATCCGCCGGCACCGCATGGAGCCTGCGCAGAAGGGCTACCGAGGATATCCCTTCGCCTCCTGCACCTCGGTCAACGACGTCATCTGCCACGGCTTCCCGGGCGAGTATGTCCTCCAGGAGGGCGACATCGTCACAGTCGACATGGTCGCCGTTTACAAGGGCCTTCACGCCGACTCGGCCTGGAGCTACGCCGTCGGCGAGGTCAGCGAGACGGCGCGCCGTTTGCTCGACGTGACGCGGCGTGCGCTCTATATCGGCATTGAACAGGCGATTCCAGGCAACCACATCTCCGATATCGGCCACGCCATTCAGACCTATGTCGAGGCGCAGGGGTTCTCCGTCGTGCGCGATTACATCGGCCACGGCATCGGGCGCCAGATGCACGAGAGCCCCGAGGTCCTTCATTTCGGTCCACCGCACCGCGGGCCGAAGATCCGAAAGGGTATGGCGTTCACCGTAGAGCCCATGGTGAACGTCGGTACGTACGAGACAAAGCTCGATCCCGACGGCTGGACGGCCCGCACCGCCGACGGCAGCCTGAGCGCACAATACGAGCACACGCTCATCATCACGGACAACGGCCCTGAGATCATCACGAAGCAGGATGGCGAATGAATGCGAAAAGGCCGCCCGGCGCGTATTTCCGCGCCCGAGCGGCCTCCATTCATCCTTCATCCGTGAACCGTCTTCGGCACCCGCTCCCGACGGGGAGGCCGGACCTGCAGCCACTGCTCATCGATTTCAAAGTGAGCGTCCGCAAGAATCTTCGCCAAGTGTTCGAGCGGCGTGCGGGCGACCTCGCGGTACGATTTGCGCGTGTAGAGGTCAATCGCGTTCGGCAGTTCTCGCTTCAGCTGCTTGCGCAAGCGATTCCCAGCCGCATCCGCATCCACCAGGATATACACCTCGTCGTGCTGCAGCGGGACGATGTCGTTTTCCACCTGTTCGTAGCTCAGCGTGCCCTGCGTGCACACCACGTCCACCTCTTCGCGCAGCACCTTCAAAATCCTCGACTTGTCCGTCTTGCCTTCGACGATGATGACTTTTCGCGAAGTCGCGTGCGTCCGCATGTCGCTCAACTTCCTTCCGTCATCGCGCGCGGCCCTCGCCGCGCCACGAAGGTGACTTCGTCGGATCACGTCCATCATAGCACGAGTCGCGCCCCATCGGCAGAGGTCGTCCCTGGAAGTCGCGGCGCCACAGCGTGCGCGGTATGGCGCGCGTGCCCCGATGCGATCTCGCCCCCTTTTTCGCAGTCTATGCAGGGCCGCCTCGTCCCCATACGGACGGGACCGGTATGTAGAAAAAGGCCGCCTCCGCGATGGGGGCGGCGGTGCGGACGCTTTGCGGCCTCACGCCACGGGCGTGCAGGTCGTGGTCGTCGAGCACGTATACGCGGGAACGAGCAGGAAGAAGAGCACGAAGATGATCAGAAACACCACTGCCCAACGCGTGTAGCCACCAAACACACCGTACATCCGCGTTCCCTCCTCCGACAGGTTTGTGCCGGTCGGCACATTGCCATAGAATGCGGGAAGAACGCGATGGTGCGGGCGAATGTCCAGGGCCCCCGCCAAGTCCATGCCGAAGGGAGACGGATTCCCATGTTCACCCCGTTTCCAGGAGACACACCCGAGGCGCTCGGCGCCCTGCCCCACGAGGCCCTCGTCTTCGTCCACACGCCGCTCTGCGGCACGTGTCAACTCGCGCGGCGCATGCTGGAGGTGGTCGACGCGGCGCACGCCAACCGGCTTCCGCTCTACGATCTCGACGCCAACCTCGCCCCCCAGGCCATGCAGTCGTGGAGGATCGAGAGCGTGCCGGCGCTTTTGTACGTGAAAAACGGCGAGATCGCCCACGTCCAATACCGGTTTGGCGACGTGGTCGACCTCGCCGAAGCCATCCGGCAGTTTCTCGAGCGTTAACGCGGAATGCCGGGCAGCACCGCCGCGAGCTCTTCCCAGGTGAGGTATTTGCGCTCGATGTCCTCTTCCACGAGCCCCCGACCGCGCTGAACCTCGATGAACTGCATGCCCGTCTCGGTGCGAATCGCGTGCCACACCCCCTGTGGCGCGCGCACGATGTCGCCCGCCGCCACTTTCTGCCACCGGTCGTCGACGACGATCTCGCCCTCGCCCTCGATGATGGTCCAGATCTCCTCGCGCCACTTGTGCCGGTGATAGCTGAGGTTGCGGCCGGGCAGGAGTTCCACGCACTTGGTCAGAACCTCGGTCTCGTCGTCGAGCAACTGATAGTCAATCACGCGATAGCGCCCCCAGCGGCGCTCCTCGTACATCGGCCGATTGTCGAGGGGCGCCACAACGTCCTTCAGCCCCGCGGCCATGTCCTTGTCCGCCGCGAGAATCCCGTCCGGCGTGGCCACCACAATGGCCCTCTTCAAGCCAAGTGCCACGACCGGCAGCCCCAGTTCGTTCACGACGTGCGTGTCCTCGCACTGGGAGAGAATCGCACGGCCAACCGCCTCGCTCTCCATCTGCTCGGCGAGGGACGACCAGGTGCCGAGATCGGACCAGGTGCCGCGGTACGGATGCGCCACGATGGAGGAAAGCTTCTCCACGACCTCGTAGTCGAAGCTGCGCTTGGGAAACTGATCGAAGCCGCGGCGCGCCTCCGCATACGTCGACGGCAGGCCGCGATCGCGCAGGATGCGGACGATGGTTCGCGGCTGGAAGCAGAACACGCCGCAGTTCCACAGCGCCCCTTGGCGAATCAGTTCCTCGGCCACGGCGCGCTCCGGCTTCTCGACGAATCGCTTCACGCGGAAGCAGTCCCCGTCGGCGGGCGCCTCCGGGACGATGTAGCCAAACTTGCTCGTCGGCTCCGTCGGCCACACCCCCATGAGCGCCATTTCGGCGCCTTCGCGGAGCAAGATCGGTCCGAGGTTTTGGATTTCCTGGAAGTAGTGATCGTCCACGAAGTGGTCGACGGGGCAGACGACCACGGGCTCGTCGGGATCCATGCCCTGTTCGTCGACGAGGTACAACGTCGACAGGGCGATGGCCGCGAAGGTGTCCCGCCGCGCGGGCTCCTCAATCACGTCGATCTCGCCGATCTGCGCGTGAATGACCTCCACCTGAGGCTTCGACGCGCACACGAACACGTCGTTCGCGGCAAGGCCCGCCTGGCCAATCTGCCGCCAGACGCGCTGGAGCATCGACTCGAGTCCTTCGCCGTTGGGACGAGGCAAAATGCGCAAAAATTGCTTGGACCGAACGTCGTTCGACATCGGCCACAGGCGCTTGCCCGATCCGCCGCTCAGGAGTACCAGTTTCACCATGCACCACTCCCTTCCCACGTGTTGTCGTGGCGGATGGATACAGCCCCCATCACTCACAGTTCCCACTATAAAACATGGGCTCACATTTCGTCCATGGGTTCGAGACGCTCTCGGGCAAACGAAAACGGGGCCGGCCCGCCATCCGCATGGCCGGGAGCAGCCCCGCTTGCTCATGGTGTATTAGCGATGTTCGCTTGGGTGCCATTCGAGGTCGACCCGTTGGTATCCCCGTTCCCATTGCCATGGCCGCCTTTCCCAGACGACATCACCTGGGACTTGGGGGTCGGGCTGGCGGCCTCGGGAGGTGTCGACGTCACCGCGCTGTTGGTCGGCAACGCGTTCGCCGTGTTGCCGGTGTCGTTACTCGTGCCTGTGGTGGTGTTTCCAACGGTCGTGTTCCCCAAGCTCTGGTTCCCGAGGCCGCCCGTCCCGTTTCCCGGGAGCGTGTTGTTCAAGCCGTTTCCAGGCGGCGCCGTGTTTGTTTGGTTGTTCCCATTCGGTGGCGCTTGGCTTGTCGTCACCGTCACCGATGCCGGCTTGCCCACGGCCTGTCCGGTCGCCTGGCTCGTGGCCTGAACCGTGTAGATGTACGTCTCATTGGGCTGTACGGACGTGTCCGTGATGGTCTGTGCCGTCGTCTGCCCCACGGGCACCGTCTCATCCGCGCCATTCGTAGACACGCGCGTCACCACGTAGGTGACAGGCTGCGAGAAGCTGCCGGACCAGGACAGGGTGACCGTGTTGGCGCTCGGGTTGTACGTCGCGGTCAGGTTGGAGATGGCGTTCGTCGGGTTCGAGTTGTTCTGCCCGCTGTTCATCTGATTGACGTAGTCGACCCCTTGCGCCGTGCCGGTGATGTAAGGATACGGCCCCACCGGGAACTGCTCGGGCGCCTCGTTCGCCAGCGCCAGCGCGATGATGTCGTGGAAGATCTGCGCCGCGTTCGCGGACGGATCGACCGGCGACATCGTCATGTGATGTTCCGGCGTCGACACGTCATACCCGATGTGGATGCTGCCGACGAGGTTCGGCGTGTAGCCGTCGAACCAGCCGTCGCGCACCCAGTTCGGATGATCGCTCACGAGGCCGGCGCTGTACTGCACGGTCCCGGTCTTGCCCGCGACGCCCCAGCCCGGAAGCTTGGCATTCTGGCCCGTGCCGTAATCCACGACGTCCTCCATCAGGCGCGTCATGTCGAGCGCCACCTGCGGCGTCATCACCTGCGTCTGCTGCGGCCCTTCGTGATAGATGATCCCGCCCTGGCTGTTCACAATCTTCGTGATGAGATACGGCTGAGACCGAATGCCGTTGTTGTCAAATGGCGTATATGCAGCGACCATCTCCATCGGCGTGACCCCATTCTCCAGACCGCCGATGGCGATGCCGAGGTGCTCATAGTCCTTCAGCGTGAGCGGGATGCCGTCCGCCTTGGCGAAGTTGGCCCCCGTGTCAATGCCGATCTGCGACAAAAGCCACACCGACGCGACGTTCTGCGACCATTCCAGCGCGTACTGGAGGGTCACCTTTGGGGGCGCGTTTGGATCCCAGTTCTGCGGGATGTAACCTCCGCCGAAATCCTGGGGCGTGTTGTCCAGGATGGACGTGTACGTCCACTTGCCCGTAGCCAGAGCCGGCGCGTAATCCATGATAGGCTTGATGGACGATCCCGGCGAGCTCGCCTGGTAGACGCGATCCAGCCCGAGCGGCACATACCCCTGCCTGCGCGATCCCGCCGCGCCAAGAATGGCACCGGTCTTCGGATCCACGAAAATGGCCGCACCTTCCACGACGGTCCCGGTCGTCGGCCCCGGGAAGTCCGAGTCGTACTTCCCGCTCCAGAACACCTCGTTAATCGCGTTCTGCACGTTCGGCGCGATGGTGGTGTAGATCTTCAACCCGCCCTGCATGACCTCCTGAGGCGGGATGCCGTGCCGATTCAGATAGTCGAGCAGGAAGTTCGTGAGAAGCGGCTGGGTGTCCCAACCGTCCCCCGGGAACGAATGAAACGATACGCCTAGTGGCTGCTTCTCCGCGGCATCGGCCTGCGCTTGCGTGATATAGCCGTAACGCACCATGTTCTGCAGGACCTGATTGCGCCGCTCGAGCGCCGCTTGCGGATGCACGAGCGGGTCATACGCCGACGGCGCTTGGGGCAGCCCCGCCAAGAGCGCCGCGTCCGCGAGCGTCAGCTTGTTCGGTTCCGTCTTGAGATCGATGCCGAAATACCGCAGAGCCCCCTGCTCAATGCCCACCGCACTCTCGCCCATCGGAATGCGGTTCAGGTACATCGTGAGGATCTCCTGCTTGGTGAAGTTGCGCTCGATCTGCAGACCCAAGATGATCTGCTTGAACTTCCGCGCAAACGTCTTCTGATCCGTCAGATAGACCATCTTCGCCAACTGTTCGGGAATGGTGCTCGCGCCCTGAGCCAAGCTGCCTGAAGAGACGTCCACGAACAGCGCGCGAAAGATGGATTTGAGATCAATACCTGTCTGATTGGTCCAGAAGGTGTGATCTTCGGTTGCAACAATCGCGTCCTGAATGTCTTTCGGAACTTGGTTATACGTTAAATCCGTGTTCGGCGAGCCGAGCGTCAGGAGCTTCGTCCCATCGGCGGCGTACACGACCGTCGGTTGATGCGATTCCTCCAAGAGGCTTGCGTCGAACGGCGTGAGCCGGACCGCGAGGTAAAACCCAACCGCAATCACCACGACAAGCGCGACGACCGTTCCGAAGGCGATGGCAATCCATCGTCGAACCAAACGGCCCACCTCCATCGATATGGACTTCTCAGAGACGCTTCATGCGCCAACTGAGCGTGGGCGCCGGAACGGAGGATGCGGCCGCAACGGGCACGCGCACCGTCTGCGCCCCAACCTGGATTTGGAGCTGGCCCACCACTTGGTTAGCCGCAATCGGCTTCTTCGAATCGAGCACATCCGCCCGATACGACTGCTTGACAGGGAGCCCTCCCCAGCCAATGACCTGCACAGGTTCCGTCGCGACGAGCGAGACGGGCTTCGCCCACGGCGCAGACAGCGTCCCCACCGTCTGACCGGCGGAGACGAGTGGAACCGACCGAAGTGCCTTCTGGGCGTCCTGCGACATCGCGACGGCTGCGTTCAGTGCCTCAGCAAGAGGCTGCGGGCCCTTCTGACCCAAAACCGCACCGATGATCAGCACCTCGCGGCCGCCGATGACCTTGCGCGCGGCAAACACAAAACAGCCGCCCGCTTCGAGGGTCGATCCCGTCTTGCCTCCGATGATGGTTCCGTGCCCCACCACCGAATCGACGTTGTACACAAGCCCCGCGACGGGAAGTTCCGCCTGGGCCTCTCCCACAATCTGGCGAAACACCGGATTCTGCATGGCGAGCGCAAACAGCTTCATCTGATCAACCGCATCGCTCTGGCTCGCCGGCGAGTACCCCGTGGGATCGGCGTAGTGCGTCTCAGTCATCCCAAGCCTCTTCGCGGTCGCGTTCATCTCCCGGACGAACGCCTGCACGGAACCGTCGCACCACTTCGCCAAGAGTGTGCCCATGTTGTTGCCGGAAGGCAAAAGCAATCCCTCGAGTGCCTCGTATTCCGTGATTTGTTCTCCCGCAGCCACCTTGACCACGGACTGTCCCAAGGCCTTATCCTGCTGATACACCTTCACGTCGTCCGGCGTGATGGTGATGGAAGGGCCCTGTTGCCCCAGTTGCAGCGGGTGCTTTTGAAGCACAAGATACGCCGTCATCACCTTGGTCACACTCGCGATAGGTACCGCCACCTGGGGCCCGTACGTCCCGAAGCTGCCCACCCCATCGGCCATCAGTGCGGCCTCACCCTGCGAGGGCCAATGGATGACAGGTTTTTCTCCCGGAATGGCGCGCGGCAGTGGCGCGGCCACATCGGCGGCCGCCTGAGGAACGGGGCGCACCAACTGGACAATGGGCACGCCGATGACGATGATGGCAATCACGATAGCAATGACGAACCCGCGCAGACTACGCACAACCATCCTCCTATGCTGCTCGTCCCGCGCTCATCAGGTCGCGGGCTGTTCTGTCTTGGCGCCCGACTTCGACGCCTCCATCTCGCGCACCAAGCGCTTGTAGCGCACAAACATCGCGATGCGCCAGGGCACGAGCATGCCGAATGCCAGGCAGAAGAAGAGCGATCCCGTCTGATATACGTCCACATACCGCTCGACGACGCTGTGGAGGACAATGCGCACCACCAGCAGTCCGAGCAAAATATAGATGAACGCCCTCGACCGCTTCAGATAGACGCCATCTTCTCCAACGTAAAAATGGCTCGTGGCTATCAGCGGATAGCTGAACATGCAGCCGACCAAAAACGCCGCAATGGCGTAGAGAATCGGCTCGCGCGTGAACGGAAAGACATACATCAGGAACCCCGTGCTCATGGCGAGCGGCGGGATGAGGATCTTCCGCGCATTGGTCGGGCGCTTGGACGCCCGTAGCCGCACAAAAATGACCGTGATGGCGAACACGACAGCGACAACGGTTGCAATCAGCGTAGTGACTTCGCTGTGATTCACGCTCTCCCCTCGCTTTCCTGCGAGATCCGACGAGCTGACCGAGCGGCAATCGCTTCCCCCATGCGGACTACGTGTGAGTATACCACCTTTGACTCAACGGTTTCTTGAACAGCGATCTACAAAACTGCGAACTTTGCACACGAGTCGGCAAAGCGTGAGGAAAATCGTCTGGAAAACCTGACAGTTCCCTGGTAGAATTCTTTCGGCCACTAAATCAGTTGTCAAGCCCATCTTGCGGAAGGAGGCGAGTCCGTGGCAGAGCGTTACGCCCATTTCGTCGCGCGCTTCAAGTATGCCATCATCGCCATCTGGGTCCTGGCCGTGGCGGTGGCGCACGTGTTCTTGCCGCAGCTGAACGCGATTGTCGCCCACAAGAACACGGAATTTTTGCCGAACTCGTCGAGCGTCGTGATCGCGAGCAATTGGTTAAAGCGGGTCGATCCGGCGCGCCAGGCGGGGTCTAGCGCCGTCGTCGCGATTTACAACCCGCACGGATTGACAGCAGCGGACAAGGCGTGGTTCACGCAGAAACTGAAGCAGGTGGCCGACCACAAGGCCGCCTACGGGGTGAAAACCGTCACGGCTGCCTACAACCAGTCGAAGTCCGTGCAGAATCAGTTTTTCAGCGCGGATGGTACGGTGGAGATCGCGACCGTCGGCTTTCCGGGAAACGACGTATCCAAAGCCACCGACGCATCGCTCAACCAGCTTCACCAAGTGTTTCAGAAGCCGCCGAAGGACGCGCAGGTGCTGTTTACGGGCGACACACCTATCGAGAACGACAACATCAACATCTCGATGGACGGTGCTTCAAAGACGGCCGGCGTGACCATCGCCCTCGTGCTGGTCATTCTGCTCGTCGTCTTTCGATCCATCGTGGCCCCGTTTCTCACCCTGCTCTGCATCGGGCTTTCCTATCTCCTGACGACGAATCTGGTGGCCGTGTTGGCCAACGTCGGCCTGCCGGTCTCGACCTTCACGGACACGTTTCTCATCGCCATCATCTTCGGTGCGGGAACCGACTACAGCATCATCGTGCTGAATCGATTCCGCGAGGAGGCGAGCCGAGGCCTCGCCCCCGTGGACGCCCTCGCGCGGGCCATGTCGGGGATTGCCAAGACGGTGGTCTACAGCGCGCTCACGGTCTTTCTCTCGTTCGCCACGCTGTATTTCGCGCGCTTTGGCCTGTTCCGATCCGGCGTCGGTGTGGCAGTGGGCTTGGCCGTGACCCTGTTCGCCTGCCTCACATTCCTCCCGGCGCTCATGATGGCGCTCGGGCGCTACGTGTTCTGGCCACGGCGTGACATCGACGGCGCAAGCCACAAGCCCTCGCGCATCTGGGATCTGACCGGCAGAACGGCACTCCGGCATCCCTGGTGGACGCTTGCCGGCGTGCTCGTGGTGCTGACACCCATTGCGCTTTCCTTCACGGACCAGCGCACGTTCGATCCGACCTCCGACATCCCGACGGCGCCTTCGGTCGTGGGCTTTCACGTGGTGTCCAAGGCGTTCGGCCCCGGCAAGGTCCTGCCGATGGACGTCGTGATCGATACGCCGGACAATTTGCGCACGCCGGAAGGGCTGGCGACCATCGAACAGGTGTCCGAGGCCCTCGCGAAGCTACCGTTTGTGCAACAGGTGCAGAGCGCAACCCGTCCCACAGGCAGCGTCATCAGCGAGTTCGAGTTGGCCAAGCAGAACCAGCTCGCGGCCAACGGCCTGGCCAAGGTGCAGAGCGGCCTGAATCAGGTGGCGAGCCGCGTCGGCCCGGAGGGCGCTCACCAGGCGGCCGACGCAGCGATGCAGCTTTCAAGCGGAGCGGCGGCGCTCGCGCAAGCCGGCGGAAAACTCAGCCAAGGCGCAGCGCAAGCGCAGGACGGGGCTTCGAAGCTTGCTGGCGGCGCACAGGCGCTGTCGAGCGGCGCGGCGCGGCTGGCGCAAGCGAATGAGCAGTTGGCGAAGGGGGCAGCGCAGGTCGCGGCCGGATCGCAACAGTTGGAGCAAGGCGTTGACAAGCTCGCTGCTTCCGCGCGCAACCTTGCATCAGGACAGACGGCGCTGGCGAATGGCGCGGCCCGCGAAGCACAGGCGGCGCAGCAGCTCGCAAACGCCATCGCGGCCTGGACGAAGGCGCACCCAGCGGAAGCGTCCGATCCCAATTGGCAGCAGATTGTCGCGCTGGCGCAGGGCAACGCCTCCGGTGCTCAGCAGACGGCGAAGGCGGCCAGCCAGCTGGCGAACGGCACGAATCAGTGGGCGGATGGCGCATCCACACTCGCAGAAGGAGCGGGTAAAGTCGCCGCTGGCGCGAATGAGCTTGCGAACGGAAACCTCGGCGCGGCATCTGGCGCCACGCGTCTGAGCGATGGGGCTGCCCAAGTGGGCCAAGGCGCTTCGTCGTTGGCCCAGGGACTGAATCAGTTGAGTGGCGGCGCTCGCCAACTTCAGGCAGGGCTTGGCAAGTGGGCGAGTGGAGCTTCGCAATTGGGCGCTGGCCTCGCGAACGCGGGCGCCGGAGAAAATCAGCTTCACAGCGCGCTCGTCAAGCTCTCGAACGGCGTGGGCACGGTCAAGTCCGCGCTCGACGAGACCGCCAAGGCGCAGACCTCGGGCGATCCCGGCTTCTACGTGCCTGCGTCCGCCATCTCGTCGAACAAGAGCCTGCGCCAAGCTCTGGACAGCTACATCTCGCCGGATGGGCACGTGGCGGACATTCGCGTGACCCTCAAATCGGACCCGTATTCCATGACGGCAATTGATGAAATGCCCAAGCTCGAAACCGTGGCCCAGGCCGCCTTCACGGCCGCGCCTATCCACACTGGGCAAGTCGGATTCACGGGAACGACACCGACGCAGTATGCGCTGAACCAACTCTCGAATCAGGACTTCGTCCGCATGATGGCGCTCATCCTGGGTTCCATCTTCATCCTGCTCGTGGTGATGCTGCGCTCCCTCATCGCACCCTTGTACGTCATTGCTTCACTCACCGGCACGTACTTCGTGACGATGGGGTGCCTGCAGTTTGTCGCCGTGGATGTGATGCACAAGGCGGGCATCAGCTGGACGGTTCCGTTCTTCTCGCTTCTGCTGTTGGTGGCGCTCGGCGTCGATTACTCGATTTTCTTGATGTCGCGCTTCGACGAGGAACTAAGGCGCCATCCGGAGTTGAACCTGCGCAGCGCGATGCTTTACGCGATGCGGCAGATGGGCAACGTCGTCTTCTCGGCCGCCGCCATTATGGCGGGCACGTTTGGCTCCTTGTCGGTCTCCGGCGTGACGACGCTTGTGGAAATTGGGTTGTCGGTCATCATCGGCCTCGCGCTGTACGCGCTCATCGTGCTGGCGCTGTTCGTGCCGGCCTGCACCTCGATTGTCGGAGCGGCGCACTTCTGGCCGTTTCGCAGAGTGCCCCGGGAGGAGCAGGAGCTCAGGCTGCCACAAGAACTGGCTGCGGAGTAAATGGGAAAGCGTTCAGGGTTGAGGAAGGCGAAAGACAAACGCCACCTGCTCACCAGGGTGCAGCAGGTGGCGTTTGGCCTGTCTCCGGTGCTCCGGGCCAACTGGCGACCCAAGCGAGCCGGGTCCGATCCGCATCATGGCGGATCGGTGCTTAGCCTCTCTCCAAACCGGGTGCGGCATGGGTGGTGGCGACACGCTGGCAATCCGGACAAATGCCACGAAACACCAAGTCAGCCCCCACCACCCGGTATCCCGTTTGTTGGGCCATGTCGTTCATCCAGCTTTCGGGCAAGGCTTGCTCAAATTCGGCAATGGCGCCGCAGCGCTCGCACACGACATGCGCGTGCTCGTGCGTATTCGCGTCATACCGGCTTGCCGACTCCCCAATCTTCACCTCGCGCAGCAGTCCCTTTTCGGTCAAGTAGCGAAGCGCGTTATACACAGTCGCGTACGCGTAGCGGTGCCCGCGCGCCGTCAACCGCTCCATGATCTCGTTCGCGGTCGGGTGATCGGGCGACGCCTGCACGATATCGAAAACGGCCCGCCGCTGCGCGGTCCAGTTGACTCCCTTCGTCATCATCAACACCTCTTTTGCCCTCTGCGGACTATGATAAAGGATCCAACTCGGACTTTCGATGCTGCTCTTGCGAAGAACAGATATTGAATTTATACTTAGTCTAACACTAATACTTGATATGAGGTGAAGTTTATGACCGAACGTCCCATGACGCGCGAAACGGGAGCACCCGTCTATGACGACCAGCATTCGAGAACCGCGGGTCCGCGCGGCCCCGTGACACTCGAAGACGTCCATCTGATTGAAAAGTTGGCTCACTTCAACCGGGAGCGGATTCCCGAACGGGTGGTTCACGCCAAGGGCGCCGGCGCATACGGGTACTTCGAGGTCACACACGACGTCACTCGTTACACGCGAGCGGCCTTTCTGAGTGAGATTGGGAAGCGAACCGAGGTGTTCGTCCGATTCTCCACCGTCGGAGGCGAACAGGGCTCGGCAGACACGGAGCGGGATCCCAGGGGGTTCGCAGTCAAGTTCTATACCGAAGAAGGCAACTACGATCTCGTCGGGAACAACACACCGGTCTTCTTCATTCGAGACCCGCTCAAGTTCCCGGACTTCATCCACACGCAGAAGCGCCATCCTCAGACACACCTGAAGGATCCGAACATGATGTGGGATTTCTGGAGCTTGACCCCGGAGTCCATGCACCAAGTGCTCATTCTCTTTTCCAACCGAGGGACGCCCTATGGATATCGCCACATGCACGGATTTGGCTCGCACACGTTCTCTTGGATCAATGAAGACGACCAAGTGGTGTGGGTCAAGTACCACTTCCTGACCAACCAAGGCATTCGCAACTTTCGGCGACACGAGGCCGTGGACATGGCAGGTCGCGATCCAGACTTCGCCACGCGCGATCTGTTCGACGCGATCGAACGTAAAGAATATCCTTCCTGGACGCTGTACGTCCAGATTATGCCGTTTGAGGACGCGGAACGTTATACGTTCGATCCGTTCGATGTGACGAAGGTTTGGTTGCACGGAGACTATCCGCTCATTCCCGTCGGGAAACTCGTCTTGAACCGCAACCCGCAGAATTACTTCGCCGAGGTCGAACAGGCGGCCTTTTCGCCCGCTCACGTGGTGCCCGGTATCGGCTTTTCGCCCGACAAGATGTTGCAAGGGCGGCTGTTCGCCTACGGAGACGCGCACAGGTATCGCCTGGGCGCCAACTACAACTTGCTGCCGGTCAACCGCCCGCACGCCACGACGGCGCAGAACTATCAGCGCGACGGCGCCATGCGCTTCGACGACAACGGAGGATCGTCGCCGAACTATTATCCGAACCGCCTTGGCCATCCGGCGCCCACGGAACGCGCGCGCGGACCTGAGTACCCCGTGCAAGGGCTTGTTGGGCACTATGAGTATCGCGATCGCGACTTCTACACCCAGCCCCGCAAGCTATACCACGTGATGCCGGAGCAAGAGCGGGCCGACCTCGCCGACAATCTCGCCGCCTCCCTGCGCCAGGTCGATCGCGAGATCGTCGAGCGACAGATGGTTCACTTCGAGCAGATTGACGCGGATCTCGCCCGGAGGGTGTCGGAAGGACTCAGGAAAGCTTGACGCTCGAGTATGCGCACACGCGAAGGGGCGCCGTCCGGCTCACCGGACAGGCGCCCTCTTCTGCGACCACCGCATGCGCGTTTCACGATTGACACGAGTTACCATTCCGACTGCGTATCACGCACCCAGCGGTCCACACAGTCGTCGCACAACCGATCCCATTCGCGCTCTTCCCAAGGGCGGCACGGCTCCGGGATCTCTGATCCGCACAGCACACATGTAGTGGTCTCCGCCGTCTTCTGCATGATTCTCACCACTCCCGTTGGAATCACGTCTCTTTTCGATTGAGACTCATCATACCACGGGAGCCGCAGAATTTCAACCGAATGTTCAGATATTTTCGGGTGTTTGGCGCCTGCCATTTCCTCTGAGAAGCCATGTGGACGAGGCTCAATATCTGGTTGAGCCTTGTTTGTGTTCGCGCGGCTCGCCCCCCGCGCAAAGCTGGCTTGCATCCACTCACCCCTGCCCATTCTCCGCTTGCCACCTTTCCTGCGCAGCCCGCAGTTTCGCAAGCACTCGCTCGATCTCGTCCCGCGGCACCCCAAACAGCGTCGTGACACGACCGATGGGCGTGAAGCGCATGAACGCTTCGAACATGGGATTGGCGTCTATCTCGCTGCCAAGCGGCGAAGCGGCGAGCTTCTCGTTCAACAGTTCGCGGAGGACCGGGCCTGTGGCCGGATCGTCCAAAAGGTCGCCGAGCGTCGCATGGGCATGCACCGGCACCGGCCTGCGCGGGGCGGTGGATGTCACCTCCACGGAGGCGGTGAGGCGCAAATCGCGCGAGGACGATCCGACGCGGATCTCGTACCAGCCGCTTTCCACGGTGAAGTCGCCGCCATCGACGTCGTAGTAGGCAAACGCGCGCTTGTCCAGTTGAAACTCGACCGTACGCGTCTCGCCGGGAGCCAGCGCCACCTTGGCGAATGCGCGGAGCTCACGCCGCGGCCGTATCACTCGCGAGGCCCTCGGCTCGACATAGACCTGGACCACCTCCTTCCCCGCGCGCTGCCCCGTATTGCGAATGTCCACCTGCACGGTGAGCACTTCGTCGTCTCGGATCATCTCGCGAGACACGCGGATGGCCTCGTACTCGAACGTGGTGTACGACAGCCCGTGCCCGAAGGGGAACAACACGTCCATCTCCTTGGTGTCGTAGTAGCGATAGCCGACAAAGACGCCTTCTCGGTATTCAGATCTGTCACCTTCGCCAGGAAAGAATGGATGCGACGGATTGTGCTCGAGCCGAAGCGGAAACGTCTCGGCCAGCTTGCCGGACGGGTTCACAGCGCCCGACAGTACGTCCGCGATGGCGCCGCCGAAGGCCTGCCCCGCGAGATACGCCTCGATCACGGCCGGCACGCGTTGGATCCACGGCATCTCGATAGGCGCGCCGTTCGACAGCACGACAACTGTGCGGGGCTGAGCCGAGGCCACCGCTTCGATGAGCGCCACGTGCGCGTCTGGCATGCGCATGTGCGGGCGATCGTACCCTTCTGACTCCCAGCTCTCCGGCAGCCCTGCAAAGATGACGGCGACATCCGCCTGCGCCGCAGCGCACACGGCCTCCTCGATGAGATCCGGGCGAGGCGCGTCGTCGTCGAGCGCGTACCCCGGCGCGTACAGGACAAGCTGATCCCCAAACGCGCGGCGCAGTTCCGCGAGCGGCTCGTCGAGGCGCGCGGGGTTGACGTGCGAGCTTCCCCCTCCCTGGTAGCGCGGCGACACGGCGAACGCGCCAATCACCGCCACCCGCCGCCCTGGCGCGATGGGCAATACGGCCTCGTCGTTCTTCAGAAGCACCATCGACTCGGCCGCGGCCTGGCGGGCCAGGCGATGATGCGCGTCGAAATCAGCGGGTTGACCCTGCGGCTGGTAGACCCGGTCGACGAGCGCGAGCAGGCGCTCCACGGCCGCATCGAGCACGGCTTCGTCCAGGCGGCCGTCTCGCACAGCTTGGACAATCTCGGCGTCCTGCGCGTACGGCCCGCCGGGCATTTCGAGGTCTAGCCCTGCGGCAAGCCCTTGGACGCGATCGTTCACCGCCCCCCAGTCCGACACCACAACGCCATCAAATCCCCATTCCCGGCGCAGCACCTGGCTCAAAAGCCACGGGTGCTCCGAGCAGTAGGTGCCGTTTAAGCGGTTGTACGCGCACATGACCGTCCACGGGCGTCCGCCCTTGACCGCGCCTTCGAAGCTCGCGAGGTAAATCTCGCGAAGGGTGCGTTCGTCCACCTCGGCGCTCGTCGTCATGCGCCGATACTCCTGGTTGTTGGCTGCAAAGTGCTTGAGCGACGATCCGACGCCGCGCGATTGGACGCCGCGGATATGCGCCGCAGCCATTTCACCCGAGAGAAGCGGATCCTCGGAGAAGTACTCGAAGTTGCGCCCGCACAAGGGCGATCGCTTGATGTTGGCGCCGGGCCCGAGCAACACGTGAACGCCGAGCGCGCGGCACTCGTCGCCGAGCGCCTGGCCGACTCGCTCCACGAGCGCGGGATCCCAGGAGCTCGCGAGTGCCGCGGCGGTCGGGAAGCACGTGGCGGGCTCCGAATCGGTGAACGATCCGCCTGGCCGCTGCAGCCGAACGCCGTGCGGGCCGTCCGTCATGCAGAGAGACGGGATACCGAGGCGCTCGACGGGCTTGGTCTGCCAGAAGTTGAGCCCGGAGCAGAGGGATGCTTTTTCTTCGAGGGTGAGGTGCGGGACGAGATCGTGATATGCCAAAGGTTTCGCTCCTTTCTGAAATTCGTCCTGCTCATGACTCCACCACAACGTGTACGCGGGTCCGCGCACGTGCATACGTGGCGCAAGTCACCCACATGCTAACGCATGATGCCCCATGGAGAGGAGCGTGACCCATGCCCACCACCATTGCCCCACCCCAAGCGGCGCAAGCGCCGTCGTATCCGACGTCGTTTCCGCCGCAGCATCAAGATCGCCAGCCTGGCATCGAGTCACAGATGAATCCGCGCCCGTTTTTCGATCACCCCGAGTACCGCGGCGCGGGCAAACTGAAGGACAAGGTGGCACTCATCACGGGCGGCGACAGTGGCATCGGCCGCGCGGTGGCCGTCGCGTTTGCCAAAGAGGGCGCGGACGTCGTCATCGCGTATCGAGACGAAGAATCGGACGCCGAGGAGACGGTGCAACACGTCGTGCGGTACGGTCGCCGCGCGCAGCAGTTGGCATTTGACGTGTCCAACAAGGCCGAATGCGATCGCGTCGTACAGCAGGCCATCGCACAATTCGGCAAAGTCGACATTCTGGTCAACAACGCGGCACGCCAGCATCCGCAGCCGAGTATTCTCGACATCACGCCGGAACAGTTGCAGATGACGTTCGCAACAAACGTCTTCGGCTACTTCTACATGATTCAGGCCGCGCTTCCGCACATGAAGCCGGGCGCGTGCATCATCAACACCGCGTCGATCACGGCCTATCGCGGCCACGAGACCCTCATCGACTATGCGGCCACCAAGGGCGCCATTGTGACCCTGACGCGATCGCTCGCGCTGTCGCTGGCGAAACAGGGCATCCGCGTAAACGCCGTGGCGCCTGGCCCCGTGTGGACGCCGCTCATTCCGGCGAGCTTCGCGGCGGACGAGGTGACCAAGTTTGGAAGCGACACGCCGATGGGGCGCGCCGGCCAGCCGGCAGAGTTGGCGCCAGCGTATGTGTTCCTCGCGTCGGCCGACTCGTCATACATGACGGGGCAGGTTCTTCATGTGAATGGCGGCGAGATGGTCAACGGATAATCAAGCGCAAAGCGCCGCCCGTCGCAGGCGGCGCCCTTGCGTCCTCAGCTTTGCGGCACCAGGGTCACGGTGCCGTTGGCAGGTATCACGCCGGTCAGCAGCGTATCGGCCGCGTAGCCGTTCGAAACCACCGGATCCTGCGCGGCAATTTGAATCGTGTACACGCCGCCCGAGGGCTGCGCGGAATTGGCCACCACCCAATCGCCGCTGTGCAGGTTCAACAAGACCTTCGACAGATCCCCTACCTGATAGACCGGGATCGTCGTCGCTGTCCCCGCCGGGTTCCGGACAATGACCCGATACACGTTGGTCAGCTTGATATACTGCGAGTCCACCCAGCCGTAGCCCACGACGTGGTACCAAGGTACGACGTACGGCCCCGCCATGCCTTCGGCAATCTGATCGATCTTCACCGTCGTACCCGCGGGGATGAGATTCGCATTGGATTGCGAGGGCTGAATGTACTGGACCCACATGCTGAACGTCCAGACGCCATTCGGGTTCGACATGTGCATGACCTGCGACTGGAACTTTTCCACCGCCGCTTGCGTCAGGGGGCCGAACTGGCCGTCGACCGTGAGCCCCGCGTTGATGGTTTGGTTGAGGAATCGCTGGATTTCCACCACAGGCTGCCCGAAGCTGCCGACGCTGAGCTGGCCGAAGAACTGCTGATTCTCGCCCTGGGCGATGCTCGGGTAGTACGGAACGCCTTGGTTGGGGTAATACGGATCCGGCTGTGTGACACCCTGCGCCCCGTTCACGTAATACACCGGCTCGGCCGTCGACTTCGGGGCTGGCGGATTGTTGGACGGCGAATACTGCACATACGCGCTCACGCTCGACCCAACGGATGTCGCGAACTGCGTCATCAGGGCCGCGATGCCACTCGCCCACGTCTTCGCCGTCGCATAATTGACGTTCATCCCGCTTAACGTCGGAGAGACATACAGGCTCGCGCCGGGCGTGAGATAGTTCATCCGCACCGTCCACGCCTCGAAGCGAATGGCGTAGTCGTCGCTTGGGAACACGCCCGCGTCCTGCCCCGGATTCGAGTCGTACGCGCCATAGCCAAACAAATTGTTCTTCTGCAGAGCAATCTGGCTCTGACCCCATGCACTCTCGAGGATGGCGTGGGAGACCAGATAGTTGGCGTCCACACTGTACAGGTTTTGTGCGTCCATGAACGAATTGCCGAGCCCGTTCAGCGGGGAGCTGTTCTCGAGCAAGAACTGATTGATGCTCTGCGCATTGATGTTGGACGGCGCCGGATAGCGGAGATCCACATTGGTGAACGACAGCCCACTCGATCCGCCCGACGAATTGCCGGTGGAATTCCCCGCCGAATTGCCCGTGCCATTTGACGTGCTGTTTCCGACAGCGTTCCCCGTGGAATTGCCGGGGCTCGTGGCGTTCCCGGTTCCGTTGCTCACGCCGTTACCTGTGGCGTTGGCTGGTCCGGTCGCATTCGTCACGTTGGTCACGGTGTTGCCGCCGGGCAGGGCGCCGGTGGCGTTGCCTGTGCTATTGCCTGTCGAGTTGCCTGTGCCGTTGTCCGCGCCAGGCCCCTCTGAACCCGTGGAGTTGGAGGACGGATCGCCCGTTTCGATGACGACCGGAGCCGGCTTCATATCCCATTCGGTGCCCTGCCATGTCGACGCGATTCCAAGCCGCTGAAGCGCGTTCATCACGTACCACACGGGCATGAACGTCGTCAGCTTGCCCGACGCCGGATCTGGATACACCACCGCGGGCACATTCGCGACCACCGTCTGGCCGATGGCGATGGCGGCGCTGCCAGGGCCGTAAGAGATTTTGCCGTAGTCCACGTTCTGTCCCTTAGGCGGTGTGAGCGTCCACACACCCCCCGACCACGTGCTCGCGATCCCGGCCTTGCGAAGCGCCTCCATCACATACCAAATGGGCATGTAGGCCGTCCCCTGATACGTGAAGCCGACGGGCTTCGAAATGAGTTGCCCGTTCCAGACAATCCGTTTCCATTCGACGTTCTGAACGAAGGAGCTTTGACGCGTGAGCACGGTCATCACCTGGCGATAATCCGCGACGGCCTTGGCCAAAGCCCCCCACGTCAGCGGCCCGACGATTCCATCGACGCCGAGGCCTTCGGCCTGTTGAAACGCCTTGACCTGTGCCTGTGTGGTGGCGTCGAAGACACCGGTGGCTTGTCCCACGTCATAGCCCAGTGCATTCAGCGCATTCTGCAAAATGGCCACATAGGCGCCCGTGGATCCATAGCTCAACATGGGATACGATTGAACGCCCGCAAGTGTGAGAGCCGCCACGGGCACGTTAAGCGACGACGCCGAAGCGCTCGGCGAGCTCGAGGTCTGCGCCAGCGCAGACGCCGGCGTCGTCCAAAGCACCGTGGCTGGCAGCGCCATGACCGCGAGCAGGCGATGCGTCTTCACAACCATGACCTCCATTCTCATTGCTGCACATGCAGGGAAGCGACCGACGACGTGATGGGTGGAGGCAAGTTGGGCGATGCGATGTTCACGCGCTGGACTGACGGCCCCGACACGCCAGGGCTCACGTCCAATGCCCCGAGCGCCACCGTCCCGCCCAAGGATGGCATCATCTGGTTCCGGGTGATCATGAGCCCATCCGGAGGAATGGTCACGATGAGCCTGCCTTGCTTGGGGACGGACACGTCCCGCGTATCCAGAGACGGCGCCGAAATCCACGCGCCTCCCGGCTTCGTCTGGTACGACAGACCGCCGAGCGCGGAGAGCGTGGCAAACCCGTACCCGCTCGGGACGGAGGGCAGGGTCAGAAACCAATGCTGGCCGCTCTGCGTCACCACAAGCTCATTGAAAAATTGGTAGGTCGCCGAGATGGCTGCCTGCGCGTCAGCCGTGGACGCAAACAGCGGCTGACCACCCCCGGATTGGAGCGTGGCTTGATATTCATCGGCCGGCGGATACCACAGCCGCCAGGTGTTTGCAGCCGTTTCGACATCACCTTGCAGACATTCGTGCAAATTCGACGCCAGCGTGTCCAATTCCTGCGCTGTCATGTTCGAAGCTGGATCCCAGTTTTCTGGAACGAGCCCGATGGCGCTTGCCCACGCCGTAGGCGATCCCCCGGGCTGATACGCCGCATCCTGCATCGAAATGCCAAGGGCATTCCACAGAATTTGCGCGGCCTCACCCCAGGTGATGGGCTGAAATGCCCCAGACGATGTCGGCGAAGGCGGTTGGTACCAGCCCTCGCGAATCGCGGCCTGCACCACGCCCCAGGCAGGGGACGCCGCCGACAGATCCGTGTAGGCGCTCGATCCGGCCGGCGCCGAGGGCAGGCCGAGATCGGACGCAAACGCAGCCAGCACGTTCCAGACCGCCACCTCGTTGTTCGGCAAGGGCTGCGGCACGGCCGACGTGTCAAGGTCCAACTGGTTCCCATTGAGCGTCGTCTGGATGCCCAGCCGCGCGAGGATCTCTTCCGCATTGGAGAGCGGGAGGAACACCTCAGGCGACGATGCACCAGGCGGTGTGGCGATGGCCGTGGGAACGCGCTCGACCACTTGGCCGTCGATCACGACCTCAGCTCCTCCCTTGCCTGCGGGACCCGGCGCGTCGTTGACGGGCACGGACACCGGCGCCGAGATGACGAACTGGCCCTTTGACCACGAGGCGGAGAAACCGATCTGGTTCAATACCTGCATCAAGTCCCACAGGGCGATATCCGTCTGAGTGCCTTGGAGGAGTGTCGGGACGGACAGGGTCGAAGTGCCAACCGACACGCGGATGGACGAGAAACTGGCCTGCCCCTTGGCCAACGCGGTCGCGGCCGCGGCCTGAACCGGCCAGGGAAGACAAAGCGCGCCCGCACACAAGGGCGCGGCGAACCAGGCATTATGAACCGCCACGAATGGCCACCCCCGCAATAAAGCTCGCCGTCGTGTCGTACGCGACCCGGGCCTGTCCCGTGGATTTCGCCGAGGTCAAGAGAAGCTTTGATCCGTCGTAGTACGCGTGCGACGCCTGATTGGTTCCGAAACCATACGCGGACAGCTGCGCCAGCGAGCTGTCGTAAAGCGCCTGGTCCTGCTGGCTGATGCCCGTGAGCTCCACCTCGACCCCCATGCCGTACTGGGCCGCGGTCTGTGCGGCATTCACCATGCGGGCGAGATACGCTTGCGAACCCTGCTCGACGAAATTCGGCTGAATCCATGCGGCGGAGAAGCCGAGGCTCTTCCAGTCGGGGATACCCGCTGCCCCGTAGAACGGGATCCAAAACAGAGGGAGATGATGCGCAGCAGCCAGCTGCGAGGCAAACGCCACGTACGCCGCTTCGCCCGGCATGGTTTCGCGGAACTGCTCCTCGTTCCAGTACAGGCCGACGAGCTGCAAATTGCTGAATCCCGCGCGGTTCCAGTCGTCGAGCAACTGCTGCAAGTACCACGTTTCGGCGGTTTCGCGGGCCGCGAGGGCGTCGGGATCGGCCGGGGAACCGGCGAAGGTCACGGTGGACCCGCCGATGGTGCCGAAGGTGGTCTGGCCGTAGGCGAAGTAGGGCAACGAGAGTACAACGCGCTCCTTGTAACCGGGACGGTGCAGCACCTGATTGACGTAACCCACAGCCTCGTTGAGCGCAGAAAGCTGTTTACCAGGCGAGAACAGGTCTTGAAGATACGCGGAAAGTCCCACCTGCGTTGTCGGCACGGAACCGTAGGGAAGGAAGAGTATCGTGTCGAATAAAGGCGCCGTGATCTGACCACTGTCATTCACGTAGGCAAGCATCGGCACGAAGTCCTGCTCGCTCCACGTCCCAAGCAAGCCGTTGGCGCCCGTCTCGACCAGCAACATGTTGCGGATCCCGTACGCGTTCGGCGCCGTAGGCAGAAGGGGCCCAAGCGGCTTGTCCGGATTGGAAGCAACCGGTGTCAGCGTGCTGGCAGGCGCCCCATTGACGTTCAAGAAGCCCTTGACGTCAAAACCGTCCAGGAAGACCCACACGTCGACAGGGACGATGATTCGGACCGCTGACGCTTCCACGCCGGTTTGCGACGACCACGTAAAGGTCTGCGCCATCACATTGCGCGTGCTCAATGGATATGCGGAAGCTTCGCGCCCGGCGCTATACCATTTGCCGTTCGACTCGAACTGAAACTCGACGTAGCGCGGAAAGTAGATGCCCAGAGGAAAATCCTGAAGTGCTCGGACCGACACGGAGACGACGTCCGCGGCCTTCGGCAGCGCGAGGGTGATCACGCGCTTGCCCTGGTGGCTGAAACCTCGCCACGTGTCGAACGAGGTGACGTCCCCTGGATACTTGGCCTCTTCGGCCGCGAACACCGGATCCGGCACACCGTCGATGGACACCGAAACTTGGCCCAGTCCGGTCAGGTCCTGCGGAGCACCGGCCGGCGCGGTCTGCGCGTGCAGCTGCACCTGCGAGGCGGCCATGGCGGCGACCACCGCACTCGCGCTTCGAGCGATGGCTCCGCGGAAGCTGAACGCCAATGTGAACACACCCTTCTCTCCTGGTGATCGGACCTCATCGACAACCAGCGACATGGATACGGTTCGATCGTCAAGACGATTTTTTAAGGGCAGATCGGAAACATTTCTCATTGGATTCGGGGTGTCACCAGCCGGGCAGGGGTGAAACCATGCGACGACCAGGTTCGAGGCGATTGACGTTGCCCCACTCCCGGGGGTATACTCAGCATAGAATAGTGTACATTCGGCACGACGGTGGACGCGAAGATCTCAGGTCGTCATCTGGGCACATAAGGCCTGAGGGAGCGAGTTGTGCAACCGGCCACCCGCGGTTAGCGCGTGGGTGGCCTTTGCTTTTCTCCAACTTCGTGGTCATCTGGCGCGGCCCCATGTAGGGGTAAAGGGGAAAGCCAAAGAAAAATGGCCGGATGGCGTGAAAAACGGCCGGGATGCGTGATGTCCCGGTCGTTTTTCCGTCTTCAGCGGTCCCAGCAAACCACGGCGTACGCCGAAGAAAGTTGACAGTCACGGATGAGACGTGTAAGATCGCATACAAACGTATACAAAAGAATTCGAAAGGTCGTGATCGCATGCGACATGCACATCCCCATCATCATCGCGGGCGGGAAGTTCACGGCGGCCATCTTCGCGGGCATGGAGAACACCTGGGGCTCGGCCGACCTGCCGGCCCGCAGACGTTCCGCCGTGGGCGCGCACTGCAGTTTCTCGAGTTCTTGAATGTTCGCCGAGCGACGCTTCTGCGCCAACTGGATCAGCCGGAATTCGCGGATCTAAGGCCGACGCTCCTCGGCGAATTGAAGGCGGTCGAGAGCGTGCGCGATGAATTCGTCGCGATGTTCGACCTGTGGCCGGACGCTGAGGCGGTGGCCGAACGCACCGAATCAAGCTCAGTCCCTGCAGATGGCCCGCTGAACGCGTGGCATTCGACTGCGAACGACGCTGGGCCACGCCCCAATGGCGAGGCGGAGGCTGGCGAGGAAGGCGGCGATGGCACCGTGCAGGACGGTGCATGAAGTTCCGCTGGGTTATTGCGGCAAGCACGGGCTCTCGTCCAGCGGCGCGCGAATCGAACGCACCGCACCGCATTTCCAGTGGGCGGCAGCAGAACATCAAGCTCAGCGCCTGCGCTGAAAGGAGTTTGGGATGCGGAGCGCCTCGCGGTATTTCGCGATGGCGCGGCGCGAGAGCCTGCAGCCCTCGGAAGCCAGAAGATTCGCAATCGCCTGGTCGGACAAAGGGCTCGCCTTGTCCTCCGCCCGCACAATTTCCGCGAGGCGCGCTTTCGCCGCCTCCTGCGACCACCCCGGGGCCACCTCCACCGAAAATAGGCGCTCCATCGGAATCAGACCTTGGGGAGAACCGAGGATCTTGTCCTTAACGGCGCGGCTCACAGTCGACTCGTGCACGCCGAGCTCGTCGGCGATGTCGGCCAAGCGGAGGGGGCGGATGGCCACGGGCCCTCGCTCGAGATAAGCTTGCTGGCGCCTCACGAGCGCCTCCGCCACCATCTGGAGCGTCAAGCGTCTGCGCTCAATGGCGCGTGTGAGCCAGGCCGCGCGCTTGAGCCGCGCCGAGACAAACCGACGCGCCTCTTCCTCTCCGCGCTGCATCAATCGCCGATATTCCGCGCGAAGTTCCAAGCGCGGCGCGGCCCACTCCGTCACTTCGACAATCCACTCGCCCTCCGCCTTTCGCACGACGACGTCCGGCATCAACGGGGCGACGGGATCGTTCGAGGCGGCGACGGCTGGCGCGGGCGTCAGGCGGCGGATGCGGCGCACGGCCTCCTCCACCTGTTCCAAGGACACCGACAGGCTCGACGCAATGTCGTCCAAGCGACCTTCCGCGACGTCGCTCAGATGGCAGCGGATGATGGAAGCCATGAGCGACTTCAGGGGCTCCCGCTCATGGCGCAGTTGCAGGAGGAGACAGGATGTCAGATCTTCGGCGCCGATGCCGGGCGGATCGCACGACTGGAGCGCGGCGAGCGCCTCGCGCGCTTGGGCTGGCGAGGCGCCGAGGCGCCGGGCGATCACGTCGATGGGCTCGGCGAGGTAGCCGCGCTCGTCGAGATCGTCCGCCAGATAGAGCGCGATGCGCAGCACCGGGGCCGGGAGGTCCATGAGGCGGAGCTCCTGCTTCAGCCGCTCCTCAAGCGGTTCGCGGCTCGCGACGCGCGCCAAGGGATCGACGTCCTCGGCGCGCGAGACGATGGCTGGCCGTGGTCGCTCATAACGAAACCACGGCTCTTCCTCCGCGAATCGCTCCAGTTCGTCGGCGAGATCGGCAGACGAGAGCGCCAAGATGCGCAGCGAAAGCCGCATCTCCGCCGTGAGCCTGAGTTCCTGTTTCATGGAGAGCTCGAGACCGAGCGATTGCATCACGACTTCGCCATCCTCGGCTTGTAGATGAAGTAGTAGCCTAGGAGCACCAACAGGATGATGGGAACGCCGGCGTAAATGGCGACCCGCTGGCCCGGGATAAAAAGCAGGCTGACCGCGATGGCAAGGTTCAGCACGACGCCAAGAATCGGCACCACCGGGTAACCGGGCGTGCGGTACGCGAGTTTCGACACGTCGCCGCCCTCGCGCACGTACTTGCGCCGGAAGCCGATCTGCGAGGCGCAAATGATGGCCCACGACAGCACGGCGATGAGCCCTATGCCGGAGACAATCCACAGGTACAGCGTATTCGGCGAGACGTCGTACAACCACAGGGACAGCGTGCCGACGACGAGCGTCACGATGACCGACCACACGGGCACCTTCTGCTTCGAGAGATACGTCAAAAACCGCGGCGCCATGCCGTCCAGCGCCATGGACCAGAGCAGCCGCGACGAGGCGTACGTCCAGGACGATCCGGCCGACAGCGCCGACGTGATGACGATGAGGTCCATGATGAGGTGCGCGTACGGGATTCCTGCCACTTGGAAGATGGTCGCAAACGGGCTGTCGTTCACGCCCGCCTTCTGCCAGGGAATGATGCCGACGAGGACGATCATCGAGATGACGTAGAAGAGCAGAATGCGCACGCTCGTGGTCCGCACAGCGCGCGGAACTGACCTGGCCGGGTCCCTGCTCTCCCCCGCCGCAATGCCGATGAGCTCTGTGCCGCTGTACGCGAAGCTCACGGGCACGAGCGCGAGGAACACCGCGCCGAGCCCATGCGGAAAGAGCCCGCCCTGCCCGGTGTAGTTGCGCAGACCAATCGCCGGGTGACCCGTCAGCCCAAACAGCGCCAGCACGCCCGCGATACACGCCGCGATGATGCCGATGACCTTGATGCTCGCAAACCAGAACTCGCTCTCGCCGTACACCCCGACCCGCGTGAGGTTCAGCGCCAGGTAGATGGCGGCGAAAATCGCATACCAGACCACGTCCGGCACGTGCGGCAGATACTGATGAATGATGATGTCCGCGGCAATCCACTCGCCGCCGATGGTAAACGCGCCGTTTAGCCAGTACAGCCAAGCGCTCAAAAAGCCAATCGATGGACTGATAAACTCCTGCGCGTACGTCTTGAACGATCCCGCCACCGGCATGGCCGTCGCCAGTTCGCCGAGGCACATCATGACGATGGCCACAATGACGCCGCCGAGCACGTACGCCAGCACGGCACCGCCCGGCCCGGCCTGGTTCACCGTGTAGCCGGAGCTCAGAAACAGCCCCGTCCCGATGACCCCGCCGATGGAAATCATGAACATGTGGCGCGCCTGCATCCCGCGGCGCAACTTCGATTCCTTTTCCAGAATGTCGTCCAATTGCTTCATGCGCGACGTCGTCTCTCCTCATCTGGCTCGCGACAACGCTTACACGTGCGGCCGCGGCGTGTTTGACTCCCGTAGTTTAGCAAATCTTGTGCCAAGCGCGCGACGGAGCGCAGCATCGGACGCGCCCGCGTCCTGCATCGCGCGGAGCCACACCCACGCTGAAGCAGGGTGCAATGGCGCTTGGCGGTGCCCATCATCTTTGCACGTAAAACAAGCGCTTGCTTCGATGCAAGCAGCCCATCCAAGCCTGCATGCCTATACATCAGGCGCGGTATCGCGCTGGATCGACCCCCACCTCTCGCAGCCAGTACTGCAGGTTCTGCCGAGACATGCCGAGCCTTCGGGCCGCCTCCGAGACATTCCCGCGCGTCTCTTCGAGCGCCGACTGCAACACGGTCCGAGCGTAATCGCGGACGAGTTGGCGAAACGATGGGCGATCTCGGCCGATCTCATCCGCAGCGCCTTCAGGCGCAGGCTCGTGCACCACCTCGGCGCGCGCGTCACGCCCACGCTGTTCCCCGTCTCCCTGCATCTCGTCGAGCGCCTGTTCCAGCCTGCGACGCACGTGCCCTGGCAGATGCTGAAACCCGATCTTCGCCTCATCCTCCATGAGGTTCATGGCGCCCTCAATCACGTGCTCCAGCTCGCGGACGTTGCCGGGCCAGTCGTACGCCAGGAACGCGTCCATCAGCCTCGGCTCGCAACCCTCCACCCGGAGCCCAAATGCGCCGTTGAGCCGGCGGATGAAGTGAGCCACGAGCGGCGGAATGTCTTCGCGGCGGGATCGCAGTGGAGGCACGGTGAGCGTCACGACGCTCAGGCGATAGAACAAATCGGCCCGCAGCCGGCCCTCGCGGATGGCGTGGCCTGGCTCTTCGTTCATTGTGGCGAGGATGCGCACGTCCACGGGGCGATCCTTCAGGTCCCCCACGCGGCGCACCACGCGCTCCTGGAGCACGCGCAGCAACTTGGCCTGAAGGGACGCCGACATGGCGTTCAGCTCGTCCAAAAGAAGCGTGCCCCCGTTCGCCTGCTCGATGAGCCCCGGCCGATCCACCGCGCCCGTGAACGCCCCGCGCGCCGTGCCAAACAAGATGCCCTCGACGAGCGTGTCCGGAATGGCAGCGAGGTTCTGCGACACAAACGGCCCGTCCCTCCTCGGGCTGGCCGCGTGAATGCCCTGCGCCAGAAGCTCCTTGCCCGTGCCCGTCTCCCCGACAATGAGCACCGAGGAGTCCGTGCGCGCGGCGCGCCGCGCCTGTTCGAGCACCTCGCGCATCGCAGCGCTCTCCGCGATGATGGACGCGAACGTGTAGCGCACGCCCGCCTGTCCAAAGGCCGTGCTCCTCAACTGTTCGACGCTCGTCACATCCCGGGCGATCTCGACCGCACCCAGTATCCGCCCCTCCGCATAGACGGGGAACGTCCGATTCACCGTGGTGATGGCCTGCCCCCGCCGGTTAAAGTAGGTCTGGCGCACGTCGTCGCGCCGCACGCCTCGCCGTACCGCGTCGAGCAGCGTGCTCCCCGCGGTGTCCGGAAACGAGAACACGTCGTCAATCCGACGGCCCAGCACGTCCTCCCGCGCCATCGCCTCGATGTCCGCCATCTTCCGGTTGTAAAACACCGTGACGCCCGCCGCGTCCACCACGTGCACGCCCTCGTCCAGCGCGTCGAGCGCCGCTTCCAACAAGGTGCGTCGAGCCTCCGCATCTTGCGCGCGCATTCCTCGCCTCCTCTCCGCATGTTCCAGCCTCGCTTGCATCAATATACAAAGAGCCATGTCGCGCCTGCCCGGATCGGCATGCAAGCATAGTTTGCAGTCCGAGTCCGAAAAGCGCAAGGCCCTTTTTGTGCCTGTCGCTTCGGATGCGACACCTGCCTGACCCTGCGCTGGCCATTTGGCACAAAGTTTGCTTCGATAGTACTCGTAGAGCCTGCGCGGACCCTGGCCCTACGTATCACACGATTTCGAAGGAGGCCATACGATGATTCCGTATCGCCCAGAGCCTTTGACGTACTTCCACAACCCGGCCAACCAGGAGGCGTTCGCCGCAGCCCTCGCCAAGGTCGAACGAGAGCTCGGCCGGACGTATCCCCTCATTATCGGCGGCAAGCGCATCGATACCGGCCGCTACATCGAGTCCATCAACCCGTCCAAGAAGGCGGAGGTCATCGGCCGCGTCGCCATGGCCGGCAAGGACGAGATTGAGCAGGCGCTCGAGGCCGCTTGGGACGCCTACCGGACCTGGTCGCGCATGCCGGTCATCGAGCGCGCCGCGCTCCTCTTCAAGACCGCGGCTATCATCCGCCGGAGAAAGCACGAGTTTTCCGCGTGGATGCTGCTCGAAGCTGGCAAGAGCCGCGCGGAGGCCGACGCGGACACCGCCGAGGCCATCGACTTTCTCGAATACTACGGGCGCCAGATGATCGATCTCGCCCGCCGGGCGGACGATCTCCTCACACCCATCTCGGGCGAGGACAACCACATCGAGTACATCCCGCTCGGCGTGGGCGCCATCATCCCGCCGTGGAACTTCCCGCTCGCCATCGTGACGGGCATGACCGTGTCGGCCGTCGTCGCGGGCAACACCGTCCTCTTGAAGCCCGCCATCCAGACGCCCGTCATCGCCTACAAGCTGATGGAGGCGCTCGAAGAGGCCGGCATGCCGCCGGGCGTGGTCAACTTTGTCCCTGGCGATCCGGCCGAAATCGGCGACTTCATGGTCGGCCACAAGGATGTGCGGTTCATTTCCTTCACCGGCTCGAAGCAGGTCGGCCTGCACCTGAATGAGCTCGCCGCCAAGCGCATCCCCGGCCAGCGCTGGATCAAGCGGTTCATCGCCGAGATGGGCGGCAAGGACGCTATCGTCGTGGACGAGGGCTACGACGTCCAGGCGGCCGCGCAGATTATCGCCCAGTCCGCCTTCGGCTTCTCCGGCCAGAAGTGCTCGGCGTGCTCGCGCGTCATCGCGCACGAGTCGCTCTACGATGAACTCGTCGATCGCGTCGCCGAGATCGCGAAGGCGTTCAAGGTGGGCGACGTGCGGGACGCGAGCGTCGGCACGGGGCCGGTGATCGACCAGAAGGCGTTTGAGAAGGTGACCACCTACATCGAGATTGGGCGCGGCGAAGGGCGGCTCGTCGCGGGCGGCACGGCGTCCAACGAGACCGGCTTCTTCATCCAGCCGACGGTATTCGCGGACGTGAAGCCGGACGCGCGTATCATGCAGGAGGAGATCTTCGGCCCAGTGGTGGCATTCACGAAGGTGAAGTCGTTCGAAGAGGCCATCGACGTGGCCAACGGCACGGAATTTGGCCTCACCGGTTCTGTCCTGTCGACGAATCGCGAGCACCTGGCCTACGCGCGCCATCACTTCCACGTCGGCAACCTGTACTTCAACCGCAAGTGCACAGGCGCCGTCGTCGGCGTCCACCCGTTCGGCGGGTTCAACATGTCCGGCACCGACTCAAAGGCCGGCGGCCCGGACTACCTGCTCCTCTTCACGCAGATGAAGAGCGTATCGGAGCTTCTGTAACGGAATTCGGCGGGCGGTTTCGCCCGCCTGTTGAGGTGAATCGCATGGCGACACAGTTGACGAGTCGCGAAGCGCTGCGGCTCGAAGAGCAATATGGCGCAAAAAACTACCACCCGCTTCCCGTGGTGCTCGTCAAGGGAGAAGGCGTGTGGGTGTGGGACGCGGAGGGCAACCGCTACCTTGACATGCTGAGCGCGTATTCGGCCCTCAACCAGGGTCACCGCCATCCGCGCATCATCCAGGCGCTCAAGGATCAGGCGGACGCCATCACGCTCACCTCGCGCGCGTTTTACAACGACAAGCTCGGCCAGCTGTACGAGCGCATCGCGAAGCTCACGCACAAGGACATGGTGCTGCCGATGAACACGGGCGCCGAGGCGGTGGAGACGGCCATCAAGGCGGTCAGGCGGTACGCGTACGACGTCAAGGGCGTGCCGAACGACCAGGCCGAGATCATCGTCGCCGAACACAACTTTCACGGGCGGACCACGACCATCATCTCGTTCTCGAGCGATCCGGAATACCGGCGCGGCTTCGGCCCCCTCACCCCCGGCTTCCGCATCATTCCCTACGGGGACATCGAGGCGCTGAAGAGGGCCATCACGGAGAACACCGCGGCGTTCCTCGTCGAGCCCATCCAGGGCGAGGCGGGCATCATCGTGCCGCCTGCAGGCTATCTGCGAGAGGCGTACGAAGTGTGCCGTCAGCACGGGGTGCTGTTTGTGGCAGATGAGATTCAGACGGGCCTCGGCCGCACCGGCCAGATGTTCGCGTGCGACTGGGAGGGCGTCGTGCCGGACGTGTACATCCTCGGCAAGGCGCTCGGCGGCGGCGTGTTCCCCGTGTCCGCCGTGGCGGCGAACCGGGACATTCTCGGGGTGTTCGAACCCGGATCGCACGGGTCGACGTTCGGCGGTAATCCGCTCGGCGCGGCGGTGGCCATCGCGGCGCTCGACGTGATCGTCGAGGAGAAGCTGCCGGAGAAATCGCGCGCGCTGGGCGAGAAGTTCCTCGGATGGCTCCGCGAACTCAAGCACCCCGCCATCAAAGAAGTGCGCGGCAAGGGGCTGTTCATCGGCATGGAACTCCACGAGAAGGCGCGGCCGTACTGCGAACGGCTGAAAGAGGCGGGGCTTTTGTGCAAAGAGACGCACGAAAACACCATTCGCTTCGCACCGCCGCTCGTCATCACGGAAGACGACCTGGCGTGGGCGTTTGAGCAGATCCGGAGCGTATTCGCGGGAGAGGCGCGCTAGAAAGCAGGGAGAGGCATGAAGGACATTCACATCATCGGCGTCCCGTCCGACTACGGCCAGAACCGACGCGGAGTGGACATGGGCCCGAGCGCCATCCGCTACGCGGGGCTGAAAGAGAAGCTGGAGCGACTCGGCTATGAGGTGTCCGATCTCGGCGACGTGCCGGTGCCGACGCCGGAGACGAGGCGGATTGAGCATCAGAAGCTGAAGTACCTGCGCGAGGTGGTCTCCGTCTGCGAGGCGCTCTGCGAGAAGGTGGAAGGCGTGCTGAAGGGCGGTCACACGCCCGTCATTCTGGGCGGCGATCACTCCATCGCCATCGGCAGCCTGGCGGGCATCGCGCGCGCGGGGCAGCCGTTTGGCGTCATTTGGTTTGACGCGCACGGCGACATGAACACGGACGAGACGACGCCCTCGGGCAACATCCACGGGATGCCGCTCGCCGCGAGCCTCGGCCTCGGCCACGAAGCGCTCACCGGCATCGGGGGGATTCGCCCGAAAGTGAAGCCGGAAAACGTGGTGCTCGTCGGCGCGCGGTCCATCGATCCTGAGGAGCGGGAGCTCATTCGCCAATCCGGCATTCACGTGTTCACCATGCAAGACGTGGATCGCCGAGGCATGGACGCGGTCATGCAGGAGGCCATCCGCATTGCGTCGGACGGCACGCGCGGCATTCACCTGAGTCTCGATCTCGACGCCCTCGACCCCATGTTCGCCCCAGGCGTCGGCACGCCGGTCAACGGCGGCTTTACCTACCGCGAGGGCCATCTCGCCATGGAGCTCTTGGCCGCGAGCGGCAAGCTGCTCTCGGTCGACGTCGTCGAGGTGAACCCCATTTTGGATCACCGGAACCAGACGGGCCGCATGGCCGTGGAACTCCTGGAATCGCTGTTTGGCAAGCGCGTGATGTGAAAGAAAACAGGGGGCGCCGTAGTTCGGCAGCCCCCCTGTTTTGCGTCGCCTGCGAAGCGACCAAGACCTCAGCCTCTCGTCTCCACGTAGCGGACGTCGCCCAGGCCAGCCACGTCCTTCTGCACCTCAATGCGGCCCCTATCGTTCTCGCCGAGGACAATCCAGCGGCACTCGGGCAGCTCGCGCAGCGGGCGATCGGCGAGATCGCCGAGATCGCGAAGTTGAAATAGCTCGCGCACCTGCTCGGCCACCTCGCCGAGGGTCGCCTCCGGATGTTGGCGAAGCCAGCGGCGGGTTTTGCGCGCGAGGTCCTTGCCGGATCGCGTCAGATACAAGATTTCCTGGTCCAAACTGCATTCCACCACCTATCGCTTGTTAAAGATCAATATACAAGAAAAAGACGGCCACGACATCAAAAATTCTCTAAAAAAGCGATGGCTGCGCGAGACATGGGGCTGCGCGACAAGCGGGCGCGCCTAGGTCCTCACGCGAGCGTATCCAGAATGTCGCGCAGGGAAAGGTCCGCGCCCGCGAGCGACTCGTCGGCGACCCCGTAATACATGTGCACGACGTCGCCCTCGACCCATGCCCCGCAGGAGAACACGACGCCGCGGAAGAAGCCCGCCTGCTCGTACGGCGCTTCGGGCTTGAGAATGGGCTCGGCCGATCGCGCCAGGACGCGCGACGGATCACCGAGGTCCACGAGGCAAGCGCCCATGGCGTACTCGTTCTTCGCGTTGGCACCGTGGTACAGGATGAGCCAGCCCTTGTCCGTGCGGATGGGCACGGCGCCTCCGCCGACGCGCAGGCTGTCCCAGCTGTCCTTGCGGGGTGCGAGCAGAAAGCGGTGGTTGCCCCAGGCGCGAAGATTGGGGGATTCGGCAAGCCAGATGTCGAGTTCGCCGAGGCCGCGCGGCGCAGGGCGATGGAGCAAGTAGTAGTGAGAGCCGACGCGCTCGGGAAACAGCACGGCGTCCTTGTTCTCCGGCGGCAGGATGAGGCCGAGGCGCCAGACGTGGTGAAAATCCCGCGTGGCGGCGAGGCCGACTGCGACGCCGTGATCGGACACGGCGGTGTAGGTGATGTAGTACACGCCGGCGATCTCGGCCACCCGCGGATCCTCGACGCCAAACGCCTCATAGGGCGTCTCGGGGGCGAGAAACGGCTTCTCGTCCACGGTGAAATGGCGGCCGTCGCGGCTTCGCGCGAGGCGCAGGTGAGACATGGACGTGAGCCACACCGTTTCGCCGGTGTCTTTGCGGCGCACCGCGCGCGGATCGGAGAAGTCGTAGTGCGGATCCGAACGTTTGAACCAGTGGACCTCGACGGTTCGGTGCGCGGGATTGTACACAGGCACGCCCACGGCGTCCTCGTCCGCGCTCGCCTGCTCCGCGACGCGCAGCACGAGCACGGTCTCGTCGCCCACGCGAGCGACACCTGCATTGAAGGCGCCAATGACGCGCATATCGGGGTGCGAAGGTGGCACGTCCTTCGGGGTGATGAGCGGGTTTTCGGCATATCGATGCACGTTCACAAACATCCTCTCCTCGTCTGCTGCAAAGTTCGGGTTACCAATCGGCGATCTGGCCGCCGCGGTGGGTTTGATCAAACACGCTCGGAGGCGGATCGAAGTCGTGGTGCGTGACGGAAGAGGGCGGCGCGATGCCTTGATCGCTCGTGTACACGGCGTCAAACGTTGGATCGAAGACCACCCACCGCTGCCCGTCCCAGGCCTCGTCCCACTGATGGGGACCCCATCCAAGTTGCCCCAGGCCCTGCCCCTGCACGACCAGCGCCGGGATCCCGAGCGCGCGCAGGAGTCCCGCCGCGACGCCCGAGATGTCCTGGCACACGCCTTCGTGAAGGGATAGCGTGGTGGTCATCTGCTGCCACGGAACCTGACCGTGCAGGTAAGCCGGCCAATTGTACCAGATGTGCAGCGACGCCCAGTCCGAAATGGCCTGAATCTCTGCGTCCACCTGCTGCGGCGAGAGCGCCCGTGCGCCTGGGCTCGTGTGCGCGATGGAAGCCGCAAGTTCTGCTACCTGCGGCGACTCGTTGTGGTTCACAAACCAACTCTGAAGGAGCCCGAGGCTCTGAAGCGAGAGATTGGGCGCCGCGGACTCGATGGCGCGGCTGTAGGCCAAGGGGCGCAGCTGGAGCGTCGACGCGTTGAGAACTTCATCCACCTCGACGCCCAGAAGTCCCGTGAAAGGCAGGCGGATGGTGGCGTCGAGCGCGCCATGGATCATGCGGGCGCTGTAGCGATGCACTTCGTCCGCGCGCGCAAGCGAGCGAACCGTAATCATCGCCTCGCCCGAAAACCCATCCTGAGCCTTCAGGCGAAGAGGGAGAACCGGTGTAAGCGGATTGTAAAGCGCCGAAGAGGTGACGCCTGCTTCCCCGTAGAACCACGGCTCGGGCCACAGATCTCCCTGCACTTGGTACGCGGATGAGGCGACGCCCCAGGATGGGAGCGACACCTGTGGGGCGGGATCGATCACAGCCAGCTGCGAGCCTTGCCAGCGCGTCTGGACGTGAAAGGCGGCCAACAGCTGCTGCAGCGCATCCACATCCACGTAGACTTGACCGCTTTTGGCGATGGCATGCGCGTCGATGGGCCCCGCGTACGTCACCTCGTCGCCGTGAGCGGGCTGCCAATACCAGATGAAAAGCGGGCCCGAAGATGGGGGCGCCTGCGCAGGAGACGGGAGATCTCCCACCACCCATCCGCTCGACGTGAAGGCCTGAGGAACGTGCATGAGGTTGAACCAGGCGACGCAGGCGGAAAGCGGCGCATACACGCGCCCACCCTCCTGCCACCACGCAACCGACACCTGCCCCACGCCTGGGACGACGAATGCGCCCGCCGAACTCGAGGAAGGAGGGGCGGCATGGATGGATGCAGAGACACTTGGAAGCGCGGCGAAATACGCGGAAACAGCCGCGGCAATCGGCAGCGCGCCAAGCTTACCGAACGTTGCGAGAGCGCGAGGGCGAAACAAACGGCGAGCACCTCCGGATGCTTCGATAAGATGGGGCTGGATTCGAACGCAGGACACACATGCTGGAACAATACGCCGCGCATCGACCAAATCCTGCGAACGCTGTCGGGCGCCGTCGACATTTCTCGGGAAATAGCGAATGGTGGCGAAGCGCGGCACGGACAGGAAAATGGGGGGTGGCGTCGAAGAGATTTAGGGAGAGATACCATTCGCGTGGCCAGGGAGCCGACCCGCGTCGGCGCTTCCAACCTCGAGGAGGATCACGACATGCCGAAATCCAGAACCTACGGATACGCGTTGCTTTCAGTGGCGGCAGCCCTGTTCCTGGCGACGGGATGCGGAGGCGGATCGTCAGGCGGAAGCCCACCGCCTCTGAACAACACGACGAACGCGACCAACGTGACCCAAGAGCCGCAGAACAACACCACAAATGTCTCGAACTCGACGGGCAGCGGCTCGACGACCAATGCGGCGGAAAACAGCACGTCGATGCAAAACACGAGCAACTCGTCGCAGGGCGGATCGCAGCCGGCCGACGCCAGCGCGTTCCCGACCATTGTGCAGCAGGCCATGACGAGCCTCGGCGAGAACGGATTCCAAGGGGCGGATGCGCCGACCTACGTGCCGCAGCCGGCGGGAGGGGGATCGACGTCGTACAACGCCCACAATACACAGCCGAGCGCGCACGGGCCTCAGTTCCTCGTGGGCTATCACGTGGATCTGTTGACGGGCGGGCAGCCGTACGCGTCATATGAAGTGGACCACTTTGTCTCGACGAGCCAGGCGGCGTCGAGCATTTCCTCGTTCGCGAGCGCTGTCCACGGCGGCGCCATGCCCTCGGGCGGCACAGGTATCGTGCTGCCGAACAACCACTCGGCCCAAATGGCCACCGTGGGCAACTCCACCGTCGTGTATTGGTCGGACAACGGATGGAACTTCCAGGTGGTGAACGAGAACACGTCGGTGCCGCCGACGCCGATTGTGGACAAGCTCGTGAGCGCGCTCTCAAGCACGTCCCTTCCCGCGACGGACGGCGTTGGCCGCGTGATTGTGGACAACCAAAACCCGTCTGGCATGAATGTCACGGTGACGGTCATCTGGAGCCAGAACGGGAACGTGTACGAGGTCCAGACCACCAACAGCGCGGCGTCGCCCATCCAGTCCGCGCTGCAGATGGCGGGATCGATGCGGTCCTACTGGTCGTGAGAGCAAAAGAACGCGAGGGCGCATCGCCGGAACACGGTGGTGCGCCCATCTCGTCTCGTCAGTTGTTGTCGATCTGCGCGCGCTGCAGTCGACCGCTGTAGTCGACGTACACGGTCTTCCATTCCGTGAAGACGTCGAGGGCGGCCTGGCCGGAATCTCGGTGTCCGTTTCCGGTGGCCTTGGTGCCGCCGAACGGCAGGTGAATTTCGGCTCCCGTCGTGCCCGCGTTGACGTAGACGATGCCGGTGTCGAGATCGCGCATCGCGCGAAACACGCGGTTGACGTCGCGCGTGAAGATGCTGGCCGAGAGCCCGTACTTCACGCCGTTGTTGACGCGAATGGCCTCCTCGAACGAGTCCACGGCCATCACGCAGAGCACCGGGCCAAAGATCTCCTCCTGCGCGATGCGCATGTCGGGGCGGACGCCCGCGAACACGGTCGGCGCATAGTAAAAGCCACGTGCCAGCGGCCCCTCCGTCAGCCTGCGGCCGCCGGTCAAGAGCCGCGCGCCTTCGTCGACGCCGAGCCGCACGTACCCATCGATCTTCGCGAGCGCTTCCTCGTGGATGACGGGGCCAACCTGGATGGCCGGATCCAGCCCGTCGCCGACGCGGAGCGCCTGCACGCGCGGGAGCAGGCGAGCGAGCAACGCTTCCTCCACCTCTCGCTCCACAATCACGCGGCTCGCTGCGGTGCACCGCTGGCCGCTCGTGCCGTAGGCGCTCCAGACGATGGCGTCCACGGCGAGGTCCAGATCTGCGTCGGCGAGCACCGTGATGGCGTTTTTGCCGCCCATCTCGAGCGACACGCGCTTCAGATTCGCGCCCGCGCGGCTCGCGATGTGCCGCCCGGTCTCGGTCGATCCGGTGAAGGAGATGACGTCGATGCCAGGGTGATGGAGCATCGCCTCGCCGACCACCGGGCCGTCGCCGAACACGACGTTCAGCACCCCCGCGGGCAGCCCGGCCTCCTGATACACCTCGGCAAACGCCCGCGCGAGAAGCGGCGTCTCCTCCGCGGGCTTCCACACCACGGCGTTGCCGGCGACAATGGCTGGGAGCGACTTCCACGACGCGATGGCGATGGGAAAGTTCCACGGCGTGATGATCCCCACCACGCCCACCGGCGCGCGCACGCTCATGGCGAACTTGTCCGGCAGTTCCGAGGGCGTGGTCTGGCCGAAGAGCCTCCTCCCCTCGCCCGCCATGTAATCGGCCATGTCGATGGCCTCCTGCACCTCGCCGCGCGCCTCCTCGATGACCTTGCCCATCTCCATCGTCAGCGTCCGCGCGAGTTCCTCCTTGCGATCCCGCAATAGATCCGCGACGCGCCGCAGCACCTTCGCGCGCTCCGGTGCGGGCACGAGGCGCCACGCGGCCTGCGCCTCGCGGGCCGCCCGCACGGCGTCGTCGAGATCGTCCGGGCCCGATCTCGCCCACACCCCGAGCACCTCGCCGTTTGCGGGGTTGACGTTGTCCCCGTACTGCCCCGTCTTCGGCTCGCACCACCTGCCGCCGATGAAGTTCAGACAAGGGTCAAACCGATGCATGCGCCTCACGCTCCTTCACCTCGCGGACCACCGCCGCGAAAATCTCCAGCCCTTCGTCCAGCACGTCCCAGGGGATGTTGAGCGGACAGAGGAAGCGAATCGCGTTGTTGTACACGCCGCACTTCATGAGCAGAAGCCCCCGCTCCATCGCGAGGCGCAGGATCTGCGCCACCATGCCCGGGTGCGGCTCCATCGTGGCGCGATGGTGCACAAACTCCACGGCGAGCATGGCGCCGCGCCCGCGCACGTCGCCGATGAACGGGCACTCGCTCATGAGATCGAGGAGCTTCGCCCGGATGCGCGCGCCGACCTCCTCGGCCCGCGCCACGAGCCCCTCCTCCTCCATCACGTCGAGCACCGCGAGCCCCGCGCTCGCAGCCACCGGGTTGCCGACGTAGGTGCCGCCGAGCGTGTTCTCGGCTGGCGCGTCCATGATCTCGGCCCGGCCGAACACGGCGGAAAGCGGCAGTCCGGCCGCAATGGACTTGCCGCACGTCATGAGATCCGGCACCACGCCCTCGTGCTCCATGGCGAAAAACCGCCCCGTGCGCCCATAGCCGGTTTGGATCTCGTCCGCGACGAGCAGGATCCCGTGCTTATCGCAAAATTCGCGCAGAAGTGGGAAGAACCCTTCCACCGGCACGATGTACCCGCCCTCGCCCTGGATAGGCTCCGCGATGACGCACGCGATTTGGGCCGGATCGAACCACGTCACCGCGGCGCGCTCGAGAAACCGCCGGAACTCGTCGAGACGCGGCCCGTGCGTCGCGCTCGGGTACGGGAGCCGGTACACCTCCGGCGCGTACGGGCCGTAGTGGGCCTTGTACGGGTGAAGCTTGCTCGTGAGGCTCATGGCCATGTACGTCCGCC
Organism: Alicyclobacillus sp. CIJ1; assembly: GCF_057538885.1. Classification (NCBI taxonomy): domain Bacteria; kingdom Bacillati; phylum Bacillota; class Bacilli; order Caryophanales; family Alicyclobacillaceae; genus Alicyclobacillus; species Alicyclobacillus sp. CIJ1. Next base: position 46,137 of record NZ_BAAJPH010000134.1, on the reverse strand, counting down.
CGTGGAAGGCACCGTCAAACGCGATCACGCCCGGCCTCCCCGTCGCCCACCTCGCGATCTTCACGGCGTTCTCCACGGCCTCGGCACCGGAGTTGAAGAAGAGGCCCTTCGCGTTCGGGATGCGGGTCTTCGGCGCCAGGCGCTTGGCCAGCTCGATGAGCGGTGTGTACGGGAACATCGTGTAGTCCGTGTGCGTGAACCGCCTTGCCTGTTCGATCACGGCCGCCACCACCTTCGGGTGGCTGTGTCCGACGTTCAGGCAGCCGACGCCGCCCACGAAGTCGATGTACCGGTTGCCGTCGAGATCGAAGAGCAGGCTTCCTTCAGCTCTGGCGATCATCGCGGGCAAAAACGGGCGATACGCGCGCGCCAGGTACGCCTCCGCGTCCTGCAGATGGGGTGCGCTCGCCCGTCCAGGGAGCGTCTTCACGTCGGCCATCGTGCACCGCCTCCTTCAAGGAATCTGCCTCAAGATACGAGCAAGCGCCGTGCCAGGTGCCGGGCCGCGCCAGAACAGTGTATGATGATTCTGACGGCGCAAAATCGGCGCGCAAAACCGCAAAACGGAGACAGGCGGCGAGGAGGCGAACGCATGGAACCGAGCGTGGTGGCGGACGTCTGGAAGCTGTATCAGGAGATCCTCGAATTCGCGCCGGTCGGCGTACACGCGGTTGATCGCGACGGGCGGACGCGCGTGTACAACCGCGTGATGGGCGAGATCGACGGGTATCGGCCGGACGAGGTGCTGGAGAAAAACGTGTTTGAGCTGTACGAGCTCAACGAGGAGACGAGCACGCTGTGGCGGGCGCTGAAGACCGGCCATCCGGTGCAGATTGACGAGCAGGTCTACGTGGCGCGCAACGGGCGGCGGGTGGTGACCCAGAATCGCACCAAGCCCGTCGTCGTTGCGGGGGAGATCATCGGCGCCATAGAGATTGCGGTGCCGCGCGAGACTGCACAGGAAGCGGCAGACGCGCGCGTCAGGCGCCGATACTCGTTCGCGGACATCCTGGGCGAGAGCCGAGCCATGCGGCAGGCGCTCGATCTCGCCGAGCGCGCGGCGCGGACGGACCTGCCGGTGCTCCTCGTGGGCGAGACGGGCACGGGCAAGGAGTTGTTCGCCCAGGCCATTCACGAGGCGAGCGCGCGCAAACACGGCCCGTTTTTGGCGCAAAACTGCGCAGCGTGGCCGGAAGGGCTCGCGGAGAGCGTGCTCTTTGGCACGAGGCGAGGCGGGTTCACGGGCGCTGTGGACCGCGCGGGGGTCCTCGAGCTCGCAAGTGGTGGCACACTGTTCCTCGACGAGGTCCATGCCATGTCCCCCGCCGTGCAGGCAAAGCTGTTGCGCGCACTGCAAGACGGCGAAATCTGGCCGATTGGCGCGAGGCGATCCGTCCAGACAGACGCGCGCGTCGTGGCCGCCATGAACGTGCCGCCAAGGGAGGCGATGGCGCGTGGGCTCCTGCGCCCGGATCTCCTGTACCGCATCGGCGCGATCGCCATCCACCTGCCGCCGCTTCGGGAAAGGCCTGAGGACATCCCGCTTTTGGCCCGGGCCTTCTTGCGCAAGTATGGGGAAGGGCGCGACGCGCGGCTCACGAGCGGCGCTTTGGCTTTCTTGACGAGTCACGACTGGCCAGGGAACGTGCGCGAACTCGAGCAGACCGTCCGATCCGCCCTGGCCCTCTGGCCCGAAGCCGTGGAAATCTCGGCCGCGATGCTTCGATCCGCACACCCGCTCCTCGCCGAAGGCGCCCCGCAAGAAGGCGCGCACGCGGCGCGCGCCGAACGCCCCTCCGACGACGCCATTCGCCGGGCGTACGAAGCGGCCTCCGGCAACCTCACCCGCGCGGCGCGATCGCTTGGCATCAGCCGTCAGCGCATGCAGTACCACGCGCGGCGCCTTGGGTTACGCTCCGCTTGGCAAGACACGTGACCCAGATGCGCCGCCTCCCATAACGCCACCTCGTCCGGAAAGATGCGGCGCACCCGTCGGGCGCGCTGGCTGCTCGCCATTCGGGCGCGCGGCCGGCTGCCTGCCGCAGAACGCCAGAGCGTGGGTCAGCGAGCGGCGCGGCGGCGCGATCGCCCACGCCCTGACTTGGCACGCCCGCGTTTGCGCTCCTCGCCCACGATGGCGCGCAGAAGCGCCCACACGGCCAAGGGCACGCCCGAAAACATCAGCCAGTCGATAGGCACGTTGTACCGCTCGAACGCGAAGAAGAACGAGAACAAGGCCGTGTAATAGAGCAACGTGAGCCAGACGAGCAAGAGCTCGCGCCGCCGCCCGCGGGCAAACACCATCGCGACCAAGTGGCCGGCGATGGACGCATCCACGACCCACGTCTGCAGCCCGCGAAGGGAAGCCTCGGTGATGCCGAAGATGGGGATAGGCAAGTAGGCGCGCAGCCAGAGAATCTGCGGCTTCAGCCAGAGATAGGTCGTCCAGAAGGAGGACGGATTGGTCTTCAACCATTCGCCCATGCGCTTGAACGCAATCTGCTTCTGCAGGTGAAACCACGTCAACTCGTGCATCGACTGCGGCCGCAGGCTCGGATACTCGCGCAGCAACTGGTGCTCGATGGCGCCCTCGTTGCTTGGAGGCGGATAGCCGTACCCCTCAAAAGTGCCGAGGAGAAGCGGGTTCCAGCTGTCGTCGGTGAAGAGGATCCATCGGTGAAACACCATCTCGTTCCGGATCCACCAAGGCGCCATGAAGATGAGCCCGACCACGACGGCCGCCCCGAGATGTCGCCAGAAGAGCGGACGGGGATAGCCCTTCATCAGGAAGTATATGAGGGCGAGGACAATCCAGAGCGCGACATTCGGGCGCACATAGATGGCGAGCATGAACAGGACGGCGAGCCCAAGCACGTCCCGCAGCCGCCTGGACTCCGCGACTTTGAACGTGAAATCGAACAACCAGGCGAAGGCCGCCATGAAAAGCGGCTCCGTGAGAAAGAGCGTGTCCACCAGCACTTCAGGCGGGTACAGCGCGATGGCCGCGGCGACCACGGCACCGACCCAGGGCCGGCTGATCCGGCTCACCGCGCGGTAGATGCCCGCGATGCCGAGCGTCGCAATGAGGGTGAACACGATTTTCCCTGCATACAGACCGACGGTCCCCGTCCCAAACACCCAGAGGATCCCGGCCAACAAAAGCGTGATCCCGGGCATCATGTGCACCGTCGGCGCGTCCGGCGTGTAATACGAAAAGGTGCCCTTTTGCAGGAGCCACAGTGCACTTCGGTAGTAACCTTCGTCGTCGCTGTGAATCGTGAGATGCGGTCCATACACGAAGATGGTCACAAGGCGTGGCGCGAGCGCGAGCAGCCACAACCACGCTGGCGCACCGAGCCATGTCCGTCCGATTCGCATGGTGATAACTCCTGTGCCCGTGATGAATTTGACCCCGGCTCACCGCGTTTCGGCACAGCGAGCCTCGAAAGCTAGTCTATCACACCTCCCGTGCGATAGGGCGGCAGGCGCCCGCGCATAGCCTTGCGCGTCCGGCGTCACCGATTGCCTTCAGGAGAAACCTCGACGACCTCGCCGCGCTCGATGTCGTAGAAGCCCCACCGCGACTCTCCGGGCATCTCGGCCACCAGATGCACGGGGAGCTGAATCTCGCACGACTGGTGCGACGTGTCGTCCGGGTACCTGCCGCGGTAGTGAAGGCCCGACGGCTTGAAAAACACGGCGTCGACGAGAAATCGGCGGCCCTCCAGTTCCACGTAGCCGACGCTGCCCGGAAGAATGACCCGCACGCGCGACTCGCCCTCGCTCGCCGGGGCCGCCTCTGCCTCGCTACCCACGGAGACGAGCGGCTCGCGCAACGAGGAGACCCACGCCTTGGCGATGGGCCTGAGGTCGGGATCGATCTCATTCCAGAAGCGCGCATGCAAAAATGCCTCCATCTGCTCAGCCACCCGCGGCAACACGCCGGGCTCCAGGATGCGCGCCGCGAGGTGCAGGCTGCCGTAGACGCGATCGTAGAGCGTGAGGAGGCGGGCGTCCTGTGGCAGCGATGGGTTTCGCGCGCCGCTCACGCGCGCAATGCCTACGGCGACGTCCTGGGTGTCGAAGGGAACGACGAAGGCGTACGCCTCCAACAGAAGGGACATGAGCGCGTTCAGGGCGTCGTGATCGCGCAGGTCGGGGTGGAAGAAGGACACGCCGTGGGTCACATATCGGCGCTGGAACAGCGGCATGTCGAACTGGACGCCGCGCAGATCGGGATCATTGTGGATAGGGTAATCGAATCGGTGGGGTGTCCTGCCGCGATACTCGACGAAGCCGGTGACCATCTCGTGCACTAAAAGATCGCTCGCGACGATGAAACCGGTGCCCGCCTGATACACGGCCGTGCCGGGGCGGTCGATCTGCGGCGAAATGCGCGGCGGGATGGCGCTCGGCTTGGTGTGGTACCGTTTCTCAGGCCGCACGACAATCTTTCCCGACGGATGATACACGCGCATGACGCGATAGCAACGGCCCATGTAGCGGTAGATGGCGCCGGGATACGCCTCGCGCATCACCTGGGACATCGAGAGGTCCCCAAGCTTGTCCAACTCGTTTGCCGCCTGCAGCTCGACCGTGAACCGCCGCTCCATGTCGCGCAGGAGATACGTGCGGTGCGGGCTGTCGCCTGCCTCAATGCGCATGGTCTCAAACTCGGGAGGGATCTGGCCGGATCGCTCAGCCAAGCACAATTCAGCGAAGCCATCCGGCCACTCCACCGCTTCAGAGAGCTGAAACGCGTCCGGATCGCCCGGGCGGCGGTTCAGGGCGAGATCGTGCTCACCGCCGATCCCGGCGAGGCACATGGCGTGGATGTACTGCGCCCGACGGTGATCAAGGTACAGGACGGCCTCGGTGAGCGGTCGCTCCCAGAGGAACGACGGATTCGCGAGCACCGCGTCGTCGAGGGCCGTTTGGGCGTGTAGGATGACCACGTGACCTGGCCCACGGCGCCCGACGCGGCCAATACGCTGCAGAAGGCTTGTCTGCGACTGTGGGACGCCAACGAGCACGGCGACGTCGAGATTCGGGATGTCCATGCCGAGCTCGAGCGCACTCGTGCTCACGACGCCCCGCAGCGCGCCGGATGTCAGTCCGCGTTGAATGGCTTGGCGATCCGCCTCCTCATACCCGGACCGATACGGCAGGATTCCGATATGCTCCAGTTCCCGCAAGTTCCGGCCCAACGCCTCATCCTCGTCGGGCTCGTCCTCGTCCTGGCGCTGTAAGATGGAGCCGATGATCTCGACCCGCTGGCGGCTGTCGAGAAACGCGATGGCGCGGCTCCCCTGGCCCGCGATGTGGCGAAGGAGAAGTGCCACCGCCTGCAGCAAATCGCCGCCCGCAGGAAGGGCCACAAACTCCACGCCCGTCGGATGACGCAGCGAGGTGTCGTCTTCTGTTCCAACGACGAAGAACCTCCGCCCAAACAATTTCGCGACGTGCTCTTCCGGCTTCGCGATGGTGGCCGACGCGCACACGATGCGAAACGCCCCGCCCAGCACGTCCGCCACGTGCGCCAGGCGCCGAAATAAAAAGGCGCTGTTCGTCCCCATGACGCCCGAATACGTGTGCACCTCGTCGACCAGAACCAGTCGAAGGTGCGTCAGAAACGTGCGCACGGCCGCCGAGGAGAGTGTCGGCAACAGCCACGTATGCACCACGTCCGGCGTCATGACAATGACGTCGCTCTCGCGCAACAGGGACTCCCGTTCCGTCATCGGCACCCCGCCGTCGATGAGACAGACCTTCCAGTCCGCTCCAGCCGCCGCGATGGCCTGCCGCCATCGATCGGCCTGCTCCCGCCCCAGCGCGCGCGTGGGATACATCGCAAGCACGCGCGCCTTGTACCGTTTCGCCATGGTGTCGATCCCGGCCGCGAAAAACAGCGCGCTCTTGCCGGAGGCCGTGCCGGTCGCGAGGCACACGTTCTCCCCTTGGCACGCCGCGCGGATGGCCTTCACCTGATGCCGATACAGCCCTCGAGGATAGATGGCCTCAAGGTACCGGCGCGCCTCCGGGGCAACGTCCGCCGCGAGCGACGAGATCGGCTCATACCCGGCCTCTCGCGGGGGCAGCGTCCACTCGTACAAGCGCGCAAACCCATGCTTCTCATAAAAGGTTTGTAAGTCCACAACCATCCCTCCGCCTCGCTCGTCCTCTTCAACATACCAAGTTGGGCGAAGTTGTCATGGTAGGAACGCACAAAAGCTTGTCCATTTGCGTCGACTCAGCAGGAATTTGGGCGAGGAAAAGCGTATTGGTTTGTATCACCAGACGCGCACAGGTCAGCCAGAGGTGCCACAAGGGAGTTTCGGAATGGCGCAGGAATCCGCAACCCACGAGATTTTGATTGCACTGGCCTTCATCTACGGACTCATCTTCGGATCGTTCGCAAACGTCGTGGGCTATCGGCTCCCGCGCGGGGAGAGCGTGGTCTGGCCGGGATCGCACTGCCCAAACTGTGGCCGGGACCTTGCGGCTTGGGAACTGGTTCCGGTTCTGTCGTGGCTGGTGCTTCGCGGGCGCTGCCGCACGTGCAAGGCGCCCATCTCGTGGCGATACCCGGCCATCGAGCTCGCCACGGGTGTGGCCTACGCGCTCTCCGCCGCTAACGAGACCAGCAACCATGCCCAGCTCGCGGTCTGGTGGACGTTCTGGCTGTACCTCGCGTCGGCCGTCGCGTGCGATCTCACGTCGCTCACCCTGCCGGACGTCCTGACGCTCCCGGCGGGAGCCGTCTTGTTCTTGGGGAGCGGCCTGACCGGCATTCGCACGTGGCTCATGGCGGCCGCGGGTGCCGCGGTGGGGTACGTCATCGTAGCGGCCATTCACTTTGTGACGGGCGGAAAGATGGGCATGGGCGATGCCAAACTGAACCTCGGCATCGGGGCAATGCTCGGGCCGGGTTACATGGTCATGGCCTTCGTGCTCGCCGCCATCTACGGTGTACTCGCCGCACTGCCCCTGCGGCTCGCAGGGCGCGTCAAACCCCAGCAGCCCATCCCGTTTGCGCCGTTTCTGGCGCTGGCCGCGGCCACATGCGCGTTTGTGGGACCGGACCTGTGGCATGGGTACGCGCGCCTGACGGGGCTCGGGCCGTGACACCTGCGCTGCGGGAAGATGCGGCCATGCAACGCTCACGCCAATGGCGATGCAGGGTACCACGCTTCAACCCGCCGCGCCGCGACACCCAGGTGAGTGGCGACGTCGCCGATTCAAGGAGGGGTTCAAGGGTGCAAATCGACGAGATCTTAGCCTTGGCGAAAGAGAAAGAAGCTTCAGACGTTCATCTCTCAGCGGGTGCGCCGGTCACCTATCGCGTGCACGGTGATCTCGAGCCGATGGGTGCCAAGCTCATGCCTATCGATCTCGAGACCTTCGCTCGCCAAATGCTCTCGGAGGATCGCTGGCAGCGCTTCATGGAGGCGGGCGAGATCGACTTTTCCTACAGCATTCCGGGTGTGGCGCGTTTCCGCGTGAACGCGTATCGGCAGCGGGGCTCCATCAGCATCGCGGCACGGCTCATCCCACAGCGCATCCCGACGATGGAAGAACTCGGACTGCCAAGCGTGCTCAAATCGTTGATGAACCGACCCTTCGGGCTGGTCCTCGTCACAGGCCCGACTGGGAGCGGCAAGAGCACCACGCTCGCGGCGGTACTTGACGCCATCAACCAGACCCAGCGCAAGCACATCATCACCTTGGAGGACCCGATTGAGTACTTGCACACGCACAAGCTGTCGATCATCGACCAGCGCGAGATTGGCCAGGACACGTCGGGCTTTGCGCCCGCGCTGCGCGCGGCACTCCGCCAGGACCCGGACATCCTGCTCGTCGGCGAGATGCGCGATCTCGAGACCATCGCGACGGCCATCACGGCGTCCGAGACGGGCCACCTCGTGTTTGCCACGCTGCACACGTCGGACGCGGTGCAGACGGTGGAGCGCATCATTGACGTATTTCCCCCGGAGCAGCAGGGGCAGATCCGCATCCAGCTCGCGGGCGTTTTGGCGGGCGTCGTCTCGCAGCGCCTGCATCGCACGCGCGACGGTCGCGGGCGCGTGGCCTCGTTCGAGGTGCTCGTGAACACGCCCGCGGTGGCCAACCTCATCCGCAGCGGCAAGACACACCAGATTGGCGCCATGATGCAGACGGGCCGCCAGTTCGGCATGATCACCATGGAGATGAGCATTCGGGAGTTGGTGCAGCAAGGGAAGATCTCGCCAGCCATCCTGCGGCAATGGCAGCCTGCGCAACTCACGCAGCAGTCGTGACCCGTGACCGGGCGGCGGGCCGAATCCACGAGAAATCCCCGCTGACGAGGACCAGCGGGGATTTCTCGTGGATGGGCGCAGCAGGGACGGAGCAGAGGGCCCAAACGCCGAGTCGCGCGGGTTCGCACCCGCAGTTTCGCGGGGAGAAGCCCAGTCACACCGACCGCGTGAAGCGGCAACGAGGATAGTTCGAGCACCCGTAAAAATCGCCGCGCTTTCCTTTGCGGATCGTTAAATCGCCGCCGCAGCGCGGGCAGACGTTGGCGGCCAGTTGCCGTTTCATCTCGCGAATGCCCTTGATGTGTTCCTGGCGAGCCTTGTCGCCTTTGATGTCAACGGATTGCAATCGCTCCACGACCAGATTCACAGTCTCTTCCGGGATGATCTTCTCCCGATGCGCGCGGATGGCCTTAGCCAGATGGCGAAAATGCACAACTTCGGCCTTCTGCGATTCGACATCAAGCCGCGCCTTGTCATTGAAGGCGACAATGGAGCGGAACGCGCTGCGCGGCACTTCGGGCACCGCGTGAGCCAGCGCGCGAATGTGTCCCTCGTTTTGGACCACAGGGCTCAGAAAGCGGTGTTTGGTACGCCGATTCAGGACCTGCGTCCATTCCTTCCATTCATCTTTCCCCACGATGATGCCTTGATAGTTTTTGGTCTCGATCACGAAGACGCCGTAAGGCGAGACGACGACGTGATCGATCTGCGTCCGCTTGCCGTCCTCGCGCGGCACGAGCAGGTTGTGCAGCGCACGATATTCACCCTGGGGCAAAGATGAGAGCCGTCTCCGAATGATGCTTTCACCCGCGTAGCCAATGAACTGCGGGTTGCGCAGAAGATAGGCCATGAGGACGATGAGAGCAAACAGAACAATGCCAAATGCCGTGAACAAACAGGCGCCTCCTCTCGTATCCTTCCCCAGCCCACGGTCTGCGGCCGATGATGGTCAGCCGTTGCGGTAGTAGGCCGTGAGCGTAAAGTTCGCCGTGACGCCGCTCGCGGTCCCCACGGCGCTCTGCAACTGCACCGTCATCAGGCGCGGCGCTGTGGCGAGATCGGCGAAGAACGCCTCGAGGTCCGAGGTGCTGCCTGTGGCCGAAATGGTGTACTGAAGGCTCGGAAGCGCCCCACCTTGCACCTGGGACGAACTCGTCGCGCTTCCCGATCCCGACGGCATCGTCGGCGACGCCCCTGTCGATCCCGTCCCCTGACCCAGTTCCACCGAAACGAGCGTCACTTTGTCCTTCTGCGCAATCTCATTGATGACCTCGAGCGCGTTCGCCTCGTGTGGGCCGATAGGGACACGGGAGAGCACGTTCTTGCCCTGCTGTTCCACCTGTTGTTGCCGCGCATGGACTTGACCCAGAGATGCGAGCGTCTGCTCCAAAGACGACCGCTCCTGCGCCAAGTTGGACAGTTGATCAAGAGCCGGTCGTACGCCAATCAGGTACACCAGCAACAGCACCACCACGACGCCGAGCACGAGCAGGATAGACTTGTCCCGCTGCGAGAGCGATCTCGACAGGGTCAGCTTCAAGGGGCCCCACCTCCTGACTTCAGAACCACCGTCAGCGTGTAATCGTAGCGATAATTGGATCCGCTTGCTCCCGCGACGATGGCGTGCCCCAGCGCCATCTGGCTGGAGCCCGGCACATTGGAGCCACTGCCCTGCAGAGCCGCTGCCGTAAAGGACGCACTTAACGTGAACGGTTCACGCGAAACCGCCGCTTCGAACGCCGCCACGCTGGCAACGCTGTTGGTGCGCCCGGCGAGCGTCAGGGTGGTGCCGGCCTGCTGCATCGAGTCGACTGTGGTGGAAGGAGAGAGATCATGCGCGAGATCTTTCAGAATCACGTCGTACCGCACACTCGACTGGACGATCTGCCGCGCCGCCGTCTCCTCTTCCGCGGATTGGCTCGTCGAGACGGATTGCGTCTGCGCCTGCAAAAGCTGAACCTGCTGCTGGAGCTGATTCAGAGATGCCGCCGACCGCGCCACCGCGAGATGAGACACCACAATTGCGGCGATACACACGACAGCCACACCACTTCCTATGACCATCCACGGCCATCGGCCGCGCACCGGCGTGCGCATGCGGACGGATCGGCTTACTGGTTTTGGCATGAGGTTGATGTCCATAGGTCACACTCCCCGGAGCGCAAGGCCTATGGCCGCTGCGTAGTCCGCAAGATCGGGCATGCGATGCGCTTCCGGCCCGATTTCGCAGTTGCGCCGAATCATTTCCGCCAGCGGTAAGACTTCGCACGGCATCCCGATGCGTTCCTCGAGAGCCTGTAAGTGTTCGGACGCGTCCACGTCGCGCGGCAACGTGACGAAAACCCGCTCAAATCCCGCCTCGCGCTGATTCAACGTGTACATAAAGAAGTTCAGCGTGCGCTCGATCTCGACGTCAAACTGACTCACATAGTCGAAGGCTGGAACGTCGGACGTGGGCGCAAGTGCGACCGGAACTTGGCGCGTGAGATAAAGCAAACCATCGTGAAAGACGTGCAGGTCCACGGTATCCTCGCTGGTCTCCAACAACAGAAAGTTCTGGGGCAGGTCCGGACGAAAGCGCCGAATCAAGCGATACAGTGCTAGCGCGTGAATGTCGATGGTCTTCGGACGCATACCGACAGCTCGAAACCCCTGGATGACATCGTTGACGCGCGATTTGTCCGCTGCGACGAGCAGCACGCTGACGCTGTCCGCCTCGTCCTCGGGAGGTTCACACAGCACATAATCGTACGCAGCTTCGTCAAATGGCAAATGGATGTTGTGCTGAATCTGAAGCTCGATAGCACTTTGGAGCTCTTTCTCGCCCACTGCCGGAAGCGTGAGCTGTCGGATCACGGTAAACCGCGAAGGCAGGGCGACGTGGACCGTCAGCTTCTTACGCCGATTGGCGTCAAACGCGTGCGACAAGATAGGCGCCAGCGCGAACGTTGGATACGGATCGCGCACCGTTTGGGAGAGATCCCAAGGCGCCGTTTCGAGCCGCGACACGCGGAGAGGTCTGCCAGGTTCCACCTCAGCGATGCGCAGACCTGCGTCGCAGATCTCCACACCAACCGAGGTAGAACGCGATGAGGTGGTGAGACGAAGCGGCATCCCTTTACCCCTTCCATTCTTGAAGATGGGCGCTTTCTTCTATAGTGGAGAGCATCTTGTATCAGTTCATTTCGTCAATCCGGAGTAATTTGCAAAACCCACTGGAATGTTGGCAGAATATTGATAGTGACATTTAGTGCGTACGTTACGTTATAGTACGCAGAATACCCGCCCTGCAGGGATTGTACCTGAATCACGGCGTGTGGGAGAAAATTGAAATTATTCAACTGATCCTGCCCTAGAGGATATTGTTGGTTCCAAGATACTTGGTAGGTATATACAACAGAAGCCAGCATCTGCTGATTTTGCAGCGCAGGAAACACCTGCTGCTGTAGTACATTCTTCAAATCGTCGATTGAAGGTATGGTCGAAATCCTAGCCTGTTGGGCTGCTAATTGCATCGCCTGAAGCGCTGCCTGATCGAACGCCGCCTGAGACTGAGATTCGTTGCGTTCATCCCATATTTGGCCTAGCCCACCCATTCGAAGCGCATAGCGGCTCCAAATAAGTGCGGTACTCACGAGTGACGCCAGAATCACTACGTAGACCAGTGACCAAATAAGAGAAAAGCCGCGTTCGGATCTTACAGCTCTCATAAGAGGCAACATCAACCCTCCCCCTCGTCACAACACTCATCCTTGATTCATATCGTGGTAACCGGCTGTCACAGCGTAAGTGGATATTTGACCGTTCGGTGCCTTGTAAGCGGCGGATATCCTCAAAATAAATCCATGGATCACTTCTCCACTCGACACCGACGAATTGGCGATAGCTGAATTTCCATAGAAGAGCTGCGTGAATATTTGAGACCAAGTGGCGTTTGACATATTTGTAGTATTGGAAGCCGATGTTGCCAGATTGGGCAAGTACCATTGCACATTCACATTTTGGGCAAGAGGTTGATTACCGAAATTCGGCATTATGCTTGGCTGCTTAGCTGCCCCTCCATAGATGTTCCAGAGCTGATTAGGTTGCTGAACGAAGTCAAAGACATAGAAACATGTTGCGTTCGCAACGCCAGAAGAAACATTTCCGGAAGAAATAGTTGTTGTATTGACGAGCCATGGTTGACTTGAACTCACGACGTTCCCAACGGTCGTACCACCGCGAAACAGCCAAATGGATATATTGCCTCGTGTATATTGAATCTGCATGTATGAGGCAGACTGTGTCATTTCTGTCAACGCATGAGTGATCGTCAAAACGCTCTCCATGGCCTGATTGGCCCCCGTAATGCGCTGTGACCGTAGAGCCACCTGCCAGATGGTCCCCACGAGTGCCGTACCAACGATAGCCGTGATTAGAATCGCCACCAGCGTTTCAAGCAAAGTGAGGCCACACGCTGGATCTTTTCCTCGAAACGATTGCCATCGCACGCTATCCCACCACCGGAACCGTGACGCTCGCCGTGGCCCCGTGTGGGCTTTGAACCGTCACGGTATAGTTCCACTCGCCTGGCATAAAACTGCTATTTGGGTACACGCGTTGCGCATTGACGGTGCATGTATACCCATCCATTAGCGTGTACGGTTGATTCCACATCTTACCTCCTCTTGCCAACGCCAACACGAATTCGGTATAAGTCATGGTACCGTTGATGCTTCCCGGTGACGATTCGGAGGACAGACTGGCTGGAGAAGGCACATATAAGACAGCATCCTGCGGTGGCGGATTGTCACCCAACGAATCACCTGGCACTACGACTTCAAAAGGCACAAGCGCTTGCTGAAGAATGCTCTGCTGAATAATAGTTATCTGCCCCTGTTGTGTCCATGCTTGGATCTTTTGGCCCCACTGGGTACTTGGCCAGTTAATGATATTTTCTACAATATTTAGTAAATCGAAGCTGCTCAAGGAACCTTGCTGCGATATGTCGTTTAAAAGGCTCGAATACACGCTAGAGACTACCTGTTGAAACATCGGTTGTGATGAAAACAATTGTGAAATCATGCTTCCCCACTTCAAAGGGGACGCGATCTGCACAATGGGTGCAAACACGCTAATCTGTGCATTCGGATCCCTGTCGCGTATCTCCTCCGCAATCGTCGTTGCAAGCCCCAACGCCTTCGAATACTCGGCCTCTTTCAGCTGTCCCGCCTGCACGGACTCCACCGCAAAAAGCGCAGCTGTTCCCGCCATCACAATGATGACCACGCTCGCCAACACTTCAATCAACGTGAAGCCCTTGAACCGCGTCCTCCAGCCACGACCGTTGTTGTCAAGCTTGCACGTGCGCACCTTCAGTCCCTCCAACGCCCCACACCCCCGTGTAACTGGGGGACTGAACCCCATAGTTGTCGGGCCGCATCTACACAGAAAGCCCCCGCGCGGGGAGCTTTCTAAATAAAACCGATGTCTCCTGTATATATATATCAGATTTTTATTGGATAGCGACGTACCACGTCTGCATCGTTCCGTTCGTACTGTTGGGATACGTGAAGGTGACATACGGACCCGAGTAGTTCGTCGGAAGGCCATTGACTATAGAGAAGTTTCCCGTTTGCGACTGTGGATTCGGAATGCTCGTGATGTAACCCGTGCCACTGCCGCTGAAACTACCGTTCAAGAGATATGAATACACTGACGTGTTATTTGTACCATTACTGATTTGTGCCGTATTGTTGCCGATAATGGGACCAGGCGCGGAAATGTATAAGCTGCCCTGGTTCGTCGAGTTCGACTGATAATCATACTCCGCACGCTGCAGCGCATCCGCAATTAACTGTTCGTTCGACTTATCCGTGTTCACGCGTGCCTTCTGAATCTGCGCCAGCACAATCGGCACGCCGACCGCCGCGAGAATCGCCAGGATGACGACGACGGCGAGCATTTCGATCAGCGTCACGCCGCGCTGATCCCGGAGCTTTTGTTTCACATTCGAAATCTTCATTCTCATCTGACCCATCAGAACTCCCCTTCCCCTCTGCTCGACTAAGTACGAGCCTACGTGTCGAATGAGGACCTTTGATGGCACCTATTATACTGGCAGGAAGTGCACTTGTACATGCATTCTAGTCAATTTGGCCACATTTTTCGTAGACACCGGCGCGAGCTGTCACGAGACGCCGTACGACCCGAGGTTGTTGTACAGCGAGAACATGGGCAACAGCACCGACAACGCGATGATGCCCACCACGCCGGACAGCACCGTCGTCAACAGCGGCTCGAGCAGTTGCCGGAGTCGCTCCACCATCACCTCCAGCTCGGACTCGTAGAACGTCGCCACGCGTGCCAGCATATCGTCGAGATGGCCCGTGGTCTCGCCGACGCGCACCATCTGCACCATGAGCGGCGTGAACGCGCCCGCCCTTTGCAGCGCTTCGGACAGCGCGCCCCCCTCTCCCAGGGTGTCGCGCGCCTGCCGCAGGCTCACGCGGACATACCGGTTGCTCACCGCGTCGGCCGCGAGCGACATTGCGGTCAGCGCCGGCAGAGCCGCGTGAAACAGCATCGCCAGCGTGCGCGACGCCTGCGCCATGGCCCGATAGCGCATCAGCTTTCCGAAGATGGGAATGTGCAAAAGCAGGCGATCTCGCCAGTATCGGCTTTCGCCATGGCGACTGACGAAAATCCACGCGCCTATCAACAGCACCACCAAGAGGAGCGCCACGTACCAGAATCGCTTCACCGCGTCCGCGGAAAACAACACAATGCGCGTCGGAAGCGGCAGCGTCACGTGCATCGAGGCGAACACCGACACAAACGACGGAATCACATTGATCATCAAAAACCCGGCCACCAGCACCGACATCACCGAGACGAGCGCCGGGTACATGAGCGCGGACTTGATCTTCGACACGGTCTCGCGCTGGCCCTCCTCAAATCTTGCCGTGGACTCCAGCACTTCCTCGAGCGAACCGCTCGCCTCGCCCGCGCGGACCATCTGAACGAACATGGGAGGGAACACCTTCGGGTACTCCGCCAAGCTCTCCCAAAGCGCGGTTCCGCCCTCGACCTTCGCAGCCACCTCGGCCACCGCCTTCTTCAGCGGCCCCTTTTTGAGTTGCTCCTCCAAGACCTGAAGCGCTGGCACAAGAGGCACGCCGGCCCGAACGAGCGTCGCGAATTGCCGGCAGAAAGGGACGAAATCCTCGGATTTGACCTTCGGCTCGAGAAAGCTCAGTTTGATTTCGCGGTTCCAGAGATCCGACTTTTCACTCATCGCCTTGAGCCCGACCACAAACAGGCCGCGCTCCGCAAGCGCGCGAATGGCGTCCGCCTCCGAATCCGCTTCAATCTTTCCCCGCTCACGCCGGTTGGGGCGCGCAATGGCCTCATACCGGTACACGCTCACCTCGTCTCACCCCCTTCACGTCGCAGCCGTCACGCGCAGCACTTCCTGCACCGTCGTCTTGCCTTGCAGCGCCTTTTCCAACCCGTCCTGGAACATGGTCCGCATGCCGCGCTCCTTCGCCGCTCGCAGGTAGTCCTCGGTCGATCTCGACGTCAAAATGAGTCGCGCGATGTCGTCGTCCACTTCCAGCACTTCCTGCACAGCCATGCGGCCCTTGTACCCCGTATTGCCGCAGGCGGCGCAGCCGCGACCCTCGACCAGCCGATCCGCAGAAAAACCGTTTTGCTCGAGAAGCTCCTGCTCGAGCGGAGTCGCCGGGCGCTCATGCTTGCAGCGCGGACACACGAGTCGCACCAGGCGCTGCGCCACCACGCCCGTCACGCCGGACGCCATCATATAGGCCGGCACGCCCATGTCGATGAGCCGGTTGATGGCACTCGCCGCGTCGTTCGTGTGCAGCGTCGACAGGACGCGGTGGCCCGTGAGCGCGGCGCGCATGGCGATCTCGGCCGTCTCGTTGTCCCGGATCTCGCCCACCATGATGATGTCGGGATCCTGGCGGAGGATAGCGCGCAGGCCGCGCGCAAACGTGAGCCCAGCGGCCGGGTTGACCTGGACCTGATTCACGCCCTCGAGTTGATACTCGATGGGATCCTCGATGGTGATGACGTTCACTTCCGGCGTCGCCAGCCGCTTTAGCGCCGCGTACAGCGTCGACGTCTTGCCCGATCCCGTCGGCCCAGTGATGAGCACGGCGCCGTAGGGCTTCGTGATCATGCGCTCGAACGCCGCCCGATTCGCAGGCGAAAAGCCGAGCTCGTCCAGGCTGAACGCGCGCTTGGCGAGATCGAACACGCGGAGCACAACCTTCTCGCCGTGCGCGGTGGGCATGGTAGAGACGCGCACGTCGACCTTGCGCCCGCCCTCCGCAAACTCAAACCTCCCGTCCTGCGGCAGCCGCTGTTCCGCGATGTTGAGGCGGGCCAAGATCTTCACGCGCGCCACGAGGCCGCTCTGAAGATTGCGAGGAATCACGCGCTCCGTGCGGAGAAAGCCGTCCACGCGGAAGCGAAGCAGCACCCCGTCCGCCTGCGGATCCAGGTGCACGTCGGACGCGCCGGCGTCCGATGCCTCAATGAGGATCTGGTTGAGCGCGCGAACGACGGGCGAGTCGGCGCGGTTCTCGGGTTCAGGCTCCGCGCGCTGCGGCGCGGCTTCAGCCACGGACCTCACCGCCGTCTCGAACACCTCGTTCCCTCGATAGTGGCGCGAGATGGCAGCCTGGATGTCTTGCCGCGTCGCGATGGCGGGCACGATGACGAGGTTGGTCGACCGGCGCAGATCGTCGATGGCGTAGTAGTCGAGCGGATCGGCCATCGCGACGTACAGGCGATTCCCGCTCTTTCGATACGGAATCAGAACATACGTCTCCGCGAGGCGTTCGGGCACAAGCTTCAACACCTCGGGATCGATCTTCATATTCGCCAGGATGACGTGGGGGATCCCGAGCTGAAACTCAAGGACTTCCACGAGCTGCTGCTCGGTGATGTAGCCGTTGTTGATGAGAATGTCCCCGAGCCGAGCGCCGGTCTCCCGCTGCTCCGCGAGTGCCATCTCCAACTGCTCCGGCGCGAGCATGCCCGACTCCACGAGCAACTCACCCATTCGCTTTCGCGCCAACGCTGTCACCTCCACATGCGCCGCT
Source organism: Alicyclobacillus sp. CIJ1 (assembly GCF_057538885.1). Lineage (NCBI taxonomy): Bacteria > Bacillati > Bacillota > Bacilli > Caryophanales > Alicyclobacillaceae > Alicyclobacillus > Alicyclobacillus sp. CIJ1. Next base: position 28,727 of record NZ_BAAJPH010000134.1, on the reverse strand, counting down.
GGCCGACGTCCTCACTTCATGATGTACAAGGCACTCTGCGTCTGGGAGATCAAGAGATCATACCCATTTTGTTGGAAGAACCCGTATCCCAAAAGCGGAACCCCGGTCCAGCTCGGATCCACGATGCAGGGGATGTCCGGAAAGACGTGACCGCCGATGCTCAGCGTCACCTTGCTCATGTACGCCTCATCCGTCCCGCCGATCCCGCCGACCTCTATGGTGCCGAGATTCGGCAGATGGAGCTGGGCGGCAAGCGACCCGCCGAGAAGCGTTTCATACGCGCCCGTGTCCAACTGGAACGTGATGGATTCCCCCCCGCTCGAGGCCTGCAGGAACACGCCGTTCTGATAGAAGCTCACCGGCGTGGAGGCCACGAGATGCTCCGAGCTGAGCGAGGGTGGAGACTGCGAGGCGGGGCCACTGGCGTTGCCCGACGTTCCATTCGTCTTTTGCGCCTGGAACGGCACGGGTACGGTCTGACGCACCACGCCGCCCGACGGCGTCTTCCACGAGACGGTCACATAGACCGTTTCGGCCGTCGAGTCGGTCAATCCACCCTGCCACGTGCCCGAGCTATCCGTGGTGACGTGGATGGCAGACGCGCCGGAGGACGGTTCCAGTTGGCTGAAGCCTGTACTCGAAATGGTGATGGCCTGCCCCGGCACGGCGTTGTCTCCGTCCACGGTCTCCACGTTCAACACCGCTACGCTGCCCGCCACCGCCTGCGAGGTCTGAATCAAAACTGCGTAGCTATGCTTGACCGGCTGGCTGACCAACTCAAAACCCCCGCCCTTGAGCGGAATGGCACGGACCGACGGGGCGAGCGCCGACCAAGGCACGTACGTCTTCCCGTAATAGATGACCCCCTGCACGTTGCGACCCGTGAGCGCGATGCTGCCGTTGCCGAGATCGACGTACGGCGTGCCGAAGGCGTTGAACGCGGCTTCCTCGACGTACGTATCGTTGCCGACGCGAATGGCATCGTACAGCTTTCCGTGGATAATCACGCGCACGTGTCCAGGCGCGACTTTGACGTGCGGCACGCTCGAAGACGGGCGCGCCGCGGCCTGCGCCATGGGAGCCGCCAGTGGTGCGCATGCGAGAGCAAACGATGCGAGGCTTGCGAGCCAAGAGCGACGAGAGATCATAGTTCGCCTACCTTCTGGATGAATTCACTCGCCACTCTAATTCGTCCTCGACGCCTGCGTTTCCTGCATGCGGCACCTCGACCAGTTGGACCACGTCCTCCAGCACCGCGCTCGCGGTCGGGAGCGCGCCGGCGCCGGGGCCAGTGAGCGTCACGGTGCCCACCACGTCGCCCGTGATGGCGAGCGCATTTTCGACCCCGTCGATGCCAAACAGCGGATCGGACGGGGGGAGAGATTCGACGCGGACGAACACCTCCACCACGCCGTCCTCACGCCAGCGGGCGGTGGCGACGTGCTTCAGCTTCTCCCCGCGCGATCTCGCCCGCAGAACATCGTCCGGACGAAGATGCGAAATGCCTTCCCGCGGCGCCGCGAGGTAGGCCGCCGGCCACGCGTTTGGCGGCCGCTTCCCCAACGCCGGAGCGAAGACCTCATTCCTGAGCGGCTCGGTGTCGACGCCGAGCACCTGGAGAAGCACCTGAAGTTTGAAGAACGCGTCGTGGCCTTCCACGTCCGACGTGGGATCGGGTTCGGCGTAGCCGAGCGCCTGCGCTTCGGCGAGCGCGTCCGCGAAGCTCGCGCCCTCGTGCGTCATGCGGGTGAGGATGTAGTTGCTCGTCCCGTTCACGATGCCACGCAGGGCCGTGACGCGATTGACGCGGAAGTAGGTCTGCAGCGTGTGAATGGCGGGCACCCCACCGAGCACGCTCGCCTCGTATCGAAGCGCCACGCCCTGGTCCCGCGCCAGCGCCCGGAGTTCCGGGCCGTGCGCCGCCATGAGCGCCTTGTTCGCGGTCACCACGGGCTTGCCTGCGCGGATCGCCGTGCGGACCACCTCGTGCGCCACGTCGACGCCGCCCATCACCTCAATCACGACATCCACGTCGTCGGCAAGGCAGACGGATCGCCAGTCGTCCGTCAGCTTCTCCCGCGGCACATAGGAAGGCCGCGGGCGCGACAGGTGCTTGACGGCGATGCGCACAGGCTCCACCTGCATGTCCCCAATGACACCGCCGCGATCGCTCAACACGCGGAGCACACCGCTTCCCACCACACCGCAACCGATGAGACCCAGTCGAACGCGTTTCAATCTATCTCTCGCCGCCTTTCCATTGTGAGGAGTATCTCAGGCGCTTGCCATCCCCATTGGCGGGGAAGGCGCCCCCCTGCATCAGGGAGAACGCCGCCGATATAGCAAAAGGGCACCCTTTCGGATGCCCTTCCTGAACAACGAAGCCGCGTTACACGCGCGCTGTGGCGTGTTCGATGCGCTTGTTCTCTTCGGCCTCGGAGGCGAGGGCCTCGACGGGCCGATTGTCGGCGTCCACCACCACGACGGTCGGGCGGTGACGTCGGACCTCCTCCTCGCTGTAGGCCGCGTACGAAATGATGATGACCAAATCGCCCGGCTCGGCCAGCCTCGCCGCTGCGCCGTTCAAGCCGATCACGCCCGAGCCGCGGTCACCAGGGATCACATACGTCTCAAACCGCGCGCCCGTGTGGATGTTGACCACCTGGACCTTCTCGTTCTCGACGAGATCGGCAGCTTCCATGAGGTCTTCATCGATGGTGATGCTGCCGACATAGTGCAGGTTGGTCTGTGTCACGGTAGCGCGGTGGATCTTGGACTTCATCAGCGTGCGAAACATCGAACCCCCTCCATTCCCGCGGGGCTTTCGCAGCAGAGCGGAGTCGTCAGACGCCTCCTCCGACATGTTACGCGTTCGCGCGGCGCGAGGCAAGCCGAAATGGAAGGCTCGTCCGCGTCACTTGGACGCCTTCTGCGAGCCGTTCAACTGCGCGAGCGTCGACTGGATATCCGCATAGGCCGCGTCCTTCTTGCTGACGTTCTTCAGGCCCTGTTCCAGCGTCTGCTTCGCGAGGCTGGTCTCCTTGAGCGTGAGGTACGCCTGCGCCAGTTGCCAGTAGGCCCAGCCGTACGACGGATCCACCTGAATGGACTTCTGGTAGTACGGAATCGCTTCCTTCGGCTGATTCTCGCGCTCGCGGTACATATTGCCGAGCGCGGTCAGCGCCAGACCAGACTTGGGATTCGCCTGCGCGGCGCGCTTGAAGTACTGAATGGCGAGCGCCGTGTTGCCGTTTGCGGACGCGCTCTCCGCCGCATTCAGCTGCGCCTCAAAATTGGACGGCTCCTTGTTCGCAATGGCCGTGAGCCGCTTCAGGTTGGCGCTGCCCACCACACTCGGGGGCGCCACCACGAGGTTGTTGTGCCCCTGCTGGACCACCGTGGTGTTGCTCTTCGCCGCGGGAGTTTGCGCGGCCGTGTTCGCCGAATTCGTCGTATTGTTGGCTGTGCCGCACCCTGCTACCAGGCCCACCATCAGTGCGGCACACCCAGCAGATACAACAAGCTTGCGGTTCATCCAATCTCCTCCCAAGGTCCCGACTTCTTGGCCATTGTACCACATCTGCCGACACACAGCAGGACAAGTTGAAGCGAGCCCCTACCAGACTCTGCACGTGCCTGTGAGGCGCGACGCCGAGGCGTCACGCCTCCATTTCCAGCGCATATCGCACCTGGGCGGCGAACGGATCGGGAATCAACAGGCGCTGCGCTTCGGCGTCCGACACACCGGCGTACAGATGCGCCGTGCCGTCCTCATACCGAACGAGGCCCCCGCTGAACACCACATCGGCCAGCTCCGGCCGTTTCGCATCGCCCAACAGAAAGTCGCTCCGCTCGGCGATGACCCGCACCGGTGTGACAATTTCCTCATCAAGATGCAGGGAAAAACACATCGCCTTGTAATGCAGCGACCCGTCCTCTGACCGATACGCGATGTGCCCCAGCACGCCGACAGTGCGCTCGTCCAGGAGCTGCGCCTCGTTGACGCCGCCCCACTCGCCCGGGTGGAAGCGATCCGGCAAACACTCGGCCTTCAGAATCGAGTCGGGCGACAGATCGTCGAGCGAGGACAGGATGGTCCAGCCGATTTGCGCCTGACCGCCGTACCGACTGCCGTTGGGCCGTGTGAACACGCCCACTCGCCCGTCCGGCAATTCGACGAGCCGAATGTCCTTCATCCACTGCGGCCCCACGGCAAAGAGCCGGAGATCGCCCACCGACTTGCCGCGGTAGAACACGGTTCGGTATTCGATCTCGTAGTTGTGGAACGGATTCGTCCAGATCTCGACGCCCCCGAACACCAACTCACCGTGGATGCGCGCGTGAAACGGATCCTGAAGCCCGCGGAAGGTCCGCAACTCTTCAGCCCGCGACCACACGCCGTCTGGAGCCTCGTGAAAAAAGATGACTTCGGAAAACTCACTATCGCGTGGCTCCACGCGAGCCGGGATGATGGCCCGACCTTCATCGATCAGTGGCGCCGCGATGTTGTACACGTCGCGCCCGTCGACGCCGCGAAAGCGAATCTTCTCAGCTCGGAACACCTGACGATGCTGCCGATACTCCTGTGCAAGCCACTCACATGGCTTCGCGGCACTCATAGATTTCACCGTTGGGCACTCCCTTGATGTAGTACACATTGTATGCAAAGCGACGCCGCCATCGCGCGCGAAATGAGAAGCGCCCACGCCAGCGGCTTGTACGAAAGACGCCTGCGTGCGCGAGAAAGTTTCCCTTTCGCCCACACGGGCTCGCGCGGCGCGCAATCTTTCGACGCGATCAGCCCCAGCATACTGGCTTTGACCCACGGATTCAAGGGCTCATCGCAGCCGTTTCACCCAAGTCTATCCGCGCAGACGCAAACGGGTTCGCCAGAGTCGTCGCGCCAAGCGAACGACGCGGCCTCCAGATCAAATCGCCCCGTCTTTCAGGGATGGAACAGCGCGCGAAAACCCGAGATGAGCGCCCGCTTGACAGCTTGGGGAAGGGCCGGGTGCCGCGTTGCATCCGCACTGGCCACGGCATTCCCGCTCGCAGACTGCGTGGACGGCGCCGCAGGCGGGCTCGTGGCCAATGCCGCTGCAATGCTGCTCGCGGGCACGATGGCGTTTGAGTCCGCGCCATAGTTCAGACCGCCGACGGCAAACCCCGTCGCCATCGGGATCACTTGGCGCATGGCCTGGACGTCGCGCGCCACCTCGGCCCCGGTGATGGACGGTGTGAACTCGTTCTCCTGCGTCACGGCCCAGACCCCGGCGCCCTGCGCCTCGAGCTGGTTGAGCGCGGCGAGATCGCGCGATGGCGCGTTGTTCGGGTATTCGACGGCGGGCTGGCGCGAGGCCATGTACCAGTCCTCCGCCACGTACGCGTCGCCGGGGCCCAGGCCCACGCCGAGCACGTCCGTCGGATCCCAGGCGTTCACGGCGGCGCGCATGCCCAAGGCGTGCACCTGCGCGACGGCCCACGCGCGGAGCGCACGCGGAACGCCGTAATTGGCCCCGGCGAGATCGAGGAAGATGCCGCGCACGCCAAGCGCTTTCCATTCGGCGAACTCCTGGGCCAGCTCGCGCATGGGAATGGGATTCGATCCGTCCGACAGGTTGACGTAACCGTAGAACGAGATGTTTGGACTGGAGGAGACGAGCTGCTCCACCGCCTGCTGATTGGCGTAGCCAGAAGATTCGGAATCTGCACCGAGAACAATGGCTTGGTAGCCTTGGACATCGGCCGCAGTCTCAGGCGTGACCCAGCCGTAATAGAAGCCTACGGGGACCGGCTGGGCGGAGGCCGCAGCCCATGCGAAAGCAGGGTGCAACATGAACGAGGCGGTGCCGAGGCCGACGAGATACGTGCGAGCGCGGCGCAGCATGTTCCTTCCTCCCCTTGGCCAACGCGCCACAGTGGCGCGGGCGCAGATGATGAACCACGATGCAGCGGGAAGCATTCGACCGCGTTCTACCCCATTCGACATTCATTTGTGGAATTCGCCGCGCGCGAGGAATCTCCTGCCACTTGATCAGCTTGTCCATGATGATGGCACATCACGCAGCCTGCGCACAGGCGAACGCATCGAGGCGTCGAGTCGCCTGCTTGCAAATGGGCTCGTCCGGGAAACGCCGTCGCTCGATGATCTCAAAACCGAAGTTGATGTTAATCTCGTATGAAAGACATAGAAGGGCGTGACCTGGTTTCGGCACCCGGCTCGGCACGCGATGGCCTCGCCCCATCACGCAGCATGGGAGGAGAATGCGCGATGTTGAGCAACATCGGCTGGTCAGGCGTGCTGCTAATCGTCGTCGCCGCCCTGTTTGTCTTTGGACCGAAGAAACTCCCCGAACTCGGGCGATCCGTCGGCCACTTCCTGCGCGAATTTCGCACCGCGCTCGGCGATCGCGACGGAGAAGCGCCGGCGACGCCTTCGCCCGCGAAGGGAGCGGCGCCGGAGGAGCCCTCCCGAAGCTCGAGCGAGCGCGCAGCAATGGAGCAGGCTGCGACGGTGCCCGAATCGCCCGGAGAGCGTGGCGCGCGCCCATGAGCGCATGGGAAACCCACCTTCGCGCGCTGAGGAGGCTCTTGATTCGAGCAGCCATCGCCTACGCGGTCTTGTTTGCGGCGGCGGTGGCCTGGCTGCCTGTTCTCATCCGCGATGCCATGCGACCCGTGCGTCAACTGCACGTTGCCCTCATCGTCACGAGCCTGGACGAGGTCGTCGTGCAAGATCTGAAACTGGCGCTCTCCCTCGCCTTCTTCGCCGCACTGCCCTACTTGCTGTATGAGGCGTGGCGATTCGTCGCGCCGGCCTTGACCGTCTCCGAGCGCCGGCTCGTACGCGCGGGGCTAACGGCGGGCCTCTTGCTGTTTGCGGCCGGCGCCGCCTTCGCGTGGTGGGTGGTCGTGCCGCGACTCGTGCGCTACCTGGTCGCCCTTGCGGCGTGGTCCCACCTCGGCGTCTACCTGCGCTACGGAAGTTATCTGTCGTTCGTCGGCACCGTGGTGCTCGCGTTTGGCGCCGCGTTTGAGCTGCCCGTCCTCGTGGCGTGCGGGACCGCGATGGGCCTTCTGACGCCGAGCGCGCTGCGCGCCAAGCGCAAGTACGCCTACTTCGCCCTGGTGATCATCGGCGTCCTCATCAGCCCGCCGGAACTCATCGCCCATCTCACGGTGACCGTGCCGCTTTTCGCCCTGTACGAGGCCAGCGTCGCCCTCGCGTCCGTCATCCATCGCCGCAAGTCGCGCGACACGGCGCGGACCACCGCGCTCTCGGAGGGGTGAGACCATGCCATCCGCGCCGTCCAAGGCCCGGCGCTGGCCGAGGCCCTTACGCTATCTGCACCACTACACCATCGTCTCGTTCGCGCTCCTCGTCGCGAGCGGCCTCGCGCTGTACCTTCCGGCAATTCATCGATTCATGATCCCGTACATTCCGTTGGTCTACCGACTGCACATCCTGCTCGGCCTCGTGTTTGCCGTCACGCTCTTGGTGCCGTTTGTCCGCGTGCTCCCGAAGGGACGGCGAATTTCAAAGTGGGACTGGACCCTCCCCGTCCTGCTCGGCAGCCCCATCGTCGCAACCGGGATCATGCTGTGGTGGGTGTCCGCGTTTCCATCCGGCATGCGCAGCCGCGCGTTCACATGGCACGGCTGGCTCACCGCCTGCCTCGGGACGTGGATCCTCATCCACGCGTTCCTGAAGGTCACCGGCATCCGGCCCCGCTCCCGCCTGTTGTACGAGCGCGTGGACTGGGAGCGGCGGCGATTCCTCGTGTCGCTCGCCACCGGCGCGCTCGGTGCGCTGGTCCTCACCGCGGTCGATCCGGCCGCCTGGCTGCGCAGCCTGCGAAGCGCGTCAAGGGCCGGATCGGCAGGACCCCCGCCCGGCGTACAGACCTTTCCGGCGTACTACACGGTTGTGAACGGGTATCCCGAGATCGACGTCGCGCGCTATCGCCTGCTGGTGGACGGCGACGTAGAGCACCCGCTCTCGCTCACGCACGCGGAATTGCGATCTCTTCCGGCCGTCCACGAAACGCAAAACTTCCAGTGCGTCACGGGCTGGAGCGTGCCGCACGTCCGCTGGAAGGGCGTGCACCTGAGCCAACTCGCACTGCTCGCCAAGCCGCGTTCCAGCGTGCAGTACGTGCACTTTTACTCCGGCGACGGGGTGTACACGGAGTGCCTGCGACTTGCGGAGGCGTTGGCCCCGACCGTGCTTTTGGCGTACGAGATGGACGGCGCGCCTCTCTTGCGGGAACAGGGCTATCCGCTACGCCTGGTGGTCCCGAAGATGTACGGGTACAAGTCCATCAAGTGGGTGGTGCGCGTGAGCTTCTCGGCCGAGCCCATCACGGGCTACTGGGAGCACTTCGGCTATCCCACCGAGGCGTATTTCGGATCTCGCTGAAACCGAAGCGGCGTTGCGCCTCGTATGGACAGGTGAAATGGGCGTGAAGCCCGAAACGAAAGAGGAGGTAGATTTCATGGGTCAGGGGAACTGGAAGCGCGCACTTGGGGCTGCCGCAGCCGTGATGGCGGCGTCGGCCATCGCAGTCTCGCCGGTCTTTGCCGCCGCGAAGGCGCCGAAAGCGAGCCACGGGGAGGCGAGCATCAGCCCAGCCGTGGTGATGTCGGGCAAGCTGTACGGCAACATTCCCAACGTGGTGATCCGCGGCGTGCCGGCGGGCAAGGCGCCGTGGGTGGTGGACGGATCGTACCAACTGAAGAGCAACCTGTTTACGGCGAGCGGCAAGTGGCTCATCATTCCGAAGCAGGGCTACATGGAGAACGGCCAGCCGGTTCCGGCCAAGATCGGCGGCACCACCAACGGCATCGCGGAGGTCGGGGCGGAGATCACGTTCGCCAATGCCTCGCCCATCGTGCTGCCGCCGGTGAAGCTCGACAGCCAGGGCGACTTCTCGTTTCACGACGCCATCCAGTGGCCGAAGGGAGCCGCGCAGCCGGTGGTGCTCATCGGACCTGAGAAGAACGGCCAACTCGTCGCGTGGTTCGCGGCGTCCGACTTCCTCGCGGATTACGGCCAGGCCACGGGCACCGCATGGATGAACGCGGCGAAGCCCGTGAAGACCTCCGTCGCGCACGAGCACGCAGGCGCCAGGAAGTGACGCGATCACGCCATCCGCGCTGCCGCGGCACACGCGCCGCGGCGGTGCGCGAGGAGAGAATTGCGTGGTATCTGACGAGGAACTGATGATGCGCGTGGCGGCGGGCGAAGCGGACGCGCTCCAAGAACTGTACCAGCGGCACGCGCCGCGCGTGACCGCCATCGCGCGCAACATGATACGAGATTCGGATGCGGTCAAAGACGTCGTGCAGGACGTCTTTTTGCGCGTCTGGCGGACGCGATCGTACAATCCCGCGCTGGGGCCGGTCGCCCACTGGCTGGCCGTCGTGACGCGCCACATCGCGGTGGATCACCTGCGCCGCGCCAAGCCCCACAAGCAGGTCCTCCAGCTCGAGGTGGACCCCCGCGCCCCGTCCGACGCTCCGAGTGACGCTGCACTTCTCCGGGCCGATCTCGCCCGCGCCCTGCGCGCCATCCGGGCGGAAGAGCGCGACGTGCTCGTCCTCACGTACGTGCACGGCATGACGCTGCGTGAAGTCGCCGAGCGCCTCCAGATTCCACTCGGGACGGTGAAGACGCGGCTGCACCGAGGGCTTCGGGGGCTTCGACAACAGTTGGCTGAATATCCGGAGGTGGAACCATGAGTCCGTCCCGGCGCCTGTGCCGTTACCTCAGCGCGTACCTGACGGGCGATCTCGACGAGCCCACGCTCGAGGCGTTCGAGCGCCACGTGGCCCACTGCAGCGCGTGCCAGCGGGCGCTCGCCGAGGTGATGCCGTCCTGGCAAATGCTCCTCGAGGTCGAACCGGACGAGGCGGATCGCGCGTACGCGGAATCGTGGCAGAAGGACATTCTCTCCCGCGTGCTGGGGCGAGATGTGCCTGCGCAGGCAGGGCGGCGCAGCTGGCGCGTGCGGCCGGAGCGCGTGTACCAGATCTGGGCGTATGCCGCGTCCTTCGCCGCTGCCGCGGCTTCGCTCGCCCTCGCGCTGGTATGGAAGTCCGCGTCTTCGCCGCAGGGCCCGCCCGCGAATGCCATCGCCAGTGCGGCGAGCACGCCCATCGCCGATGTTGCGATGAAGCCCGTCGCTGGAGAGGCGCGCGGCAGCCTGTACGTGTTCCGCCAGGGAACGTCGCAGCGGCTCGTCCTTGTGGTGGAGGGGCTGAAGCCGGTATCGGCGCCCGGCGCGTACAGCGTGTGGTACGTGCACGGTGACGTGCATCAGCTCGCGGCGACGCTCAGGGTGGATCCGCACGGCGTCGGAATTGCCATGCTCCCGAGCCCGCCGCGGGAAGCGGAGATGGTGGGCATCACGCGGGAGCCGGACGCGAAGGATGTGCGGCCGAAGGGGACGCGCGTGCTCATCGCCAAGCTGCCGCGCAACGCGCTGTGAGGCTTGGCTGCGGGGCTGCCCCCCGCGGTCGTGCCGCTGCGGCTCCCCCGCGTGGCAAGCCGCCGCGCCTTCCCCCGCGTGGTAAGGTACGCCGCCTTGACCTGCGCGATTGAGCCTCCGCGCCTTCCCCCGCGTGCTATACTCGCGGTAGAAAGCGAGGGGGCTATCCTGTGGAACGAATCTTCACCTATCCAGCCATCATCAAGGCCCAGGCGGAGCGCATGGGCGACGCGCCGTACCTCGTCTGGAAGCTCGATGGCGAGAAACCAGCATCCCTCTCCTACCGCGCCTATGCCGACGCGTGCGCCGCGGTGGCGTCGTGGCTCCAGGACGAGGGCATTCGGCCAGGCCATCGCGTCGCGCTCGCGCTTGAGAATTCGCCCGAGATGGTCGTGGCGTACGGGGCCGTCACCTCCATGGGCGCCATCGCCGTGCCCATCAACCCGACGCTGTCCTTGCCGGAGATGGCGTTCATCCTTCAGGACGTCGAAGCAAGCGCCTTCATCGGCGCGCCGGATCGCGCAGAAGCACTCGCCGCGCACGGCGATGTGGCGAGCGTAGAGCGGTGGCTCACGCCAGATGTGCTGTGGCATCGCGTGGCGTCGGGCGGCGAAGGGGCGCCGCACAATGCGGACGTTCGCCCCGATTCCACGGCCATGATCCTCTATACCTCGGGAACCACGGGCAGGCCGAAAGGCGTCATGCTGAGCCACGAAGGCGTGCTCCGCACCGCGCAGACCGTGTGCGACTACCTCGAGTCGACGGACGGCGAGCGCATCCTGAACCTGCTCCCCATGACGCACTGCTTCTCCATCTGCGTCGAAATTTTGCACGCGCTGCTTGCGGGCGGCACGCTGTTCATCCGATCCGGCACGTTCGCGCCCCGCGCCGTGCTTGGCGAGATCGAGCGGCATCGGGTGACGTTCATCTGCGGCGTGCCGAGCATCTTCATGCTGCTGAACGAGGCGCTGAAGAGGCACCCGGCGGATGTGTCCTCGCTGCGCGTGGGCCTCGTCGGTGGCGCGCCGGTCCCCGTGGAGACCATCCGCGAGTTCGAGGCGCAAACCGGCATCGTCATTGTGGAAGGTTACGGCCAGACCGAGCTGTCGCCGCTCGCGACGCTGCAGCCGCCCCACCCGGACAAGCGCCGGCTGTCGTCCTGCGGCCTGCCGATTCCCGGGACGGAGGTGCGCATTGTCGACGCGGAAGGCCGGGACGTGCCGGTGGGCGAACCCGGCGAACTTCTAGTGCGCGGATTCAACGTCATGCAGGGGTACTGGCGGCAGCCCGAGCGGACGGCCGAGACCATCGAAAAAGACGGTTGGCTGCACACGGGCGACGTGTTCCGCCAGGACGCGGACGGCTATTTGTACGCCGTCGACCGCCTGAAGGACGTGATCATCTACGGGGGGTTCAACATCTATCCGAAAGAGGTGGAGACGGTGCTCTATCGGCACGCGTCGGTGCTGGAAGCGTACGTCGTCGGCGCGCCCGACGCGCTGAAGGGCGAGATCCCCGTGGCGTTTGTCCGCATCGACGAATCGGCCGATCCGATCGCCGTGCAAGCGGAACTCGAGGCGCTCTGCCGCGAGGAGCTCGCGCCGTACAAGCGCCCGCGACGTTATCACTTTGTGGATGCATTCCCCAAGACGTCGACCGGCAAGGTGTTGCGGCGAGAACTGCGGCAGATGGCCGCCGCGAGGTGAGCGGGGAGCCGGCCGAAACCTAAGCCCCCGCCGCCTGCTGGCGCGGCGGCGAGCCGAGGCGCGTGCGCCGCAAGAGCAGGCTGTTCGACACCACGCTCACCGAGCTCAGGGCCATCGCGGCCCCGGCGATGATGGGGCTCAAAACGCCTAAGGCGGCGAGCGGAATCCCGAGCACGTTGTACACGAGCGCCCAGAACAGGTTCTGCCGGATCTTGCGCATGGTCGCCTTGGCGAGGCGCAGCGCGTCCACCGCGGCCCACACGTCGCCGCGCATCAGCGCCACGTCCGCAACTTCGAGTGCCACATCGGCGCCCGTGCCCATCGCCATGCTCACGTCCGCCGCGGCGAGCGCCGGCGCGTCGTTGATCCCGTCGCCGACCATGGCCACGACGCGCCCGGACTTCCGTAGCGCCTCCACCTTCGCCGCCTTGTCGCCAGGCATGACCTCGGCCACCACGTGCTCAATGCCGAGGCGCGCCGCCACTGCGCGCGCGGTCTCCTCCGCGTCGCCCGTCATCATCCACACGTCCACGCCCATCGCCCGAAGCGCATCCAGCGCCTCGCGCGCGTCCGGCTTCACCTCGTCGGCCATGGCGATGGCACCTATCAGCCGATTCTCCTGCGCCACCACCACGACGGTGCGCCCCGGCCCCGTGAGCTTGCCGCGCACCTCCTCCGGCAAACCCGGCGCAGCGGAGGACACGAAACTCGGGCTGCCCACGCGCACGCGCGCGCCCTCCACCACGCCCTCGATGCCGCGCCCCGGCACGGCCGTCACGTCCTTCGCCGCCGGAACGTCCACGCCGCGCTCCTTCGCCGCCTCGACCACGGCTCGGCCAAGCGGATGCTCGCTCTGCGCCTCAAGCGCCGCGGCCAGCCTCACGACGTCCGCCTCCGCGACACCCTCGGCCGCCCAGATCTCCGCCACAGTGGGCTTCCCCACCGTCAGCGTCCCCGTCTTGTCAAAGACGACGGTATCCACCCGCTGCGCCGTCTCCAGATGCTCGCCGCCCTTCACGAGGACGCCGTGCTCGGCGCCAAGCCCCGTTCCCACCATGATGGCCGTCGGCGTAGCCAGGCCGAGCGAGCACGGGCAGGCAATCACAAGCACCGCGATGGCCGCAAAGAGCCCGTGCGACCAGTGCCCCAAGGCGCCCCAGATGAGGAACGTGACGAGGGCCACCCCCAGCACGGCCGGGACAAAGACGCCGGAGATGCGATCCGCCAGGCGCTGCACCGGCGCCTTCGATCCTTGAGCGCGCTCCACCAGCCGGATGACCTGGGCCAGCGCCGTGTCCCTCCCCACCTTCGCGACGCGCATCACGAAGGGGTTCGCCTGGTTCAGGGACGCGCCCACCACCTCATCGCCCGGGCGCTTGGTCACAGGCAGCGGCTCGCCGGTCAGAAACGACTCGTCGACACTCGTCCATCCTTCCACCACAACGCCGTCCGCAGGCACTCGCTCGCCCGGCCTCACGCGGACGAGATCGCCCACCGCAAGCGCCTCAACCGGCACGTCCGCCTCCTCGCCGTCACGCAGGACGTGCGCCACCTTGGCCTCGAGCTTCGCGAGCGACGAGATGGCCGCACTCGATCTCGCCTTGGCCCGCGCTTCGAGCAGCTTGCCCATGAAGATGAGCGTCACGACCGTCGCCGAGCTGTCAAAGTACACGTCCCGGCGCCCTTCCACCGTCAGGACGGCGCTGAACACGTACGCCACCGTGGTGCCGAGCGCCACGAGCACGTCCATGTTGGCCGCACCGCCGCGCAGCGCGTGGTACGCCCCCTTGTAGAAGCGCCAGCCCACGTAGAACTGGACGGGCGTCGCGAGGAGCCAGGCGGCCCAGTTCGGAAGAAACGGGCTCCCGCCCGCCAGCATCACGAACATCTGCGCGACGAGGGGCAGCGTGAGCAGGGCGGACAGGGCGAACGTGGCGAGATCGCGCCGATACGTTTGGCGCTTGCGCGCCTCTTCCTCCGCCTCCACTTCGCTCGCGAGCGCCGCGCCGTAGCCCGCCTTCTCCACCGCGCGGATGATGTCCTCGACGTCGATCACGCCGGGCACATACGCCACGCGCGCCCTCTCCGACGCCAGGTTGACGCTCACCTCTTTCACCGCATCCAGGCGCCCGACCACCTTCTCGATCCGCGCCGCGCACGCGGCACACGTCATGCCCGTGATGCGCAGGTCCACCTCGCGCAGCGGGACCGAGTAGCCGGTCTTTTCAATTCTGTCGACCACCTCGGCCCACGGCGTGTCAGGCGTCAGCACCACGCGGGCTCGCTCGGACGCGAGATTCACGTTCACCTGCTGCACACCCGGCAGCTTCGCCAGATTCTTCTCGATCCGCGCCGCACAGGCGGCGCACGTCATGCCCTCGATGGGCAGCGTCAATTCGCGGGTTTCTGACATGTCCTCACCCCCGCATGTTTGCCTGCCATCGCGACGACAGAGAAGTCGCCACCAGCGACTCCATCGCGCTCTCGGGTAGGCTCGCCTGTCGGGCGGCAAACCATCGACGCGGAACACGCCCGCCTCTGAAATAACCATACCCCTGTAGGGTATATGGTGTCAAGGGAATGGGCCGGAGCAGATGTCCGCATGGAATCGATCCCCGCCTCAGATGACGCGAGTCGAGCCTCGTTCGCAGGCCACGCCGCACGCCCCGCACCCTAACACAGGCTCATCTGGTTGCACGGCGGGTAAACAAGCGTTAACTTTAGAATCGGTCCATGACGCGGACCGATACGTCGCACGCAGGAGACGCAACCATGCTGTCGCGCCGCTTCACGCAGTTCTTGCCCAAAGAGACATACGCGTTTCTCGTCGCGCGCTTGTTCAACGCGATGGGCAGCGCTTTCATTTGGCCGCTCACCACCATCTACGTACACAACGTGCTCCACGGCAACTACGCGGCCGCCGGCTGGGTGTTGTTCGGCCAATCGCTCGCGGGCGCCCTTGGCCAGTTCGCGGGCGGCGCCATGTATCACCGGCTCGGGCCGATGCGGCTCATCGTCGGATCGCTGCTCTTGACCGCGCTCGCCCAGTGGAGCCTTATGTTGGCGCGTTCGCTGCCGCCCTACGCCGCAGCCATCGCGGCGAACAGCTTTCTCATCTCCGCCACGCAGCCCGCGCTGAACGCGTTTGTGGGCAACCGATGGAAGCCCTTCAGCGCGCGGCTGTTCAACACCATGTACGTGATGACCAACATCGGCATCGCCGTCGGCACGGCGCTCGCGGGCGTGATCGCGTCCGTGTCGTTTACGCTCACGTTCTTCCTGAATGGCCTCCTCACCATGTCGTTTGCGGCGTTCATGTGGCGGTTTCTGCAAAGGCTTGGACCCGAAACGGAAGATGCCCCCATCGACGCCATGCCACAGATCGATGGGTCGGCCTGGCAACTCTTTCGAAACTACCGGGTCTATGCGCTGCTTGGGGCAGGCATGCTGGCCCTGAGCCTCGCGCTCGCGGCCTGGAACTCCGGCGTGGCGCCGTATCTCAACCAGACCGGACACCGCCCGGACGCGTACAGCGTGCTCTGGACGGTGAACGGCATGCTGATTCTCGTGGGCCAGCCGGTGACCGGTTGGATCAAGCGCCGCGTGACCCAGCTCACCGCACAGCTCATCCTAAGCAGCGCGCTGTACGCCGCCGCGTTCGCCGGAATGGCCATGGCGCACCGGGCGTATCCCGCGCTGGTGGCTGGGATGGTGGTGGCGACGTTCGGCGAGATGCTGAACGCCCCGACGGTGCCGGAACTCCTCACGCGCATGACCGGCCCACACGCGGCGTTTTACCTCGGACTCGTCGGTGCCATCGGCAACGTCGGCAGCCTCCTCGGGCCCGTCCTGTTCGGCCACCTGTTCGATCTCGCCGGCATCTCGCCCATCCTCTGGGTGGCAACAGGAGCAAGTGCGGCGGCCACGGCGGCATTCGCGGGGTATGCGCGGGTGGTCAGGCGCCTCGGCGACACGCCCGGAGCGCCGAACGGCATGCGCACGCCATCCGCCGATGAAGGGACGCAGTTCACAGGTTGACCCAGAGCGCCGACCGCCACCGCCGGGCCTACCTTCGACAGCCCCAGCCATGCGCGCAACACCCGGTTTCGTCGAGCTCGCATCCGGCCCACCGCATGAGCACGTCGGCTCCTCGGGCATATCGCGCTCGACGCCACCTCTCCCTCACGCCCGCTCCAGCCGCACGCGCGTCCCGCGCCCGCCAGGCTCCGCGGGTTCGACCACCAGCCGGCGCGGCACGCGCTCGCGGAGTTCCGGCACGTGGCTGATGAGCCCAATGGCCATGCGCTCGTGGCGGAGCCGTTCGAGCGAGGACATGACTACGTCCAGCAGTTCGGGATCCAGCGTGCCGAAGCCCTCGTCCAGGAAGAAAAACTCGAGCGGATGCTGGCCGCGAAGCTGGATGTGCGCGGAGAGCGCCAGCGCGAGGGACAGCGAGGCCACAAACGTCTCCCCGCCCGACAGCGTCGACACGGGGCGCTCGACGCCGCCAAGGTGATCGTCGCGCATCACAAAATCGCCGTTCGGCGCGAGCACGAGGCGGTATCGGCCGTGGGTCAACGAAGCAAGCCGATCCGACGCCTGCCGCACCACCTGGGCCATCTCCTCGCGCCCCACGAACTGCACAAACGCGTTGGCCCGCAGCACATCGCTAAGCGTCTTCAGCCTGCGTGCTATCTCACGCGCCTGCTCGAGCTTCGTGCTCACCTCCGTGAAGCGGGTGCGCCGGGCTTCAAGGTCCTCCAGTTGTTGCCTGCACGCGCCGACGCGCTGTTGCGCCTCGCCGTGCGCCGCCTCGGCCGCCTGTGCACGGGCCCGGGCCGCGGCAAGCTCTTGCTCGTCCACGCGCCTGCCTGCGAGTTGGCGCTCGAGATCGGTCAATCGCTGTCTCACCGCCTGCACCGCGTCCCGGTACTGCTCCATCTCCGCCTCCAGCGCGTCCGCTTCACGCGCGTCGAGCAGCGCGTCCCGCACGTCACCCGGCGTGGCAAAGTCGGACTCGGCGAGGGCCGAATCCATGGCCTCTCGCGCGCGGGCCTCCGACCGAAGGGCGGCTTGTAGCGCCGCCTCGGCTTGCGCCGCCTCTGTTCGAGCCTTGTCGTGCGCCACGTCGGCCTCCTGCCTCGCGCGAACGGCCTCGGCCAGTGCGCGCCTCAGGGCTTCGAGCGCCGCTTCCACGTCTGCGCGAGCCTCCGCCACCGGCCGCCCGCCGGTCATCTCATGAAGCCTGCGCCTGTCGCTCTCCTCGGCTGAACGAAGCTGCGCAACCTGAATCTCCACCTCGTGCCCGAGGCGCTCCGCCTCAACTTTCTCCCGCTCCGCCCGTTCAAGGCGGGCGTTGACCTGTGCGAGATCCGCCGCCAGCCGCTGGCGCAGCGCATCCGCCTCCGCAGCCTGGCGATCGTCGTCCTCCAGGCGGCGCAGCCGCTCCTCGACCGCCTGGGCGAGCGCCTCGCCCTCGAGCCCGTCGCCAAGCGACACCGCTTCAGCGGCCAGGCGCAATGCCTCCGCCGACGCCCGCACCTGCTCCTCCGCCAGATCCGCGCTCGCGCGTTGGCGCTCCCACTCGGCCTTCGCTGCCTTCAGGCGCTCCTCCGCGGCCAAGACCTCCCCGGAGGCGCGCTGCAGGCGCTCGGTGAGGACCGCCAACTGATCCGCCAACTCCTGCGCCCGAGCTTCCCACGCCGCCCACGCCTCTTCTCCCGCCGCAATCTCGTCCGCCGCGCGGCGCAGATGCGGTCGAAAGCCGTCCGCCGATTCGGGCACGTCAGCCTCCGCCGCGCCCGGGGCGTCGCACCACAGTTCGGCTAGTGCCGACAGCCTGTACGCGCGTTCTTCCTCCGCCCGCGCCAGGTCGCGCTCTGCCACTTCCGCCTGCGCAAACGCCGCCTGATACTGTCGCTCCGCTTCGCGAAGCGCGTCCTCCGCTTCGCGCCACGCGGATTCCGCGCCGGCCAAGGCGAGATCGTCGGCGTCGGTCCATGGCTCCGCTTCATCCACATCGCCGACGGCCGGACTGGGGTGGTGCGTCGAACCACACACCGGACACGGCTGCCCCTCCACGAGTTCACGCGCCAAGGCCGCGAGAAGCTCGCGCTCCCGCGCGGACCACCGCCTGTCCCGCTCGGACCGGAGGCGTTCCATGGCCTCCCGAGCCGCCTCGGCCGCGTTCGCACGCGCCGCTCGAGCCTCTTCCGCCTGTACACGCGCGCGCTCTAGCGTCTCCAGCCGTATTCGGGCCGCGGCGACAGCCTGCTCCGCCTGCGCGAGCTCGTGCACGCGCTCCTCCGCGCGCAGAAGCCAAGTGCGCAGATGGGCGATCCCGTCGCGCGACACCGCAGGCTTAGAGCCTTCGTGCGCCGCCTTGGCCCCATCGAGCGCCTGCGCCTCGTCGAGCAGGGCGCTTCTCGCCTCCTGCGCGGCGCGGTACGCCCGTTCTGCGGCCTCCACCTCCGCTCGCCGCACGTCGAGGCGCTTCGCTTCCTGCGCCCGCGCAAGGGCTGCGGCCTTCCAATTGTCGCGCGCGCGGCGGAGGCGGTCCAAGGCGAATCGCACCTCTGGCGGCACATGGTGCGCCCGGAACGCGCGTTCAGCCTCTTCGATTCCATCCCGAAGTGCCTGCGCCTCCGCCTCCAACTGGGCGCACGTCTCCTGCGCAGCCGCCAAGCGCGCCCGCTGCGCCTGGAGTTCTGCCTCTGCCTCCGCCGCAGCACGCGCCTTGTCCTGCCATGCGCGCTCGAGCGCCTCCGCCTCCCGGAGAAGGGCCTGTTGCGCGAGAAGCGCGGGCTCCTCGGCTTCTCGCCTGGCCGCGGCCTCCCGCTCCGCTCGCGCGGCCTCATCCACCCGCGCCTCGGCCGCTTGGAGCGCAGCACTGGAAGACTGCGCGCCCGCCTCGGCCGCTCGCACCCCTTCCGCCGCCTCTTCCCACGCCTTCACCAAGGGCATCAGGACGGACGCGCGGCGATGGCGCAAAAGCCTCTCCTCCACGCGCGCCATCTCGTCCGCCCGCTCGCGCAGCCGATCCGCCTCGGCCTCCGCTTGTCTACGCTCCGCATCCAGCTCGGCCACGCGTTCGAGATCCCGCAGGTGCGTTTCCGCGTCTCGCCGCGCCGCTTCGGCCGCCCGAAGGGCCGAGGTGGCCTCCTGAAGCGCGGTCTGCGCCCGCGCCAGCGCCTCCTCGGATGCATCTCCCACCTCGGCAAGGGCCGCTTCGAGCTGGCCGACCTCCTGGTTGGCCTCCGCCAACCGCTGCGACACCTTGTCCGCCAACTTCTTGCCGTACCGCTCGAGGCCGAACAGCCGCTCCAGCATCATGCCGCGCTCCGCGCCGGACAGGCGGAGAAATTCGGCGAACTGCCCCTGAGGCAGAACGACGGCGCGGGTGAAGTCCTTGTCCGTGAGCCCGAGGATGCGCTGAATGGCGGCGTCCACCTCTCTCGCGCCCTCCGCCACCATGACGAGCCCCGGCGCACCGCTTTCCGGGTTTTCCAGCTCGAGCAGACGACTCGCGGCCGTCGTCACCGAAAGCGCGGTGTTTCCGCGCTTGAACGCTCGCTCGACGCGATACCGCCTGCGCCTCTCCCCGGTGCCAATCTCGAACTCAAACACAATTTCCATCCGCGCCTCGAGCGGATTCACCGTTCCCTGCGTGTTGTGAGATGCCCGCGTGGCGCTCCCAAAGAGCGCCAGGGTGATGGCGTCGAGGATGGTCGACTTCCCGCTTCCCGTCGGCCCGAAGATGCCGAACAGGCCGTGTTCGGTCAGCGCCTGAAAGTCAATCTCCTGCCGCTCCCGGTAGCTCCGGAGCCCCTGGATGACAAGACGAATGGGCTTCATGCGCCCACCTCCTCGCTGGCGTCAGCGGATTCCGTCGAGCCCTCGGCTTCGTCCACATCCACGTCTCGGACGAGTTCGAGGAACAGTTGCACCAGCGCATCGTCCGGCGGCACACCGACCTTTTCTTCGAAGAAGCGGCGGAAGAGCGCCTCGGGCGAGGCGGACCTCGACGTCTGCACGTCCAGCGATTCGGCAGCCTCTTGCATCGGCAGGACGGGCCGGATGTGGACGATGTGAGGCGCTGCACCGCGCAGGTCCTGGATGTCGCGCAGCGCCATCTCGGTGTCCACGCGCACCTCGAGATCGATCCACGCGTCCGCATCCCGCCCCTCGCCGAGCCAGGCGTGCACTTCGGCGAGGCTCGACGCGCGCCAGCGCACGAGCGGCCGCCCCGAAGCGAGCGGAATCTCCCGCCACCGCGCGCGCTCACCCGGCTCCACCTCCACGAGCGTCACCGATTTCTGCTGCCCCGCCTCGGAAAAGCTGTACGCGATGGGCGATCCGGCGTAGCGGATGGGCACTCTGCCCGGGCCCTCCATCTCCTGCGGGCGGTGCAGGTGGCCGAGCGCCACGTATTGCGCGCTCGCGGGGAAGGCGGACGGATCCACCGCATACGCGCCGCCCACCTGGATCTGGATTTCGGAGTCACTCTCGATCCCGCCCGCGACATAGACGTGGCTCGCGAGCAGGTTGACCGTGTCGGGGCGGAAGTGGCGGGCGAGATCGGCAAACCAGTCGGCGAGGCGCTGGCTGTAGCTGCGCCGCATCTCGCGCTCCTCGAGGGAGTCGGAGAGGACCTCGCCGAGCCGCGACTCGGAGGGGTAGGGCACCGCGGCAATGCGGGCCCTGTGCGGACACGACGGGACGGCCAGTTCGACGGCGCCCACGCCGCCCCACGGCCGCCACACGGCATCCCGGCGCGCTTCTGTCGGGCCGATCTCGTCCTTCGGCAGGCCGACGAGCACAATGCCGAGGGAGTCCGCCAGCCAGCGCGGGGCGCGAATGCGGTCGGCGTGATCGTGATTGCCGGCGATGATCACCACGCCGCGGCGCCCGCCCGCAGCCAGCCTGTGGAGCGCATGGTAGAACATCTCCTCCGCCTCTGCGCTGGGATTCACGGTCTGGTACACGTCCCCCGCCATGAGGACGAGATCCACCGATTCGTCGTCACAGATGGCGGCGAGTTCCTCGATGAACTTCCACTGTTCGGGCGTGCGATCCCGCCCTTCGAGCGTCTTGCCGAAGTGCCAATCGGCGGTGTGGAGGATGCGCATGAGGAGACCTTCTTTCCGAACGAAGTGCGGCCGTACACGGCCGTTGCAAACACATGTTCGATTCGACGGCGAACGCCGGATTTCCTGCTGGACCCGTCAAACGAATTTGCCGTGGGGCCGAGATCGCAAGAACGCCTCCACCTCCCTGCGCGCGGGGATGCTGTCAGCCGCGCCCATGCGGGACACGCAGAGCGATGCGGCGGCCGTGGCGTAGCGCAGGGCCTCGCGGACATCCTCGCCGCCGTCCCAAGCGGCTACAAAGGCGCCAAGCCACGTGTCCCCCGCGGCCGTGGTGTCGCGAACCTCGACCGGCCACGCGGGCAGGTGAAAGGTGCCGCGTGCCGATGCCGCCACGACGCCCTTTGGGCCGAGCGTCACGATGGCGAGCCCCGCCCCGCGCGCCAGCATGGCCTCCGCCGCCTCTGCCGCCGCGCGCTCGTCGGACACCTCGCGCCCCGTCACCCGGGCGGCTTCCACCTCGTTCATCGCGATCACGTCACCTCGGCGAAGCACACCAGCCGGCACCTCCGACGGCGGCGCCACGTTCCACACCACGCGCCACCCGCGCAGGTGAGCCGCGCGAATGGCAGCCATCACGGCGTCCACCGGAATCTCGTTCTGCAGCATCACGGCCATCTCCCGCGGCGCCTCCGTCGCGAGCAAGGCGCGCTCCACGGATTCCGGCGAGAGGGCCGCGTTGGCGCCCGGAACCACCACGATGCGGTTTTGCCCGCTCGGCTCCAGGAAGATGAGCGCCATGCCGCTCGGCCCCGGCACTTCCTCCACGCCCGCGACCTCGACGCCTGCATGGGCCAGCGAACGCTTGAGCATCGGCGCGAACGCGTCTGTCCCCAGAGCGCCTATCATGCGCACGCGCACGCCCTGCCTCGCCGCGGCAATGGCCTGATTCGCGCCCTTGCCCCCCACCTGATGTCGAGCCGATTCTGCCAACACCGTCGCACCCGGCGCCGGCATCTCCCGCACCCGCACCACCAGGTCCACGTTGATGCTGCCGATCACGACCGCGTCCACGCGCCCACCTCCGCTTTCAAGGCGATTTTGAGCTTTGTGTCCTAGTTTCGATGGATACAGAGGAACATCTTTCACGTGATCATAGGGGGGATGTCGATGACAAGCGCACGTTGGACCCGCCGGCTCGCTGCAGTCGCCACGGTCGGTACCGTCCTCGCCGCAGCCAGCCCCATCGCACTTGCCGCGCCGCGCGGGCTGCACCCAGGCCTCCCGGCCGCGATAACCCGTGGTCAGCATGAGAACATTTCGCTCTCGCTCGTGAAGTCGAACGCGGCTATCGTGGAAGCGCTCTATCAGCAGTACGAGTCGCTTGTCCAGAACGCCGAAAATTCATCCACGCAGTCGCCTGCGATTACACAGCTCATCTCGGAGCTCCAGTCGGACCTGACGTCGCTGCAAAATGCGACGAGCAGCCAGGCGGCTCGACAGGCCATGAACCAGATTTTGAAACAAGTCGCGGCAGCTGAGGCTGCGCTGCGAGACTCGCGCGCACTGTCCGCGCTCGAACAGCAGATTGCAAAGGAATACAACCAGTTCTCTCAGGAGCTGAATCAAGTCACCTCCGCCACGAATCCGCCGGCCGGACAGCTGCGGCAACTGTGGAACTTGGAGAATCTGCTCATCGCGAAGCTGCGCGAGGCGATTCTGGAACTCGGAGCGACGCCGACCGCGCCCGCGCCGGCACAGGGAACGTCGGGATCGACCACAAGCTCCTCGACGGGCTCCAGCAGCAGTTCGAGCGCGACAGGCTCGAGCAACGCCGCCGGGACATCCACGGGAAGCGCGACGAGCAACGCCACCAATTCCACAACTTCGATGTCGACCTCATCCTAAACGTGAAACGCCGGGCGGCACAAGCAGATGCCGTCCGGCGTTTCAGACTGTGATGCTCCACAAGTCTACTCGAAGCGAAGAGCATCAATGGGCTTGAGGCTCGCCGCCTTTCGTGCAGGATAAACCCCGAAAATCAAGCCCACGGCCAACGAAAACCCGAGTGACGCCACGGCAGCTACGGGCGAAAACAGGTTTCCGTCTCCTGTCACCTTGGACATGATCAACGTACCCACGCCAGACAGCAGAAGTCCCGCCATGGCTCCGGCGACACTGAGCATGGTAGCTTCCGTCAAAAACTGAGCGGAGATCACGCGGCGCGTTGCGCCAATCGCCTTGCGAATACCAATCTCACGCGTGCGTTCGGTCACGGACACAAGCATGATGTTCATGATCCCAATGCCGCCGACGAGCAGGGAGATGGCGGAGATGCCGTCCAATAACAATGTGAGAATGCGCGAAACACCGCTCAACGCGTTCAGGATGGTGGCCTGGTTGACAATCTGAAAATCGTCGGACGCCCCCGGGGCCAGTTGGTGCATCGCCCGTAGCGTCGACTCCATCTCGAGTTGCGCCCGGTCCATCACGTCCGGCGATTTCGCCGCCACCAGAATCTCGTTCACCGTGTTACCACTTGCAAACAGGTTCATCGCTGTCGTGTACGGAATCGCGATGGCATCGTCTTGATTCGAAAAGCCGCTCGCACCCTGGCTCGCTGCTACGCCGACAACCGTAAACGGAATTCCCCCAATGTCAATGGTTTGTCCGATGGGATTGACGGTAGTTCCCGAAAAGAGGCTCTGGTATGCCTGGCTGCCCAACACGGCCACATCAGACGCGTCCTGTACTTCTGAAGGGAGGAAGTAGCGTCCCATGGCCATCGTGACATTGCGGATAGACGGGTAATCGGCGCTCGTGCCTTCGATGGACGTGTTCAGGTTGTTGTCGCCGTAGATCACCTGTTCATTCGCCGTCACCATTGGCGATACATACGCCACATCCGGGTCCTGCGCGAGGATGGCCTGGGCGTCCGCCACAGTGAGCGTGGACACGGCTCCAAACCCTCGACTGACACCACCCACGGTGACCGCCCCTGGCAGCACGGTCAGGATGTTCGAGCCAAGGCTCTCCACCTGTTTGGTCACGCCCGCTTTCGCACTGAGGCCAATCGCAGAACTCAGGATAACCGCCATGACACCGATGATGATACCGAGCATCGTTAGAAACGAACGCATCTTATTCGCTTGGATGCTTCTCCACGCCACGCGGACGATCTCGACGAACATCATCGCTCCCCCTCATAGGCCACGGCGGTATCTGACTCAACGCGCCCGTCGCGAAATCGGATGATCCGTTCCGCGTGGCGACCGACCTCAGCGTCGTGCGTGACCAAAATGATGGTGTTGCCCTGCTCGTGCAACTGATGGAGTAGCGCGAGGATGTCCTCGGTCGTCTTGCTGTCCAAGGCGCCGGTGGGTTCGTCTCCAAGAATGATGTCCGGCTGATTGACGAGCGCCCGAGCTATGGCGACGCGTTGCTGCTGCCCACCCGAAAGTTCGTTTGGGCGGTTGTGCGCTCGCTCCTTCAGGCCGACCAGGTCCAACGCTTCCATCGCTCGCTCGCGCCGTTGTCGAGGCGGAACGCCCATGTACAGCATCGGAAGTTCAACGTTTTCGAGAGCAGTCATTCGCGGCAAGAGATTAAAACTTTGAAAGATGAAACCGATCTTCTGATTCCTCACCGCGGCAAGCTCGTCCTCCGACAGCATCGACACTTCCACGCCGTCCAGTACGTACGTTCCGCTCGTAGGCACGTCCAGACATCCCATGACGTTCATCATGGTCGATTTGCCCGATCCCGACGGACCCATGATGGCGACGAACTCGCCTGGCCATATGTCGAGGGTCACGTCATTGAGTGCCCGAATGACTTGGTCGCCGAGGACGTATTCCTTCACGATATGGTCCATGTGCACGAGGGGATGACGTTCGGTTGAGAGACTCATCCTTGACGGCCTCCCCGAGCGGCGCCGCCGGCAAAGCCTCCACCAAATCCGGCTCCAAACCGGAACGGAGATGTCGAGGACTCGCTCTGCACAAGGGCGCTTGCCGTGGACTCAGGCAAGGTCAAGAGAATCTTTTCACCAGGTACCAGTCCAGCGACGATTTGCACCAAGTTGTTGCCCATGACGCCGACCTGAACGGGCTGAAAGTAGGTCCCTTTTGGGGCGAAGCTGCTGATCCGGAATGCTCCGCGCCCGGAAGTCGAGAAGCCACCCTGCCCACCGCTCGTGTTTTCGTTTCCATTCCCCAGGCCACTGGATGTCCCACCGCCGGTTCCGTTACCAAACTGACGGATTGGGGCTTGATTCCCGCCCGAGAAGGCACCGCCAACAGGACGCGATCCGACGACAAAGACACCTTCCAAGGATCCCACCTGGTGCAAGGCAATGGCCGGAACCGCAAGCACGTGTTGAAGCGTTGACGTCACGATGTCAGCACTCGCTGTCATACCCGGCTTCAAAAGTCCGCCGGCATTGTCCACATTCGCGACCACCTCATATTGCGTGACGTCATTCGTTGTGGTCGGTGTTGGATACACTTGCACGACGGTGCCCGAGAACGTCCTGTTGGGATAAGCGTCGACGGTGAACGTCACGGGATCTCCAGCCTTTACCTGACCGATTTGCGATTCGTTGACTTCCAGATCGACCTGGAGATCAGAGGGATTCAGATCCTCGAGTTGAATAAATCCAGTACTTCCCGCGCTTCCGCTGGATGTGCCGGACGCCGAACCCCCTTGCGACGGCAATTCGCCCACCTGGCCATTGACTGCGGTGACCACGCCTGCAATAGGCGCGCGCAATACGGTCTCCGATTCCGACTGTTCGGCCGCCTGGAGATTCGCCTCCGCACTCGTGAGTTGCCCCTGCGCGTTGGCCACCGCAGCCTCATCGGACGCGATGGTCGATGCCGTCGCGGGCTGTTGATCGTTTTGCAACTGAAGCTCAGCAGTTCGAAGCTGTTCTTCCGCCTGCGTCACGTTGTTCTTGGCCTGTTGCAACGCCTGTTCTGCGCTCGTACGGTCGTTGTACGCTTGTTCGGCCGCCTGCAGCGCTTGTTCGTCCTGCAGCACAGTATCCTGTGCCTTCTCTTCATTGAGCTTGGCTTGTTGTTCGTCGTTTTGCAGCACGATCTCCTCGTTCTGAAGTTGTTGCTCATCACTTTGGATGGTCTGTTCGTCCTTGGACACCGTCTGCTGGCTATTTAATTGGGTTTGCTGTAACTCCGCCTGGTCCTTTGAGATGTTCAACTGTACCTGTTGGATAGCATCCTCGTCCTGATTCACCTTCTCCTGATCTTGAGTCACTTGATTCTGCGCGTTTTGTATGGATTGATACGCGTTATTCAGGTTGTCGTAAATCTGTTGAGCATTGTTGACAGCAGTTTGATACGGATTCGTTCCCGCATAACCGCCTTGCGCCCAACTGTTGTAGAAGCTCAATTCCTGTTGATACTGCTCGTATGCCTGCTCCACTTGCTGTTGGGTCACATTCGGGTTCTCCTGCTCGACAACCTGCAGGTTATTCTCGTCCTTCTGAAGCTGTTGCTCATCTTGTTGCAGTTGTTCCTGATCAGCCTGGAGCGTAACTTCGTCCGATTGGAGAGCTTGTTGGGCAAGCGTCTGTGAATTCGACGCCGATTGTTGATCACTCTGCAACTGCTGCTCGGCGTTCTTGATGGCAGCTTGATCGGCCGCAATTTGCTGCTCGTCCAGCTGCACCGCGTCGGACGCGGCGTTCTCTTGCTGTTTGGCCTCCGCCAGGTTCAACTCGGCCTGTTGAACGGCCTCCTCTTGCGACGAGCGGTCGTTATACGCCTGCAAGGCCAGTTGATATGCCTGCTTTGCTTGTTGGACAGCGGTTTCATCGTCGGCTATGGCGTTCTTGTCGAGCGCAATCGTCTGAGGTGTTGCCCCTGACTTATCTTGAGCCAGTTTCGCCTCTGCGGACATCAGCTGTGCTCTTGCTTCCGTCACAGCCGCCTCAGCCTGTTCTAACTGCACTTGTTCCGACGAATCGTCCAGTTTGGCGAGCACCTGTCCGGCACGCACAGGCTGTCCCACTTTCACGTAGATGGCACTGACCGGCGCATTGGATAACAGGAAATCGAGATTGTACGTGGACGGCGACGCGATTGTACCGGACGTGCTCACGGTCTCTGTGATGCTACGGTAGCCCACTGTGTACTCTGTGCCGGCATACACCGTACTTCCTGACTTCGTCAGACTCAGCCCGACAGGAATCCCGACGCCTAAAACGACTACGACAGCGGCGCCTGTCAAGATCCACCTCCGCCGCGAACGCCCAACGCGGTGGATTCGAACTCTTGGATTGGATCCAGGCTCGATGGCCATCACAGCTTCACCCCACACCCGTCTCGCTAGAATGCGGCAAATGCCCCTCTGCTATGGCTCTCGAAACATAATGTAGGGCGAGTGGATTGAAGGAGTATTGAATTTGCAAGAAAGGATTTACGATATGCACCATGAGTTGTGCTCGAGTCGAAAGTCTGCGAAGGCGAAATTCTTCTTGCACTTATGGGAGCGAAACGGCTGGACCGGCGCACCCGTATGGCGCGCGGAAATTGAACTCCGTCGCGAGGTGTTCCATCAGCTCCGCCACGGTACGCGGACCTTCGCGGAGATGGAAGTCGACGAAGTGGTGACACATTTCCCGAAATGCCTCCGATGCTGGTTTCTCCCGTGACTGTCCTTCGGCAACCGACGGAGGATCTGAACCGCTCACGTTGGCCATGGGACCCGATGTGGCAACACGTGATCGAATCGGTGGTCGAAGATTCGGAGTCCTTCGAACGCGTTTTGCCAGGCCCAGCGTTTGATGTCGAAACCGTGGCTCGGTAGCGACAAACGCTATTGGCCAAGTGGGCGTTGGTCCGTAGCCTGGCGCCCGAAGCTTGTGTGACGGATGTGTATCTGGGCCAACTCGCAGAGTCCTTGGGCTGTTCGCCGATGGAATTTCTTGCAACGGAGAAAGAAATGCAATTCATCGCAGGTCGTCACGGGGTGCGACCATTTGGGTCGCAACATGCCCAAGCCCAGACGGAGCTTGTGCCATGAGGACAAGCTTCTGTCCTGCATCTCCCTTGGTGGATGAAATGAACACAGAAGAAGGTGAAGGTCATGAGCATGAACACGCGTTCTTCGGACTTGGAGCAATTCTTCGACTTTGTCGCAGGTTTCTTCCGGTGGGCATGGCGAGAGGCGCGTCGCCATCCGGTGTTGTTCATGGCTGCGATTGTTTTCGCAGCGATCCTGGTGTGGCACGGGCTCAAAGCCCTCCCGATGGCCATGCATGACACACACAGTCCAGAACACTGGCGATGGGTTGCATATGCATATCTACTTTGCGCTGGCAGCGTCTTCGTGGCATATGTCGTCTTGACCAACTGGCTTGACCGTAACCGTGTGATTGTCGACGCTTCCTCCTTCGAGGAGGCGCTACGACGCGCGGACCTCTG
>NZ_BAAJPH010000133.1:0-209 GCF_057538885.1 Alicyclobacillus sp. CIJ1 | reverse complement strand
GCGATGGGTTGCATATGCATATCTACTTTGCGCTGGCAGCGTCTTCGTGGCATATGTCGTCTTGACCAACTGGCTTGACCGTAACCGTGTGATTGTCGACGCTTCCTCCTTCGAGGAGGCGCTACGACGCGCGGACCTCTGGGACAACCCGCGCTACAAGCGCCCGACCCTCGTTCGAGTGAAAGAGCGCGCCAGTGGCGACGTGGAGC
>NZ_BAAJPH010000132.1:0-5469 GCF_057538885.1 Alicyclobacillus sp. CIJ1 | reverse complement strand
ACTGGCTTGACCGTAACCGTGTGATTGTCGACGCTTCCTCCTTCGAGGAGGCGCTACGACGCGCGGACCTCTGGGACAACCCGCGCTACAAGCGCCCGACCCTCGTTCGAGTGAAAGAGCGCGCCAGTGGCGACGTGGAGCTCATTGTCGCAGGGCTCCCGGCTTCCATCTGGCAAAAACCCGAGATCGCCGATCCCTTCTGCGCGTCGTTTGGTGTCGAGCAGTTCCGTTCGGTGACGCAGGACCCGAAGCGCCGCGACCGTGTGCATCTGGTTCTCGCCTCCGGTTCGCTGGACCAAGTCGTCAAAGCGGCCAGTCGCGAACCAGGCACGCGGCGACTGCCGAAACCTAGGGTCAAGCGCGATCGCGACGACGAGGAAACTCACCCGGCGGCTCGCATGTCGTTTCTGCTCGGTTATGGCCATGACGGGAAGGTGTTCTGGCGCCTTCCCACGTGGCCGCATCTCCTGATCGCGGGAAGCACCGGCAGCGGCAAGTCGACGCTCATTCGCCAGATCATGGCGCAGGCACTCGAAAGGGGCTGGCTTGTCTACCTGGTCGATCCCAAGGGCGGTGTCGACTATTTGGAACTCCTTCCTCGGCTCGCGGAGCCCATGAAGGAATTTCCGCAGGACGCACTGCCGCTTCTTGAAGCGCTCTGGGCGACCCACCGCGAACGCCTTGGAAAACTCAAAGAAGCGGGCGCCCCGTCGCTTCGGGAAGCGCAGGAACGCGGCTTCTTGCTCGAGGAGAAACCGATCCTCCTTGTCGTGGACGAGCTCTCGATTTTTACGTCGAGCACGGGTGGCAAGGATGAGAAAGAGATGCGTACCCGCGCCCATGCGTACCTCGAGCGGTTCGCTTTGGCCTCGCGTGCGACGGGAATTGCGCTCTTGCTCTCGGCACAATATCCAACGGCCGAAATCCTCGGTTCCCAGATCCGCCAACAGGTTTGGCGCATCTGCGGACGCGTGGATGACGAGATTGCCTCGCGTACGATTCTAGGCGTTCCAGGAGCAGAGCGGTTGCCCGCAGACAAGCCCGGGCGGTTTTTCTATGTGGAGCATGGGCAACTCAGAGAGTTTCAAGTCATGATATCGCAATAAAAACAAGGGCTGTGCCCCGCAGGCCAAGACCTGCAGAGTACAGCCCTTTTTTTACTCCGGCGAACAGAATCAGCTCGACAACGTCTCAGAACCGCTCTCACTAATGCCCGAGACCGTCACAGTCACTTTCAGTGTTCCGCCTTTTGCGTCACTCGACGAGAACGAGAGCTGATACTGTCCCGGATTTGCCCCATTCGTGACGTTCAGGTTCGAAGTCGTAACTGGACTGCCACCTTGGGTTACGCTGACACTGAAATTGTTTGTATTCAAATTCGTAATCGGGTTACCATTGGCGTCCGTTACGGTTACCGTGCCGCTGTACCCTCCATTGGCGTTATTGTACGTGAAGTTGCCCAACGTCACCGAGTTCACGTTAGCCACGCCACCCTGCCAGGTAATCGGCAACTGACCGATTGGCGTCTGCGAACCCGTCAATGCCACATACAAGTTGCCATTCGACACTTGGACAGCTGGCGCAGTCTCAAGCGTATCCGTGTTGCCGTTGACCACCGCCGCATAGGTCACGCCGCCATCCGCGAGCGTGAGCTGAACAATACCGTTGCTATTGGTCGTGACGTTGATCGTCGGGTTCGTGAACTTCTGCAGACCAGTCGCGGCAATGGCACCCGGGATGGACACCGCGTCATAATCAAGCTGCGTTCCGCTCGGCAATACATTGGCTGGATTGAAGAGCGGAATCGGCGTCGGCTCCGTCTGCGACGTATTGCCCATCGGCACAGAGCTCTGCAACGCCACGCCATTGACGGCGGTGATCCAGACACCATTCAGGCTGCTGTTTGGCCAACCAAGTGCGGAGGCCTCGAGCGAAATC
The DNA here is from genome assembly GCF_057538885.1 of Alicyclobacillus sp. CIJ1. Classification (NCBI taxonomy): domain Bacteria; kingdom Bacillati; phylum Bacillota; class Bacilli; order Caryophanales; family Alicyclobacillaceae; genus Alicyclobacillus; species Alicyclobacillus sp. CIJ1. The sequence continues at coordinate 3,531 of NZ_BAAJPH010000132.1, read as the reverse complement.
GTCGCATTGGCCACCGGGTTGCCGTATGCGTCGACGGCTTCGAGTGTGACATTCTCCGTCTGATCCGGCGAACCCACCACATTTTGCGGCGAGAACAGCGCACTTTGCACTGAACCCGAACCAGCAGCGGTGTAGTCCACCTGTACTGTTGCCGTCTGCCCGTTCTCTGTGGCCGTATACGTGTAGGTGCCGGTGTACTTACCGTACGCGCCGACCTCAACAATCTGGATCGGGATCAGGTCTTCGTTCACAGTCTCTGTTGCATTCGACACATTACCGGTTGCAGACACCTTACCCTGATTGCCCGAGATCCAGTTCAAGGTCAGCGAGCCGGGCCCATTCTGAGTTGTCGACACATGCCCACCAACAAACATCGGATCGCCAGACAGTGGCTGTGTTGGATTCACCTGACCGAAGTTGGCGACCAGTGCCTTGGAGGACACATCGTACAACAGATAGTTACCGCTGTTGTCTACACCCAGGACGTACTTGCCATCGGGCGTATACGCCACGATCTTATTGACGTTCGTGTAGTTTGCAGGATCAAACAACGTCTGACCGTTGACCGTGGTCTTACCGCTCTGCGAGATGACGACCTGAGCCGAGTAATTCGAATCAGAGGTCGTGAACAGATATCCATCAATTCTGTTCACAGAATCCGCGTTCTTACCATCTGAGGAGATGGTATAGTTCAAACCGCCATTCGGAATGGTTGCCAAGTTGACATAGTTGTTGAATGGCGCCACAAGCCAGGACGCTTCATAATTCGTGTTCCCAATGCTTCCGCCATTGGACGAGCCCCAAGCCAAACCTTGCAGTGACATGGAGCTAGGTGTGCCTGCGTTGGTATTGATGAGCGGGCTATAGTTCTCAATACCCTCAATACTCTGCGCCACACCGAGGCTCGCCACGCCACTCGTCGGCTGGAACTGGATACTTGCGGAAGCGGACGCACCACCCTGACCAGGTGTCGCGAGATCCGGATCTGTGACTTGCACGTTGATGTTCAGCGTCGCCGTTCCGCCATTGATGTTCACGCTCGACGCCGGATCATTCGACGAGTTCACGTGCGTCTTAAACTGAGTCGTCAATGGCTCCGTAACCGTGCTCGTCTCACCAGAACCGAACGAGATGGTGAACGGCGTCGCGCTCGAAGAGCTCAGCGATGAGTACAGGTATCCCTGTACACTGTTCACATAGATCTTGCCCGTCTTGTAGTCCATCGTGACCTGCAGGTTGGTCACATCGAACGTATTGGTGCCAGATGTGTACGTAAAGTTATAGTTGTTCTTAAGGGCCTGTAGAATCTGGCTGTACACCCCAGCATCGCCAGACCCAACCGGATCAAGCTGGAACCCGAAAGCATCGTTCAGCGTGTAGCCCTGCGGGACACTCAGCGTGAAGGTCAGCTGATCATCCGGGAACTGCGCCGGCAGGATCTCCTGACCACTCTCGGTGTATGGACCGAAATACACTGTCGCTGCGGAGCTATCCACTTCTTGGATGCTCGGGTTGTTCGGAACCGCCGACACGCTGGAGTAGCTCGTTTGCAGCGCGTGACTCGAGACACCCAATGCACCGACGCTCTGACCAGGTTCCCAGGACACCGCGATGGACCCGTCATTGCTGCTCGTCCCAAGCACCGGCAGGAGTTGCAAGTTGCTTGGCAGCTGCTGACCTTCCACGACACCCGTGGTCGACGGAGCGTAGTAGATGTAGTAATGGTCGATCTGCTGTTGCTCCTGCGGATTCACCGTATCGGACACCGTGAACGAGAAGTTACCGTTCGCGTCGGTCGTCACCAGATCAAAGGACGAGCCGCTGAACGTGTATTTCTGACCATTCACCACATAACTGTCGGTCCCGTCTGCGCCAAAGTCCCCAGCGTTTGGCAAACCCGCTCCAGCAACAGGCGCGTCGGTAATCACCAGTTGTGCATTCGGCACCGGATTACCCGCCGAATCCTGCACCTGACCCGTAATGGTCAAGGTCGATCCTGAAGTCGCCGCCTCACGATTCTGGTCGCTGAGTGCGGGCGAGTTCAGCACATCAGCAGGCGTCACGTTCGCAACCTTCGCAGGTTGAGCATTTGCCTGCCACTCGATATAGCTGTTGCCTTGACTCGAGCCACCGTTCACGAGCTGCGCGCTCACCTGAGCCATCAGCTGCGCCCCGGTCAGCGGCACGCCATTTTGGGTTGGCACATTTGCGTTGAGGTACATAACGGCTTGGCCTTGCGAGTTGGTGGTCGTGGTGTAGGTTACCGTATTCCCCCACGTACCTTGACTGCTACCCGGTTCAACGACACCGTTACTCAACGCTTGCGTGCCATTCTGGTCGGTGATGAAGACAGTCGGATTTCCAACTCCCGCCACGTTCATCGCGGAGACTTGGAACTTCACGGTCTGGCCCGCCACGGACGAACTCGAGCTGCCCGAAGAAGGCAGAACCGTAGCGACCATCGCAATCAGACCAGCCGTCGGATTGCTGCTCGACGAAAAGCTCAGTTGATCAGGGTTACCCTGCGAGCCCCAAAGCGGAGCGAGGACCAGCGTACCGGGCAGACCCCACTGCGCTGTTACCGCGCTCGAACGAATGTACTGGCCATTCGCGCTCTGCACAGGCAATTGCGCAATCACGTACAACGGTTCCGTCGTAGTGCTTGCACCCGAGGTCACCTTAATGGTTGCGACACCCTGGCTGTTGGTCGTGACCTGGTAATAGTCGTTGTACGTCTTCGTACCAATGACAATCGGCGCGGACAAGGTTGCATAGTTCAAGGTATTCCCGTTTCCATCCGTAACCGTCAGGTTACCCGTGGTAGAAACGAGGAATTGCACGACTTGGTTCGCAACGGGATTGCCATTCGCATCCGTCACCGTGGTCGAGAACGAAATGGCATTCCCAACCGTCGCGACCGCAGGCGCATTATCCGCACCCGTGCCAACTACCTGGCCAGACACTTGGATCGGCGAAAGCGACTCCGTCGCCGTGTTTACGGCCGTTTGGGTCTGGATGTTGAGCCCCGTCTGACCGCTGAAGGTGCCGTTAATGTTCAACGCCTTCAGGATGTTGTTGATGTAGTAAATCGGCAGGTACGTCGTGATCGGCCCCTTCGGCCCAGCCGCCGGGTCACGCGCCACCTGCGTGTTAAACTTCTTGACCACCGTACCGTTCACTGTGACGGTGGTGTTCCCCGTTCCAATCCCACCGGCGACTTGAACGTTCGCCGCGTTCACGTTGGAATCCGTCAACGCCCAGGTGTGGGTCACGCCATTCCAGGTCGCCTGGATCCCAATCTTCGCAAGCGCCTGGCTGAAGTAATAGATCGGGAAGAACCCAGTCTTATTGCCCGAATCGTACCCCACCATCTCATAGGGGTTCGACAGAACCTGGCCATTGACCACAATGGGCAACTGGCCAGCTGGCGTGAGACCGCTCGTGGACGTTGCCGCAAACGCCATCGGGCTAATCGCACCCAGGACAATCGCAGCTGAAGCAATGCCACTCAGTGTGCGTTTCAAGTCCCCT
>NZ_BAAJPH010000131.1:0-2756 GCF_057538885.1 Alicyclobacillus sp. CIJ1 | reverse complement strand
ACCTGGCCATTGACCACAATGGGCAACTGGCCAGCTGGCGTGAGACCGCTCGTGGACGTTGCCGCAAACGCCATCGGGCTAATCGCACCCAGGACAATCGCAGCTGAAGCAATGCCACTCAGTGTGCGTTTCAAGTCCCCTTCTCCTCCTTACGACTCCTATAGAATCCATAGCCTGAAGTTCGGTGACGAAGGTCACCCTGGACTGGCCATTCGTCACTGTCCCCGCGTTTCCGGAAGTCCTTCGAGAGGTTTCGAACTGTCTCTTCGCGTCCGACAACCACGTTCGAAGCCTCCTGTCACCGTCTAGAACGCAGGAAGACATCCCTCCCTTCAGTGGCTACCTGTACCCATCCCTCTCCTGGCTTTCGCCGCCAGGATTCGACACCACGAGGGCTGTTCTCGGCAATGCAGGCCACTCTAGCAAGTTATGTATCCTAAGACAGTAGCCTCATTGCCGCATTATACGCTTTCTTCCCTTGCAAGTAAAGACCTAGCGAGGAAGAGTGGCGCAGTTTTCGGCATATTCTCGGCTTTAAGGCGAGATTGGCCTCTAGATGCAGTCCTCGCCGCTACCGACGCCTACATGGTTCGACTGGTCGGCTTTGTTTGTGAGGGTCCGCCGTCGGAATCGCAAATCTTTTTGCAAGTTGTGTGGCGTGTTGAGTCTCGTCCCGCCAATCTGTTACAGTGGTTTTCGTTCGTCGCATGGTCGTTTTGGGGGTACTGCGATGACATCATTTGTGACGCTGGCAGATCTTTGGACAGCCGAGATCGTCGAGAAAAAATCCAGGTTCATTGCGTCAGCCTTTCGCGTCCGAACGGAGCCAGAGGCGTTCGCTGCGTTGGCCCGCGTCCGAGAGGAACACCCGGACGCTCGGCACCATGTATACGCGTATCGGATAGGTATTCAGGTGCCGAGCGAGCGGTTTTCGGATGATGGCGAACCGAGCGGCACCGCTGGCCGACCTGTGCTTGAGGTCATCCGCCGTAAAGACCTGACCAACGTTTTGGTGGTCGTGACGCGCTACTTTGGCGGCATCCTGCTTGGCGCGAGCGGTTTGGTCCGGGCGTACACCGAGGCCGCAGCGGCGGTCCTGGAGAAGGCACCGAAGCTTGTGTGTGCTCCGATGTGCGACATCCTCGTCACCTGTGGGTATGAGCACTACGGCAAACTCGCGCATCTGCTCGAACAGGCAGGCCTCCGATTGTACGATGCGGAATTCACGGAAGCCGTGCGATTTCGCCTTGTGGTGCGTGAGGTGGATGTGCCGCGCACCGTGGATCTCGTGACGGATGCGACGTCCGGGCAGGCGACATGCGAGGTGTCCCCGCCCGCATATGTAGGCATGACGGATGCCGGCGAACTCGTCCGCGACGTGTGGCTCCCCGAACAGGCGACAGAGTGACGACCTCAGAATCGCGGATACGCGACGCCCCGTGCGAGCTGAAGGATCAGGGCGGATCGCGCGGCTAAGATGCGCTCCACCACCCGTGGCCTTGGCATTCTCACCATGAACTCAATGCCATCGGCCATCCGCACCGCGGTCTCCTCCGGGCTCATGGCACGGACGCCTTGAATGGCATCGATGCGGAAGAATCCCTGCGCGCCGTCGTTGCGCCCGATGGGCGTACGCACCCGAAGTTGAGCATATGCAAGTCCTTCCGCCGGAATGACGACGGGAGCGAAGAGACTCCGATTGAGATCTTCCTCACAGGCTCGGCGCAGATCCCGCTGCGAGATGGCAAAGTGCCGGAGCAAGCTTTCCCGCACCCATTGCGCGCGGTGCGGCAGGTAGAACATGCGGCCTTCCGACAACAACACAAGCGTCCGATTCCCCTGACAGTACACAGGCACAAATGCGGTGATCCGGCGTGCAATCTCGCCCATCCGCGGCGCGTCGCCCTCCGTATGCACCGGGACATTCTCCATGGGGTGCTGATTAGGCTCCGGCAGGATAAACATTGAACACATTCCTCCTCGATGGCTGTCATACTTGAACTCTCTTCTTTCCGTCGTGATTAGAATGATTGGAGATCCCTACCTGTTTGTAGCTAGGTTATCTTGAGCCTATGAATTCTGTCAATATGGGAATCTACGTTTGTGGACTTAGCTTTGTCCCAAAGGGGGCGAGCAGGGCTTCGGCCTTCGGCCTACAGATCTGCTCGCCCCCTTTGGGACTTCGCTTCAGAAACTGGGGATGTAGCTCTTCTGCTGACGAAGGGGATGGGGTGCCTCGCGTTACCTGGTGAGACAGCGCATGTGTGGAGGAACTTAACGAGCTGCGCCTCGAATGGAGAGCATGGGCGGCTGTAAGGAGGGCTCTCGTTTGCACCGATTGTGGTTCTCACCCGCTTTCTTTGCGGGCTTTCGCCACAGGAAGGAGCGCAGGTGTCCCGCAACTACGACAAAAGGCCAGGCAGATGTGCCTGACCTTTGTCACTCGCCTGGCAACGACCTACCTTCCCAGGAGGCTTCCCTCCCAGTATTCTCGGCGCTGGAGGTCTTCACGTCCGTGTTCGGGAAGGGTACGGGTGTTGCCCCTCCGCTATGGTCACCAGACCTGCTTCGCTCCATGCTCGCTCGGAGGGCTTCGGCCTTCGGCCTGCAGATCTCCTCGCTCGCATGTCGCTTCGCATCTGTCTTCTTGGCCCTTGCCACCGTGCATAGGGAGTCGTTCAGGTGAAGCCCTCGACCGATTCGTATCTGTCCGCTCCACGCATCACTGCGCTTCCACGCCAGACCGATCCACCTCG
>NZ_BAAJPH010000130.1:0-301 GCF_057538885.1 Alicyclobacillus sp. CIJ1 | reverse complement strand
AGGTCTTCACGTCCGTGTTCGGGATGGGTACGGGTGTTGCCCCTCCGCTATGGTCACCAGACCTGCTTCGCTCCATGCTCGCTCGGAGGGCTTCGGCCTTCGGCCTGCAGATCTCCTCGCTCGCATGTCGCTTCGCATCTGTCTTCTTGGCCCTTGTCGCCGTGCATAGGGAGTCGTTCAGGTGAAGCCCTCGACCGATTCGTATCTGTCCGCTCCACGCATCACTGCGCTTCCACGCCAGACCGATCCACCTCGTCGTCTTCGAGGGGTCTTACTTCCTTCTCGGAATGGGATACGTCAT
>NZ_BAAJPH010000129.1:0-284 GCF_057538885.1 Alicyclobacillus sp. CIJ1 | reverse complement strand
CTTCACGTCCGTGTTCGGGATGGGTACGGGTGTTGCCCCTCCGCTATGGTCACCAGACCTGCTTCGCTCCATGCTCGCTCGGAGGGCTTCGGCCTTCGGCCTGCAGATCTCCTCGCTCGCATGTCGCTTCGCATCTGTATCGCGTCGGCGAAGCTCGGTTGCGAGTCGCTCTTTCAAGCGTACCCGCTCACGTCTCTCTTCGCCTCAGATTTCTCTGCAAAGCTTGCGTCCCGAGCCGGCGCTTCTGCGCCTTCCTCGCTCGCATGTCGCTTCGCATCTGTCTT
>NZ_BAAJPH010000128.1:0-251 GCF_057538885.1 Alicyclobacillus sp. CIJ1 | reverse complement strand
GTCGGCGAAGCTCGGTTGCGAGTCGCTCTTTCAAGCGTACCCGCTCACGTCTCTCTTCGCCTCAGATTTCTCTGCAAAGCTTGCGTCCCGAGCCGGCGCTTCTGCGCCTTCCTCGCTCGCATGTCGCTTCGCATCTGTCTTCTTGGCCCTTGCCACCGTGCATAGGGAGTCGTTCAGGTGAAGCCCTCGACCGATTCGTATCTGTCCGCTCCACGCATCACTGCGCTTCCACGCCAGACCGATCCACCTCG
>NZ_BAAJPH010000127.1:0-282 GCF_057538885.1 Alicyclobacillus sp. CIJ1 | reverse complement strand
CTTCACGTCCGTGTTCGGGATGGGTACGGGTGTTGCCCCTCCGCTATGGTCACCAGACCTGCTTCGCTCCATGCTCGCTCGGAGGGCTTCGGCCTTCGGCCTGCAGATCTCCTCGCTCGCATGTCGCTTCGCATCTGTATCGTCGGCGAAGCTCGGTTGCGAGTCGCTCTTTCAAGCGTACCCGCTCACGTCTCTCTTCGCCTCAGATTTCTCTGCAAAGCTTGCGTCCCGAGCCGGCGCTTCTGCGCCTTCCTCGCTCGCATGTCGCTTCGCATCTGTCTT
>NZ_BAAJPH010000126.1:0-631 GCF_057538885.1 Alicyclobacillus sp. CIJ1 | reverse complement strand
TTATCCACAACAAAACGCATGCCTACAAAAATACAAATGAAAACACGGCGCATGCCTGTGGATAAGTCCGACAAGCCGCGCCGCAATAGGATCCCACATCCATCCATGAGTCTACGTGCTATGTCCAACTGTCGAAGTCGGGATCTCGGTGCTGCTCCAGAGGATACAGACACCGTTCCATTTGCCCCAGTCCCGCACCCTGTTACCCCCAGCACCATCACGACAGAGGTGCCGACAAGCCACGATTTTGCTCGACGCATGCTTCAAATGCCCCCTTGGTGTTTTTCATCCTCGATTGATGTCCTACGAAACCATTCATAAGGTTCAGCGGTGATCTTAACGATTTAGGTATGCGTTTTCAAGTGCAATTTATAGTTTTTCCGCATGTGCATTTGTACGATGCATAAACGAACTTGACGTTCCATTTCGAGAAGGCGGGAGATGTGCAGAGATCGCCGTAGCGAACGTAATTCTCAGAGAGCGCATGAAAAAAGGCCAGGCTGATGTGCCTGACCTTTGTCACTCGCCTGGCAACGACCTACCTTCCCAGGAGGCTTCCCTCCCAGTATTCTCGGCGCTGGAGGTCTTCACGTCCGTGTTCGGGATGGGTACGGGTGTTGCCCCTCCGCTA
>NZ_BAAJPH010000125.1:0-67622 GCF_057538885.1 Alicyclobacillus sp. CIJ1 | reverse complement strand
CCTGAGCCAGGATCAAACTCTCAATCCAAGTGCTTTATCCTGACCGTTCGGTCACAAGGACTTACGGGCTTGGTGGTCTCGTGTGTTTAGTTTTCAAGGAGCGATTCCCGCGCCACCGCGCGGATTTTCTGCCGCCTCGCGGCGGCCGTATCAGTTTAACACGCATCACACTACTATGTCAAGTCTTCGAACTGCAATGTCGTGATCGCGTTAAGTCCTCCGGCCCCTCCGCAGACGCGACGGTGCGTAGAATAGCACCCTTACAGCATCCGTGTCAAGCCGCCCGGCGAATGCTGTGATGGTTATGGGCACAAGACCTATTGACGCAGTGATGTGAACCCTCGCAAACATCCCATGCGATCCCATGCGTAAGTAGATCATTTCGAGGTGCGACCACGGGCACTGGCTCGCGCCAACTTGACACACAGGATCTGATTTTTCACTTGACAACCCCTCACCTCCGTGTTAAAGTACCGAGTGCCCAGCGTTGTACGCGGGCTAAGAGCCATTAGCTCAGTTGGCAGAGCACCTGACTTTTAATCAGGGTGTCGCTGGTTCGAATCCAGCATGGCTCACCACGTGCCACCTTGGCTCAGGGGTAGAGCAGCTCACTCGTAATGAGCAGGTCGTCGGTTCGAATCCGACAGGTGGCTCCACATGGGCAACGGACTTCGTTGCCCACCACCCGCTGGACTTGGTTGGACAGCGGACCCACTTCACCACTCGCGCCCGTAGCTCAGTTGGATAGAGCGTTTGACTACGAATCAAAAGGTCGGGAGTTCGAATCTCTCCGGGCGCGCCATTTCATCCGGAGCATAGCGCAGCTTGGTAGCGCGCCTGCCTTGGGAGCAGGAGGTCGTGGGTTCAAATCCCGCTGCTCCGACCATACTCCGGGGGTATAGCTCAGTTGGGAGAGCACCTGCCTTGCAAGCAGGGGGTCGTCGGTTCGAATCCGGCTACCTCCACCACCCATTCCTCGATAGCTCAGCGGTAGAGCATCCGGCTGTTAACCGGAGGGTCGCAGGTTCGAATCCTGCTCGGGGAGCCAGTCCATGCTCCCATAGCTCAGTCGGTAGAGCGCATCCATGGTAAGGATGAGGTCACCAGTTCGAGCCTGGTTGGGAGCTCCATGGCCCCATGGTCAAGTGGTTAAGACACCACCCTTTCACGGTGGTAACGGGGGTTCGAATCCCCCTGGGGTCATCGCAAAGGGCTTGACGTTACGAGCTTCTCGCAGGTATAATGGTCGAGCCGTTGTGCGGAAGTAGCTCAGGGGTAGAGCATCGCCTTGCCAAGGCGAGGGCCGCGGGTTCGAATCCCGTCTTCCGCTCCACATGGAGGATTCCCTCCTCGCGGGTGTAGTTTAGTGGTAAAACATCAGCTTCCCAAGCTGAGGTCGGGGGTTCGATTCCCCTCACCCGCTCCATGCGGCTGTAGCTCAGAGGGAGAGCACTACCTTGACACGGTAGGGGTCACAGGTTCAATTCCTGTCAGCCGCACCACGAGCAAGGCCCTATCGTCTAATGGTTCAGGACGCCGCCCTCTCACGGCGGAAATCGGGGTTCGAATCCCCGTAGGGTCACCACGTGGAGTGATGGCCGAGTTGGTCGAAGGCGCTCGCCTGCTAAGCGAGTATACGGTTGTTAAGACCGTATCGAGGGTTCGAATCCCTCTCACTCCGCCACACTGGAACTGTGGTGTAGAGGCCTAACATGCCTGCCTGTCACGCAGGAGATCGCGGGTTCGAATCCCGTCAGTTCCGCCATGTGCGCCCATAGCTCAGTCGGCTAGAGCGCACGACTGATAATCGTGAGGTCGGTGGTTCGAATCCACCTGGGCGCACCAATTCACCAGCAGCCGTTTGGAGACGGCTGCTGGTTTGATTTTTATTCGGCAACTCCACCAGGTTGAAGGTACTCCCGGAGCTCTGCTGCAAATCGTTCGACTTTGACGCGAGGCAGACTCGGTCCATCAAAATCAAAGATACGAAGTCCTCGAAATGACGCTGGGTGGTCCTCGGTCCGCGGCACGATATGCACGTGAACATGCGGACAATCCTCGGACTCGGCGAGCATGATGGAATACACCTTTTGGACCCCTGGAACGATATCCTGAAGAGCTCGTGTCAGCATACGCTGCAATCTGCCGAAGGCTTCGACTTCCTCAATGGAAAGCTCATCGAAGAATTCGACATGCCGGAGCGGCTTCACAATCAACCACCCCAGTACAGGGCAGGGCTCCAAACGGTGGTCGACCTGCCAGAGATCATCCCGATAGATCACGCCTCCAGGAGGGACAAGCATGCCCTGATTGACCTGGCACCCTAGACATGCCTCCGCCATTCGAGCGTCCCCTTTCCCATGCCGCTGCGGCGCCCAGTCCGTACCTGCGGGATCGCGCGAAAGTCACTGGCCCCTTGATGCATGGACAAGACAAGCCTCGATGTCTTCGCGGATGCTCTCCGGCGATGTCTGCGGCGCGTAGCGTTTCACCACACGCCCGTCCCGGTCGACGAGAAACTTGGTGAAGTTCCACTTGATGGCTTCTGATCCGAGTGCACCCTTGGCCTGTTTCTTCAGGTGTTCGAACAGCGGATGTGCGTTCGGCCCGTTCACGTCGATTTTGGCGAAGACTGGGAACGTCACCCGGTACGTCGTGCTGCAGAAGGTTTGGATTTCCTCGTTCGATCCCGGCTCCTGATTGCCGAACTGGTTGCAAGGAAAGGCAAGCACTTCGAAGCCGCGATCGCGATAGAGTTCGTACAATTTCTGCAATCCTTCATACTGAGGAGTAAAGCCGCACTTGGACGCCGTATTCACAATGAGCAACACCTTGCCCTGGTACTCGCGCATCGATATCTTCGTCCCGTCAGCCTTCTCCACCTCAAACTCGTAAATCGTCAACGTCATCCCCTCCTGTTCCATCGTAGCACTCCAATTAATCGAGCACAAATGATCGAGCCCCGGGCACAAACCCGGGGCCCTCCTTCACTTGCTTATCGGAACGGCCATCTCCGGCCTGTGGGCGAGCATTCGATTGACCGCGCTCACTAGCGCCTTCGCCGACGCCTCCATAATGTCCGTATCCACGCCGCATCCGAAATGCGTATTCCCTTCTTCGTCGTCTACGCTGATGTACGCCACCGCTCGCGATCCCGACCCGACTTCCAGCGCATGCTCCTTGTACGTGAGATTCGCGACCCGGATCCCGAGCCCCTCCTCCAGCGCATGGCACAGCGCGTCCAACCGCCCATTGCCGGCCCCTTCGATCTCGACCGTCTCGCCGTGCCAGACCACCGTCGCGCGCACGCGGTGCGACCCCTTCGCATCCGTGCCCGTCAGTTCGACGAGATCGAGCGGCTGCCCAAGGTTCACAAACTCGCGCATGAAGATTTCGGCGATCTCGTCCGCCGACAGTTCCTTCTGCTCGCGATCCGACACCCGCTTGACCGCATATCCCAGCTGCTCGCGCATCTTGGGGGGCAGATCGAAGCCGTGCGACTGCTCCAGCACGTAGCCGATGCCGCCCTTGCCGGATTGGCTGTTGATGCGGATGATGTCCCCTTCGTATTCGCGGCCGATATCCTTGGGATCGATGGGCAGATACGGGACCGTCCAATGCTCAGGCGACTTCTCCTCGCGCCACTTCATGCCCTTCGCAATGGCATCCTGATGCGATCCCGAAAACGCCGTGAAGACGAGTTCCCCCGCGTACGGGTGACGCCTGCTCACCTGCATCTTGGTGAGGGCCTCGACGCGGGCCTGGATGGCCGGGAGGTTGGAGAAGTCGAGCCCCGGATCGATGCCGTGCGAGTACAGGTTCAGCGCGAGCGTGACGATGTCCACGTTGCCCGTGCGCTCCCCATTCCCAAACAGCGTGCCCTCGAGCCGCTCCGCGCCCGCGAGCATGGCGAGTTCCGCCGCCGCGACACCCGTGCCGCGATCGTTGTGCGGATGCACGGACAGAATCACGGCGTCGCGGCGAGCCAGGTGCTTACCCATGTATTCGATCTGGCTCGCGTACACGTGCGGCATGGAAAGCTCGACGGTCGCCGGCAGGTTGATGATGACCTTGCGATCCGGCGTGGGCTGCCACACATCGAGCACTGCGTTGCAGATCTCGAGTGCGAAGTCGAGTTCAGTGCCGGTGAAGCTCTCCGGCGAGTATTGGAAGAAGAAGTTGCCTGGTGTGGTGCGGGCGAGATCGCGGATCTGCTCGGCGCCGGTCACGGCAATGTTGACGATCTCGTCCTTGTCCGCCCGGAACACCTGCTCGCGCTGCGCCACGGAGGTGGAGTTGTAGAGATGGACAATGGCGCGCTTGGCCCCGCGAATGGCTTCAAACGTGCGCTCGATGATGTGATCGCGCGATTGCGTCAGGACCTGGATGGTCACGTCGTCCGGGACGAGATCGCGCTCGATAAGCGCCCGAACGAACTCGAACTCCGTGTCTGATGCGGCCGGAAAGCCAACCTCGATTTCCTTGAAGCCGATCTCGACGAGCAGCTGAAAGTACGCAAGCTTCTCCTCGAGATTCATCGGGACGATGAGCGCCTGATTTCCGTCGCGCAAGTCGACGCTGCACCAGATCGGCGGGTGATCGAGATAATCGCGATGTACCCAATCGAAGCAAGGTTCCGGGGGAAGAAAATACTGGCGGGTGTACTTGTTCACATGCTTCACGTCCATCCACTCCTCTTCTCTTGTCTTCAATGGGCCAGAAGGGAAAACAAAAAGGCCTCATCTCACATAGAGACGAGGCCGGGTTGGCTCGCGGTACCACTCTATTTGGCTTCCCTTGCGGAAAAGCCCCCTCTGTCGACGGCAATCACCGTCTAGCCCTGTAACGCGGGCAAGCGGCACACCCTACTCCCACGGCCACATTGGCCGCCTTTCGGGCTGCGGTTCATGGGCGAGTTCAGGACACGCCTTCGACCGATTCGCACCACCCATCGGCTCTCTGCCCTCCAGCGACGCCCCTACTACTCCCACTCTTCACCTTTCTCGATTTTCAGGCTTTCGTGTCACGCACAACAGTTCAGGTGATTCCATCGTAAGGGGAATGGGGCGAGATGTCAAGCGATTTGAACAAGTGTCTAGGCCGATGTTCACCAGGGGAGAAGATCAGTAAGAAATTGTTCATCGCTGCGTAGGAAGCGTGTCTAGCCAGCGAAACCACAACGCCGTACGATTTCATTGAGACATTGGCCGCATGGTGCAGAAAGGTGTGAAATCAATGGGAGATATGGACATGTCAAGCGCGCCGCCTGTTCATACGGTAAGCGCGTTTTATAAGCTGCTCCTGATCGAATGGGCTGTGTTGCTAGGCGTATCGGCCATCATCTATCTCATCGCGCGATTCTGGAAATCGGAAGGCGAAGGGTTTCTGCGGGAATTCGGCGTCGAGCCCCGGAGCAAGCAAAGCAGCGGATCGCCCTACTATCTGGCTCCATCGGAGGCTAAGGCGCGCAGGCTGGCCGTCTGGTCCCTGGGCCTCCTGTGGATCCTAGATGGCCTGCTACAGACGCAACCCGAGCTCGGCACCAACTTCTTCGGCGCGGTCATTGAACCCGTGATGTCAGGGCAACCTCGCTGGGTAAACGACCTATTTCTGTCGGTGACGCAGTTGCTCTTCACGTCACGCCCTCTTTGGTTCGACTCCCTGACGGTGTGGATTCAAATTCTGCTTGGCGTCGGCATTCTCGCCGGCCCCGAACGGTTCATCGGGCGGCTGGCCCTTCGGGTTTCCATCGCCTGGTCGCTCGTGGTGTGGGCCTTCGGCGAGGGCTTCGGACAGATCTTCAGCGGCGGTTCATGGCTCATGGGGAGCCCTGGTTCTGTGCTTGTCTACGCGGCGCTCGCTGTGGTTCTGCTTGCGAAAGCTGACGCGTGGGAGAACGGCCGCGTCAAGCATGGCATACAGTGGTTTGTGACCGTTTGGTTCTTGGCGAGCGCCATCCTTCAGGCTCTGCCGAGCGCAGGCTACTGGTCGGGAAACGGGCTGGCCGATATGGAAATGGGAATGGCTCAGATGCCTCAGCCTCACTTCCTGTCGGCGCCGCTGTATGCACTGGCCCACGCGTTGTCACATGGGACGATGGGGTGGAACGCGATCTTTGTCGCCGTGCCCTTGGTACTCGCTGTCGGTTGGTTCACAGCCCCCGAGTCTCGCGCCGTTCAGGTAGCGACCGGGGTCGTGCTGCTTCTCGTGTGGTGGCTTGGTCAGGATTTCGGCGTGGTGGGTGGCGCAGGCACGGACCCCAATACAGGGCTACCGCTGTTCCTGCTAACACTCGTCCATAACGCCCTGCCACGGGACGGATCGTCGCCATGGACGCGCCTATGGCGATCCGCTCCTCGAGCCGCGGCCCACTAGTCGGTGTGGCGGTGCACGCAGCAGGACGACGCCTCGGGTGTCCGATGCCTAGGAAAGTACTACAGGGCTGCCTCGTAGCTCGGTACGTGGGCAGCCCGCCTTTTGAGCACCGCAGCGCACGGAGACGACCGAGGCGCAGTCAAAGATTCTGCACGCGCTACACATCGCGAAGCTGCGAAGGATTCTGCTCATGGAACCTCGAACACGTGGACTGTAGACCATACACGAGTTATCCACAGGTCCCACGAGCCCGCGTTGGACATGGGGGCGTGAGACTTCGCATGGCTACGGAGTGTCGAAGTCAGGATCTTCTGAACCGGAAATTCAGAGCGATGCTCGTAGATCCAGGCGCGACTTGCGGCCGTTGGTAAAGATGCGCAGTCACTGCAAGCCCGATTCCGGCAAGCTGCGCGGTGACCCTCCGCCTTTTTATTCGGCACCACCTGCGTCTTCGGCTTTCGCAACCATGTATCCCTCGCGAAATCGTCGGATCGAGACCGCCTTCGCGAACGGCGCTTCGCGCGGCGGTTGCGGGCTTTGCCTAGGGATCACGCCTCCTCCCGAACGCGTTTCAGGACCTCCTGCGCCTCTTGCTCGGAAAGGCCCGTTAACTCGACGACATCCGCGACCGAAGCGCCCTTGCGGAACATCCGCTCGGCAATTTCCTTGCTTCGTTCATCCTTTGCTTCTTCCACAATCTCCTTCAGTAGCTCCGTCATCGCCAAAACCCTCCTTAGCACCGCTTTTTGCTCATCCGTCAACACCCGCGCGCTGAACCCGAACACCAACGCCGCCAAGTAGTTCTGCTCCTCGCGATCCGGCACACGCTGCAAGGTTTCCACAATGGCGTCAAACGCCTCATCCCGCGTGCGACGCTCGAATTCCATGTGAAACGCAAACGCCAAACGAACCCGGTCTTCCGGCGTCCACTCACCCGTCTCCAGGTGCCGCCGCACCGTCTCCAACGCCGCGTCGCCGTCCATCTGACCCAGATACACGTTCTCTACCGTGTATCGGAAACTCCCGGCGTCGAGCTCCGACGGCGCGCTCTGCACGTCGCTCGTGTACAACACCACCGTGCGGATCGCCCGACGGTGGCGTTCCGCGAGCGCCACGTCGTAAGCCGCAAACCGATATAGCGTAGGTTCCTTCGTCGACTGGAACTCCAAGTGAAGCAAACGCCCATCCGCAAGCTCCAGCATGATGTCCGTCATCGTCTGGCGCAGCCTCACCTCGGGGATCTCCGTCGCCAAGGCGCGCACCACCGGCGCGTCCCGTACGCCAATCACCGACAGCACTTCCCCGGGCAGCGCCAACGTCAAGTGCTTCGCAACCAAATCGTTCGCATTCCTCGGTATGTCCATCATGACCTCCGTTTGCCTTCAGTATACTGCCGCGGTGCGTGAGCGGCCAATATTGTTACGAAGGCAAAAAACAACCCTCTGGTCCCAACAAGGTCCCACAGGGTTGCATGCGTTTCGATTCGATCGGGCTTACAAAGTCATCGGCCATCTCATCGACCCAACTGCTTCCGCCGCATACGGGTGAACGTGTCGAACGTGACCGCGAGCAGCAGGATGGCGCCTTCCACCAGATACTTCGTGCTGGTCGGCGCGTTCAACAGCGCCATGCCGTTCTCGATGCTGCCGATGACGAGCGCGCCGAGAAGCGCGTTCCACACGCTCCCATAGCCGCCGAACAGGCTCGTGCCGCCGATCACGGCCGCTGCAATCGAGTCCATGAGCAAATCGCTGCCGCCGGACGCCGTGGACGCCGCGCCTAATCGAGACGCGCCGACGATGCCGCCGATGGCCGCCATGGTGCCCGCGAGCGTGAACACCATGATCCGAACGCCCTTCACGTTGATACCCGCCCGGCGCGCAGCCTCCGCATTGCCGCCCACCGCGTAGATGTGACGGCCAAACGCGGTACTCTGGCAGATCCATGCGAGCAACACCACAAACACAATCAGCACCAGCCCCGCAATGGGCACGCCCTGGTAGGCGTTGAGCAACACCGTCGCGCCAATCATCACCGCGGCACTCAGGATGAGCTTCGTCCACGTGGAGGCTGCAGACTTCGGGGGAAGCCCAAGCTTCTGCCGCTTGGCGCGATCGCGCACGGCTGTCCACACCATGAGGAGTAACGCGACCGCCACCAACACCCAGCTCAGCCAGTCAGGGAGGTAGTTGCCCGCAATGGCGTTAATGGTGTTGTTCATGATGGGCACCGTGCCCTCCTGACCGATGAGGACAAACAAGAGCCCCAAGAACGCGAGCGAACCTGCAAGCGTCACGATAAACGACGGCACGCGAAGCACCGTCACCCAAAAGCCCTGGAAAAATCCGAGCACCGTGCCGCTCAAAGCGCCGGCGAGGATCGCGAGGTACGGATTCACGCCATTGCCCGCAAGTACTGCGAGGATCGCGCCACCGATGGCACTCACGGCCGCGATGGACAAGTCAATCTCCCCGAGCAGGAGGATGAGCGTCTCGCCGACCCCGAGCAAGCCGTATTCCGCCATTTGCAGCACGAGGTTCGACAGGTTTCGGCTCGTGAGAAAGCTGTTGTTCAAGATCTCAAACACAATCCAGATGAGGACGAGCGACAAAAATACTGGCAGTTGTTGAAACTCCCCGCCAATGATGCGATCGAACACCGACGTGCTGCGCGCTGCGGGCGTCTGCGTCTGCTTGGCCTGACCGATGTTGACCGTCATGTTAGGACGTGACCTCCTCTTGCGCCGATGCGCCCGTGATGGCCGCCACAACCTGCTCGGGCGTGACCTGCTCGCGCTCAAACGTCGCCACAGTTCGCCCCAACCGCAACACCACGATGCGGTTGGCAATCTTGAACACGTCGCTCATGTTGTGCGAAATGACGAGCACTGCGCGGCCGCTCGCCGCGAGCCTCTGGATGAGCTCAAGCACCGCACGCTGCTGCACGACGCCGAGCGCGGCGGTCGGCTCGTCGAGCATGACGAGTTTCGAACCCCACAGGACGGATCGCGCCACTGCGACGGTCTGGCGCTGACCGCCGGAGAGCGATGCAACCTGCGTGTGCAATGGGGGCAGGCGAATGCCGAGCTCGTTCAGTACAGGAATGGCGCGCCGCTCCATCTCGTTCCGGTCGATCACGCGCACCAGCCCGGGAATCACGCTGCGCCGCAGCTCTCGGCCGAGAAACAGGTTGGAGACGATGTCCAAGTTGTCGCAGAGCGCGAGATCCTGGTACACCGTCTGAATGCCGTACCTTTCTGCCACGGCTGGACTCGTCAACCGGACCGGTTGGCCTTCGAACAAGATCTCGCCTTCGTCCGGCTGCTCGACGCCCGCGATCATCTTGATGGTGGTCGACTTCCCGGCGCCGTTGTCCCCGACGAGCGCCACGATTTCGCCTGCATGAACGGAAAACGAAACGCCATCGAGCGCCTGAACGGCGCCAAACCGTTTGCGAAGGTTGCGCACTTCGAGGACCGGCTGTGTCTTGACCTCCGTTGCCACGTACAGCGCCTCCTCTCGTCGTTAAGAAGCGCCGGAGAACACGTCGCGTGCGCTCCGGCGCCGGTCCTCAGACCCTTACTGCTGCTCTGCCGGGTTCTTGATGCGCGCCCAGGTGGTGAAGCCGTCCTTGATGACCGTGCTTGCGATGTTCGACTTCGTCACAACGATGGGCTGCAAGAGCACAGACGGCACGTTCGTGGCACCGTTGTTCACTGTGCCGTTCACGAGCGATGCAGGCGGCTTCTTGCCCGTAATGAGGTCATACGCCAGCTGTGCGGCGGCATCCGCCTCTTCCTTGATGGGCTTATACACCGTCATCGACTGGGTGCCGTCGTAATAGATGCGGTGCAGGCCGGCGTCGGTCGCATCCTGACCGGTCACCGGGATGCCCTTGATGTGCTGCTGCTCAAGCGCCTGGATGGCCGCACCCGCCAGGTTGTCGTTCGCAGCCAGCACGGCGTCCACATGGTTGTGCAGCCGTGTGAGCGCCTGTTGCATCTCGGTCAGCGCCTGCTGCGAATCCCAGTTCGGTGTGAACTGCTCATAGCCGAGCTTCAGCTTGCCCGACTTGAAGAGCGGATCCAGGACGTCATGGGCGCCCTGCGCAAACTGCTTCGCGTTCGGATCTGTGGGGGCGCCGTCCAACATGACCACCGTGCCGCCCTTCTTGGTGTGCTGCGCGATATACTCGCCCTGAAGCTTGCCGACCTCGACGTTGTTAAACGAGACGTAATAGTCGACCTTGGCGTTCTGAATGAGGCGATCGTACGAGATCACGGGGACGTGCGCTTTGGCCGCCTCGGTGACGATGGTCGTGGCTGCAAATCCGTTCACCGGCGCCACGACGAGGAGTTTCGCACCCTCCGTGATGGCGCTTTCCACCTGCTGAAGCTGCGTCGCCTCAGACCCCTGCGCGTTGGCGTAGATGATCTGCGCGTTCGGATCCAATTTCTTCATCGCCGCGATGAAATCAGGCCGATCATCGTACTCCCAGCGCGGCGACGTGTTCGTCTCTGGCATCAGAAACGCAATTTTGACGCTCGGGTGCGGATTCACTGCAGACGCCGCGCCCGTCGACGTTGAGCTCTGCGCATTCGTAGAAGAGGTGCCGCAGCCGGCAACAATCCCCGTCACGACAGCTGCCGCCGCCATCCACGTTGCGCTCTTCTTCCATGTCTTCTTGGCCACTCCGTACTACCCCCTTGTTGAGTTTCGATGGAAAGCACCATGCTCCCGTCGCAACCGCTTACTCACGTTGTAGCGAAAGCGCCATCACCCAGTCTCGCATTCTTCTTCCCTTGCACACTCTCGCCACAACCTGATCTATGCATACCAGACCGGAACCTAGTTTGTCAACACAAACAACTAAGTAGGCGAAGCTGATTTTTCGCCGGCGCGCCACTTCCCATCCCAACATTCGCGTTTCACGCGCACAACGAACGGCGTTTTTGCTCCGGAGTTCGCCGTTGAGGCACGTCACCGAGCGCGCCCCGCTAACCTCGGCAGGGCGCGCCTTCGCTCAACGCACGGGGACGTGTTCCCGTGTCCACTTCTTCGTGTTGAACTGGTTGTTGACGAGGATGGGCACCTGAGGGAAATTCGTGGGATAGGACCAGAAGCTCATGCCACGCAAGTTGTATTCGACAACCAAGTCCTGCTTCGCTTGAAAGCTGCGCGGGTCTTCAAACCACACGATGTGGTGCCGACCTTGCGCGTCCGAGTAGGTGAAATACGGCGCCTCGGCCCGAAGGTCGTATTGAATCGGCACATGTTGCTGGTACGCGAGGTTCACCGCCTGAACGGGTGTCAACGTCGCCGCGCGCGTGCCGGGACGATACGGAAGCGTCCAGTCATACCCGTACACCGACACACCCAGCATAATCTTGTCGCGTGGGATGGCGGTGACGGCGTAGTCCAGTACCTTGCGTATCTGGTCCACAGGAGACACCGGCATCGGGGGACCGCCTATCCAGCCCCACTCGTAGGTCATGAGAATGACGAAGTCGCACACTTCCCCGTGCCAGTGATAATCGTGCGCTTCATACAACAGCCCCGGCTGGTCCGCGTACAGCTTCGGAGCCAGCGCGCTGGAAAGCAGGAATCCCTCTTTGTGCACGCGCTCCGCGCAACGTTCGACGAAGGCGTTATACAGGTCGCGATCGTGCGCGTAGACGTATTCAAAGTCGAGATTGAGGGCTCGATACCCCTTGTCGCCCATCACGCGGAGCACGTTCGTGAGGATCTTCTCCTGCGTCGACGGCGACGTGAAAATGGCGTGCGCCACGTCCGAGTTGAACATATCCCCGTGCCAGTTGGTGAGCACGAGCATCGGCATCACGCTCTGATGGAGGGCTGCGTCCACCAAGGCCGTATCGTCCGATCGCGCCCGGATCGATCCGTCCGTCTCTGCCTCATACGAAAATGGCGACACATACGTCAGCACAGGGGCGAGCACGTCCAGCTGATGCGGCGCAGGATCGGTGAACTGAACAAAGTACGCATTGACCTCGATGGTGCGCCGCTCTCCACCTGTCACGACGCCTTCGCGCGTCGGCACGACCAGCGCCTGCCCAACCACCAGTTGTTCGGGATTTCGAATGCCGTTTGCAGCCGCGATATCGGCAGCTGAGACGTGGTACAGCTTGCCCAGCTCCCACAGCGTGTCTCCAGGCTCGACGACGTGAATGAGCATCTGCCTTCACTCCTCATGCATGGCGATCTCGACATCAGCCTATGCCCCCTGCCCGCAGGTGGGCTGGGCGGACGCCCATCGCCATGGCCATTTGGAGTTGGATGCCACACCGTCTATGATCGACATGGCGAAGCAATGGGAGGTGTGGCACATGGCAACGGTTCCCGAAAACGGGCCTTCACCTGCTCCGCCACTGTCTCGGCGGCTCGTTGTCTTCATGGCTGTGGCCGCGGGCGTCGGCGTGGCCAACCTATACTACCTGCAGCCCCTTCTGCACGAAATCCAGGTTGGCTTCCACGCGGCATCCTGGCAGGTGGGTCTGGCGGCCACGCTGACCCAAATCGGCTATGCGCTGGGGCTATTTCTGTTCGTGCCTCTTGGGGACAGCCTCGAGCGGCGAAGCCTGATTGTGCGGATGTGCATCGTGACGGCGGGCGCGCTCCTCATTTTGGCAGCCTCGCTCAACGTGTGGTGGCTCATGGGCTCCTGCCTGGTGGTGGGGGCGGCGACCATCGTTCCTCAGCTCGTGGTGCCCTTCGCGGCTCACCTCGCGCCTCCAGAAGAACGAGGGCGAACGGTCGGCACGGTCATGAGCGGCCTGCTCATCGGCGTGCTACTCGCGCGCACACTGGCAGGTCTGGTGGGCCAGGCGCTCGGATGGCGCGCCGTGTATGTCCTGGCGGCCGCCGCCATGATGGGCCTCGCGGCCCTGCTTCGCGCGAGTCTGCCTTTATCGCCGCCCGAATCGCGCACGCCGTACGGGCGGCTGCTTCTATCGCTTTTACACCTCATCCGTGCCTATCCAGACCTACGCGACGCCTCACTGCTCGGCGCAATGTCGTTTGGGGCATTCAGCGCGTTTTGGACCGTGCTCTCGCTGTATCTTGCGGGCCCTCCCTTCCACCTTGGTCCAGGCGTAACGGGCCTGTTTGGCCTCGCGGGCGTCGCGGGTGCCCTTGCCGCGCCATATGCGGGGCACATGGCCTCGCGGCTTCCGGCCATCTGGACGGCGCGACTCGCCTCGTGCCTGACCCTCGCCTCGTTCGGGCTCTTTTGGACCTTTCGGCACAGCCTCGCGGGTCTCGCGCTCGGTGTCGTCCTCATGGACCTTGGCGTTCAGGCGACGCAGGTATCGAACCAGGCGCGCATCTACAGCCTGTCGGACGAAGCGCGCAGCCGCGTCAATTCGGTGTACATGGTGACCTATTTTCTCGGAGGCGCTTTGGGATCGTTCGTCGGCGCAAGCGCGTGGGATCGATTTCACTTCGGGGGCGTCTGTGTCACGGCGTGCATCCTTCTTGCCATCGGTATCCTCGGCGTGGCCATGGTGGCGCCGTCCCGCCTGCGCGATGCCATCAGGTGACCGAGCGGGGGTTGTCCCGCTCGGTCCCACTTCTCCCTGGCGATCTCGCCCTCAGATCCCGATGGACCTCATGCTGGCCTCTGGATACCGCGCGCCCGCGGCGACGCCTTTCGGCGCGATGGCGTCGATCTCGCGCAGCTCTTCCGCCGTGAGCTGCACCTCAAGCGCGCCGAGGTTTTCCTCAAGATACTTCACCCGCTTCGTTCCCGGGATGGGCACGATGTCTTCGCCCTGCGCCATCACCCAGGCCAGGGCGAGCTGCGCTGGCGTGCACCCCTTTTCGCGCGCCAGGCGCTCGATTTTCTCGACGAGATCGAGATTCCGCTTGAAGTTTTCGCCCTGAAAGCGCGGCGACTGGCGGCGGTAGTCGTCCTCCGGCAGATCCTCAAACCGGCGGATGGCGCCAGTCAAGAAGCCGCGGCCGAGCGGACTGTACGCCACGAAGCCGATGCCAAGCTCCCTCACTGTCGGCAGGATCTCGTCCTCCACATCCCGGCTCCAAAGCGAGTACTCGGTCTGGAGCGCGGTGATGGGATGGACCTTGTGCGCGCGGCGGATGGTCTGCGCCCCGGCCTCGGACAGGCCGAGAAACCGCACCTTCCCCGCTTGCACCAGCTCCGCCATGGCCCCCACCGTCTCCTCGATGGGCACGTTCGGGTCGACGCGGTGCTGATAGTACAGATCGATGTAGTCGACGCCCAGCCGCTTCAGGCTCGCGTCGCAGGCCTGTTTCACGTATTCGGGCCTGCCATTGATGCCCAGGAACGTCCCGTCCGGCGCGCGCACGTTTCCGAACTTCGTGGCGATCACGACGCCATCCCGATACGGCCTGAGCACGCGCCCGACGAGCTTCTCGTTCTCCCCGACGCCGTACATGTCGGCCGTGTCGAAGAAGGTGATGCCGAGTTCCACGGCGCGCTCCAGGGTCCGGATGGCCTCCGCCTCGTCCCGCCCGCTGTAGAAGTCCGACATGCCCATGCAACCGAGCCCCAGCGCGGAAACCCTGAGGCCCTGCGTACCCAACGCTTTCGTCTGCACGTGCCACCCCACCTCTCAAATGTGAGCCACTCGAAATCAACGGACGCCTGCGCAGCTAGTATAATCCTTTCTGGAAAGTTCAAAAAACGCAGGTGAAGGAGGACCTCCGGTTGCAGCACCAAACGCCCGAAACCGCACCGCCCCCGCGTCACCTCGCCATCACGTTCGACGACGGCCCGGACGGGGATATGACGCCCAAGATCCTGTCCACGCTCCGGGACTACGGCGTCCCCGCGACCTTTTTCTGCATCGGCGAACAGGTGGAACGGTTTCCCGACGTCCTCAAAGCCATCCATGACGCAGGGCATGAGCTCGGCAACCACACCATGACGCATCCCCATCTCACGAAGTTGACAGACGCCGAGATCGAACGGGAACTGCGCGAATGCCAGGCGGCCATCGAGAAGGTGGTGCAGGTGCCCATTCGCTACTTTCGCCCGCCGTACGGCGACATCGACGATCGCGTCCGCCGCATCGCGGCCTCGCTTCACGAGGAAGTGGTCCTCTGGGACGTGGACTCGCTCGACTGGTCGGGCATTCCCGGCCCGGCCGTCGCAGCCAACGTGCTGCCGAAGCTCAAGCCGGGCGCCATCATCCTGATGCACGCGGGGACGTTTGCGAAGGGCACGCCTGAGGCGCTCCCGTACGTGCTCGAGGTGGCGGTGGCGATGGGCTACGACTTCGTGCCGCTCGCGAAGCTTCACGGGTGAGACCTCCACCGCGCGAATATCCCGTCCTCCGCGCGGACGTTCGCTTTGCCGCCCGGCTGGTCGCGCTGGTCCCGGACGTCGAGCCATGTTCTCACGCGGAGGGCTGGGACCAGCGGCCGGCGTACGCGACGATGTGGAGATCGACGAATTCCGCGCGGTTCAGCACATAGGTGATGGGGCGGTGGGCGAATCGTGCGCCGAGACCTCGGTTCAAGGGCTGTCCCATCACAATTTGGGAAACCGACTCGCTCTCGGCCGTCTCCACAATGACCTCCCCGACCGACTTGTGCAGAGCAGGCCGGAGGAGAAACTCCGCGCCGAACTGCTGGGCGAGATCGCGCACGGCCGCAAAATCGCGCTCGCTCTGGCTCGATAGGGGGAACTCGGTCTGAACGACGAGCACATACAGTTTCGCCTGCAGGCGGTCCGCAATGCGCCATCCGCGCCGAATGAGCGCTTCGGAGTGAGGGCGATAGTTGACACAGACCAGGATCCGCTCCGGATCAGCGGGGGGCGGTGGCGCCAAGCGGCCGTCCACGACGTCGGCCACCTCGCGGAGCGCAATCTCGCGCAGCGCGGCCAAATGCGCTGGCTGAAAGAAGTGGCTCAGCGCCTGCTCCACCTTTTCAGGCGGGTAGATCTTGCCTTCCAAGAGCCGCTCCACGAGCGTCTCCGGGCTCACGTCGATGAGCTTCACCTCGCTTGCGAGCTTAATGAACCAGTCCGGCACGCGCTCGCGGATGGTGGCACCCGTGATGTGCTCGACGCGATCCTTCAGGCTCTCGAGGTGTTGCACGTTCACGGCGGACACCACGTCAATGCCATGCTCCAGGAGATACAGAATGTCCTGGTACCGCTTCTTGAACATACTGCCGGGCGCGTTCGTGTGGGCGAGTTCGTCCATCAGGACGACCTGCGGGCGCCGGGCGATGATGGCCGCGAGGTCCGGCTCCTCGTACACCTTGCCACCGTACTCGATCCGCCGCTTCGGAATCCGCTCAAGGTCGCCAATTTGCGCCTCCGTCTCCGGACGGCCGTGCGTTTCAATGAGGCCAATGACGACATCGATCCCGCGTTCCTTCCAGTCGTGCGCGTCCTGCAGCATGCGGTACGTCTTGCCGACACCCGGCGCCGCACCGATGTAAAGCGTGAGCTTCCCGGGAAGTTTCCGCTCTCGCACCACGCGCTCGCTCGCCCAATTGCGCTGTTCCCTTGCCTCCGGCGACAAAGGGCGCCAGCCCACCACACGCAGATCGACGTATTGCAGGTGTTTGAGCAAGTAGTGTACAGGATGATGCCAGGCCATGAGGCGGCGCGGAGACGCGCCTTTCCGCGGTTGGCCCAGGACGACTTGCGTCGCGTTGATTCGCTTCGCCACCCGGAGAATGACCTCGCCGACCGGACGGTCCCGCTTCGGCTCAAGCACCCACTCCGCGCCGTGAAACTCGGCTAACCTGCGGAGCGCCTCGACCTCACCGCGCGCGCGTTCCGTCATGCGGTCTTCGTCCGTCTCGGCCGCGAAGACGACATGAAGATCACCCTTCATACGCATCGCCATGCGCCGCCCGCGCTCGATGAGCGTCGCTGCGCGTTCGGGATGGCTGACGCAGACGAGCACCACTTCCTTCGCGCCGACGGGCCCAGGGATGGCGCGCCGCTCATAGGAATGTTCCAAGCGCTCGTCGACGTCGTCCGCCACAGCCCGAAGCGACATCTGTCGAAGCCACGCGAGTCGATCCACGCGAAAGAAGTTCTGCAGCGCCGCATCCACCTTCTCGGGCGGATAAATCTCCCCATCTCGCAGCCGCTGCCTGAGCGTCTCAGGCGTCACGTCGATGACCGTGACCTCGTCCGCCTCGCGCAGCAACCAATCGGGCACGACCTCCCGCACGCGGATGCCTAATTGTTGCTGAACCTCGTCGCGAACGGACCCTAGATGTTGGATGTTGAACGCTGTCATGACCGAGATGCCGCGCTCGAGGAGGAACATCACGTCTTCGTATCGCTTTTCGTGCATCGCGCCAGGTGGGTTCGTGTGCGCCAGTTCGTCGATCACGCACACCTCCGGCCGCCGAGCGACAATCGCGTCGAGATCCGGCTCCTCGAACGCGGCCTGCCCCACCTTCAGCACCCGCGGAGGAACCACTTCGAGCCCTTCAAGCAGCCTCTCCGTCGCGGGACGGCCGTGCGTCTCGATCCAGCCAATGACCACGTCCGTTCCCTCGTCCCGCAGTCGGCGCGCCTCGCGCAACATGGTGTAGGTCTTGCCCACGCCGGGCGCGGCGCCGATGAACACCCGCAGACGCCCTCGGCGCCCCGAATCACCCGCGGGCCGAGTGATCTCGCCCCCCGTCACGTCGTCCTCGCCACCCGCGCGCTCGGGTGGAGCTTCTCCCAGATGGCGAGATTGAGCTGCATGACGTTGACCATCGGCTCGCCGTACAAACCGAGCGCCGGGAATTCGGCGTCGCGCTGCACGAGCGAGCGAAGCCACGCTTCAGAGAGCCCCGTGGCTTTGCTGATGCGCGGAATTTGATCATACGCGTCCTGCAAGTCGATATCGGGATCCAGCCCCGATCCCGACGACTCCACCATGCTCGTAGGAACTTCATTGACGCGAAGCCCTGGGTTTTGCCGGAGCACAGCGCGCAGGTTTTGCCGGACCTCCTGCACGAGCGCCGGGTTCGTGGGCCCAAGATTCGATCCGCCCGATCCATCCGCATTGTAGTTCACGGCCGAAGGGCGCGGCTCGAACCACATGGGCTGCGGAAACGATTGCGCGATGAGCTCAGACCCCACGGTGCGGCCGTTGACCGCGACGAGGCTTCCCTGGGCCTGCCACGGGAACACCACTCGCCCCAAGGCCACGAAGAAGAGCGGGTACATGATGCCCAAAAGCACGGCGAAGACCAGGGTGAACCGAAGGCTTCTCCACACGTTGATCACAGTCGCTTCCCCCTTCACACCGCCCCGAGCGCGTGCAGGATGACGTCGATGATCTTGATCCCCACAAACGGCGCGATCACGCCGCCGACGCCGTACAACAGCAGATTGCGCATCAAAAGCTGCATGGCGCTCGTTGGGCGGTATTTGACGCCGCGCATCGCGAGCGGGATGAGCAGCGGGATGATGATGGCGTTAAAGATCAGCGCGGACAGGATGGCGCTACGCGGGCTTGTCAGGTGCATCACGTTCAAGGCGCCAAGGGCGGGCAGAAAGCTCGTGAACATCGCCGGGATGATGGCGAAGTATTTCGCGACGTCGTTCGCAATGGAAAACGTCGTGATGGCGCCGCGCGTGATGAGCAACTGCTTGCCAATGGCCACGACCTCAATGAGCTTCGTCGGATCCGAGTCGAGATCGACCATGTTTGCGGCTTCCTTGGCCGCCTGCGTGCCGCTCTGCATGGCGAGCCCCACATCCGCCTGGGCGAGCGCCGGCGCGTCGTTGGTGCCGTCGCCCGACATGGCGACGAGCCTGCCCTGTTCCTGCTCGCGCCGGATGAGGCGCATCTTGTCCTCGGGCTTCGCCTCGGCCACGAACTCATCGACGCCGGCCTCGCGCGCGATGGTGGCCGCTGTCAGCGGGTTGTCGCCGGTGCACATGATGGTCCGGATGCCCATCTTGCGCAATTCCTCGAACCGCTCGCGGATGCCCGGCTTGACGATGTCCTTGAGGTAGATGACGCCGTAGACGCGCTGATTCTCGGCCACCACGAGCGGCGTGCCGCCCTCCTTGGCGACGCGCTCCACCACTGCGTCGAGATCGCCCGGAAGGTCTCCGCCCTGCTCCGCGACGTACCGCTTGATGGCGTCGGCGGCGCCTTTGCGCAGCCGCGTGCCGTCTGGCAGGTCGAGCCCGGACATGCGCGTGTCGGCCGAAAACTCGACGTTGCGGGCGTCCGCGTAGTCCTCGCGGCGGAAGGTGAGACCCATCTGGCGGGCGAGATCGACCACCGAGCGGCCCTCGGGCGTCTCATCGAACAGCGAACACAAAGCCGCTTTCTCGGCGAGCGCGCGCTCGTCGACGCCCTGCACCGGGAGAAACGCGGATGCAAGCCGATTGCCGATGGTGATGGTGCCCGTCTTGTCGAGAATGAGCGTATCCACGTCGCCGGCGGCCTCCACGGCCTTGCCGGATTTCGCAATGACGTTGAAGCGAATGACCCTGTCCATGCCCGCGATGCCGATGGCGGACAGGAGCGCGCCAATGGTCGTGGGAATCAGGCAGACGAGAAGCGCGACGAGCGTCGCGACATCCACGTGGGCACCGAGCCCCTTCGCGATGGGCGGCAGGCAGTCGATGACGATGAGAAAGATGAGCGTGAGCCCCGCGAGCAGCACGGACAGCGCAAGTTCGTTTGGCGTCTTCTGCCGCGACGCGCCTTCCACGAGCGCGATCATCCGGTCGAGGAACGTCTCGCCGGGATTGGCGGTGACGCGGATGACAAGCTCATCCGACAACAGCTTCGTCCCGCCGGTGACGGAACTGAAATCCCCGCCCGCGCCGCGGATGACCGGCGCGGATTCGCCAGTGATGGCCGACTCGTCCACGCTGCCGATGCCCTCTACGACTTCGCCGTCCGCGGGGATGAGTTCGCCGGCTACCACCTTGACGAAGTCGCCTTTGCGCAGATCGGACGCTGGAACGCGCTCGTAGCGCCCGTCGCGCAGGACATTCGCCATCAGTTCCGTCTTCGTCCTGCGCAGCGACTCCGCCTGCGCCTTGCCGCGCCCCTCCGCGAGCGCCTCGGCAAAATTGCCGAAGAGGAGTGTCACAAGGAGAATGACCGTCACGATGAGATCGTACCCGCGCGCGCCGGCCGCACCGCCAGGGCGCACCGCGGAGCCGAACAGGCTGGGATCGAAGGTCAGCGCGAGCGTGACAAGCATGCCGATCTCGACGACGAACATCACGGGATTGCGCACCAGGACGCGCGGATCGAGCTTGACGAACGAATCGACACACGCGCGCAGGACGAGGGCGCGATCGAACGAACCTTTTCGAGCCATACACACCTGCTCTCCTTTCAGCCGAGCTGCAGCTGTTCGCCGATGGGCCCAAGGGCGAGATACGGGAAGAACGTCAAGGCGCCGACGATGACGAACACGGCCACAAACACGTAGCCGAACGCGAACGTGTCCACCTTGAGCGTGCCGGACGTCTCGGGGATGCGCGCCTTTCCGGCGAGCGAACCCGCGATGGCGAGCATCGCAATGATGGACACGTACCGGCCGAACAGCATCACGAGCCCGATGGAGATGTTGTAGAAGGGCGTGTTTCCGTTCAGCCCCGCGAAGGCCGAGCCGTTGTTGGCCGCGGCCGACGTGAACGCGTACAGGACCTCGGTGAACCCGTGCAGCCCAGGGTTGCCCATGGAGGCCCGGGCGCTCGGCAAGGCCATGGCGATGGCGGTCGGGACGAGGATGACAAACGGATGGACGAGCATCGCCGCCGTCGCGAGTTTCATCTCGCGAGCCTCAATCTTCTTCCCGAAGATCTCCGGGGTTCTTCCGACCATGAGCCCGGAGATGAAGACGGCGATGATGAGAAACATGAGGATGTTGAGCAGCCCGACGCCCTTACCGCCGAAGATCAGGTTGAACATCATGAAGAGAAGGGGAACCATACCGCTCATGGGCATCAGGCTGTCATGCATCGCGTTCACCGCGCCCGTCGTGTACGCGGTGGTGGCGGCGACGAACAGGCTGGTCAAAGGCAGGCCAAAGCGCACCTCCTTGCCCTCCATGTTCGGGCCGTGCAGGCCGAGCGCATGCGCCAAGATGGGATTGCCTGCCGCTTCGTACGCGTACACGAGGTACGCCCCCGCGAGCAAAATGGCCCCGAGCAACGTGCAGAGCACGATGGCCAGCCGGCGGCTGCGCAGAAAATACCCAGCCGTAAACACGAGGGCGGTCGGAATGAGCCCCATGCCCATGATCTCCAGGATGCACGTCCATGCGTTCGGATCCTCGAACGGGTGCGCGGAGTTGGCGTTGAAGAATCCGCCGCCGTTCGTCCCGAGCTGCTTGATGGCTTCCAGCGTGGCCACCGGCCCGCGCGCGATGGTCTGCATGCTCCCGGCTAACGTGTGCACCACGGCGGGCCCGGAGAGCGTCTCGGGGACGCCGAGTGCGAGCAGCAAGAAGGCGAGGACGGCCGCGATGGGCAGAAGCAGGCGCGTGTGCGCCCTGACGAGATCGACCCAGAAGTTGCCGAGCGCGTCGGTCTTCTGGCGGCTCATGCCGCGCAGAAAGGCCATGGCCGCCGCAAGCCCGGTGGCTGCGGACGTGAATTGCAGGAAGGTGATGCCCATCATCTGACTGAGATACGATAAGGACTGCTCGCCGGCGTAGTTCTGCCAATTGGTGTTGGTGATGAAACTCGCCGCGGTGTTGAACGCCAAATAGGGCGGCATCGCGGGGATATGGGCCGGATTGAGCGGCAGCACGGCCTGCAGGCGAAATACGGCGTACGCAAAGAGGGCCATGACGAGATTGGACACCATCATGGCGCGCAGGTACGCCTTCCAGTCCATCTCCACGTCCGGATTGACGCCGATGAGCCGGTAGATGGCCCGCTCGACGGGCACCGCCACGGCGTCCGTCCACGTGCGTTCGCCCGCGAAGGTTCGATAGATGTACCCACCGAGCGGCCACCCGCACGCGACGAGCGCGAGCACCACGAGAAAAATCGCGAAGATGCCGGATGCGGTCACACGGAGTGCCTCCCTTTCCCATTGCGCCCTCGAAGCGAGCGCGAGGACTTCAGAACTTTTCCGGATGGAACATCACGTACACGAGATAGACCATCACCGCGATGGAGAGCATGAGCAAAAACCACATGATCACGACCTCCTACGAGCGATCGAAGGATCGGTGAATGACGTACAAGATGGCGAACACGGCCAAAAACAGTGCGACGGACACGACGTCCTCCACGAGACTCCCTCCTCCCAACCGACACTCCGCAGTCTATCCAGCGGCTCGTGAGGTTTCGGATGTTGATTCCGCTCGGACGGCGTAAAAAATGCATAAAAATCGTTGGCAAGGCCCCTCTCGCGCGCTACCCTTCTCTAGAGACGAATTGCGGCATGCGCGCCGAACGGAGTGGATCCGCGTGCGATTTACCCCGAAATGGCAGATTCTGAACGTCCGTTGGCCCACGTGGTGGCAGGAAGGGCGCCAAGGGGAGCCCTCTCTGCCTCGCCCCCGCGCCCTCTGGGCGTACGCTGCCGTTTGCGGCATGGACGCCCTCCTCACGGGCCTCGTGTTTCTGTTCGACTTTCACTACGATCGCGTCAATATCGCCATGCTGTACCTGATCCCGGTGGTGGTCGCGTCGGCCGTGTACGGCCTTTGGCCCGGCGTATTTGCGGCATGCCTTGGCCTTCTGTCGTTCGATTTCTTCTTTGTGCCGCCCATCTTCAGCTACGCCGTGAGCGATCTCCGCTTTCTCGTGTCGTTCGCAGTGTTTCTGGTGGTGGCCATCACGACCGCGGGGCTTGCCTCCAGCATGCGGCGAAGGGCGGAGGAGGCGAGCCAGCGCGCGCGCATCGCGCAGACGCTGTTTCGCATGAGCCGGGCCCTGACCGCCGCTGCGGATGAGCGGCGCGTTGTGGAGACCGCGCTCGAACAGGTCCGAGAGCTTTTGCACACGCACGCGTACATCGCGCTCAAGCGCTCAAACGGCTACGACCTGCACGCCCTCCCCGGCGACGAGGCGGACCCCGTGATCGATCGGCAGGTCCTCGACTGGGTCCTTCGCCACGGCGATCTCGCCAGTTTCGGCTCGAAATCCCACGGCCAGGCCGCGTTTTTGTATGTGCCCATCCGCGCACAGGACGAGGTGTACGGCGCTTTCATCGTCGGCGAGCCCGGGCAGTTTCGGCTCGCGACGCGCGGCGAGATCTTCGACATTCTGCGAGCCGTGGCGAATCTCGTGGCCATCGCGCTCAGCCGAATCGCGTCCGAGGAGCGGGCGCGCATCGCGGACATCGCGGCAGAATCCGAGCGCGTCCGGACCGCCATCCTCAACTCCATCTCGCACGAGCTTCGCACCCCCATCACCACCATGCTCGGCGCATCGGACGCCCTGCTCGACCCTGGCGCGTCGCTCGATCCGGCGGACCGGCGTGAACTCGTGCTGACACTCCGCAACAGCGCCCTGCGCATGAACCGACTCGTCACGAATCTCATCGGCATGGCGCGCATTGAAGGCGGGATGCTCGTGCTCAACAAGCGGCCGACCGATCTCGCCGACGTCGTCCGCGGCGCGCTGCGCGAAGTGGCGGAATTGACCGCCGATCACCCTGTGCGCGTTCGAACGCCGCACCCGTCGCCCATCGTGGAAGTCGACGAGACGCTGTTCCAGCAGGCGGTGGTGAACCTCCTCTCCAACGCCGCCAAGTACTCGCCGCCCGCCGCTCCCATTGACGTGACCATCGCGGCACGCGAGGCGGAGGCGGCGCTCGAGGTCCGCGACTACGGGATGGGCATCTCGGATGACGAGTTAGACCGCGTGTTCGACAAGTTCTACCGCGGCCGGCGTGTGGACAAGATCCCAGGAACGGGCCTCGGCCTCGCCATTGTGCGAGCGGTCGTCGAGGCGCACGGCGGGCAGATTGACGTGGAGCGGATGCACCCCGGCACGCTCTTTCGCGTCCGGCTCGCGGCCCGGCCACATCCCAAGGAGGCGGAGAATCGGTGAGCGGTGCCAAGATTCTGGTGGCGGACGACGAGCGCGCCATTTTGAAGCTCATGCAGATTGCGCTCAAAGGACATGGATACGAGGTGCTGGAAGCTTCGAGCGGAGAAGAGGCGCTGGTGGTGGCGAGCACGAAGCGGCCAGATCTCGCCGTGATCGACTGGGGCCTGCCGGACATGGAAGGCATCGAGGTGTTGCGCCGGCTTCGCGAGTGGTCGAACATGCCCGTCATCATGCTGACCGTGCGCGATGCAGAGGAGGACAAGATTGCAGCGCTCGACGCTGGCGCGGACGATTACGTGGTGAAGCCGTTCGGCATGGGCGAACTGCTCGCGCGGATCCGGGTGGCCCTCCGGCACGCCGCGCGCGTGCAGGATGAACCCATCATCGAGGCGGCGGGCCTCACCATCCACCTGGCGGAGCGGCGCGTGGAACTGAACGGCGAAACGGTGAAGCTGACGCCCATTGAGTACGATCTCCTGAAAGCCCTCGCTCAACATGCGGGGAAGGTCGTGACACACAGGCAACTCCTGCGCCAGGTCTGGGGCGACGTCGATCCCGACAACGCCGCCCACTACCTGCGCGTGTACATCGGACACCTGCGCA
This sequence comes from Alicyclobacillus sp. CIJ1, assembly GCF_057538885.1. NCBI lineage: Bacteria > Bacillati > Bacillota > Bacilli > Caryophanales > Alicyclobacillaceae > Alicyclobacillus > Alicyclobacillus sp. CIJ1. Next base: position 42,629 of record NZ_BAAJPH010000125.1, on the reverse strand, counting down.
AGAAACTCGAGGACGATCCGTCCCGTCCCTGGCGCATCGTGACCGAACCAGGTGTGGGCTATCGATTGGCGATTGAACCGCCGGAGACGTGAAAAGGCCGCCCAAGCCGGGCGGCCGACATGTCTTTGCCGAGAGGAGCCTTCCGGGACACGGCGCGCAGCGCTCAGTCGTCCACGTCGACCTCTTTGTGCTCGCGGACGATGTGATTGTAATCGTAGCCGTGCTCACAGTGCTGGCAGTGCACGCGTACCACAAGCTCGCCTTCGGGCACCTCGACGATGTTTTTCTTCTCGCACCGCGGGCAGATGGATTCAACAATCCAATGCTTATGATGGCTCATGCGATCGCCTCCCAACTCACAACGCTTGAGTGTATCACACCCGCTTCAAATCTGGATTGAAGCCTCCGCATGGCCCGAGGATAAGAGACGCCGGGCGCTCGGCAAGTACCAGACCGGGCCTCGGTTCAGTCGAGCCCGTGCAAGAAGTAGTACGCGTCGATGGAGCCGAAGCCCGTCGGATGATCCCATCCAGGCCCGGCGCTGTACGCCCCATTCGATCCAGCCGTGATGTCGTGGAACGCATACGGCGCGTACGACGTGTTGCGCGCCATCGCGTAGATGCCCACGTCCGCCAGTCCAACGGGCGCCTTGCCTTCGAGTGCGCGGGCCTGATCGATGAGCGCAAACGTGGCCGCCATCATCGGCGCGACGAAGCTCGTGCCGCCCGCCATTTCCCACTGGCCCTGGTAGTAGAAGTCGTAGCCCGTGGCCGGGTCCGCGTTCAGGCTGACGTCGCACGTCTGGCGATAGCCGGTCTGCGGCACGCTCGGCCCGTACTGCCACCAGGGCTCGCCGTACACCGAGCTCACGCCCCCGCCTGTGTCAGACCAGGCCGTCTCCTGAAGGCGTTGGCCGCCCGCCCCGAGCACGAGCCGCGTGCCGCCGCACGCGGTCACGTACGGGTCGGACGAAGGATAGTCGACGTCCGTCCCGCTCGTTCCATCGGACGATCCGCTGTCCCCCGCCGCCGCGAACACGCTCTGTCCCTGCGCGGCCATTTGCATAAAGATCTGGTGCTCCGCCTGCATCGTGGACGAATCCGTCTCCGATTCGGGCGCGCCCCAACTCGTCGTGACCACGTGCGCGCCGTCGTCCGCGGCGACCTGCGCGAACGCGTCGATGAACGACTGGGCGTCCGGCTGCGCCGCTTCATACACGGCAAGCGACGCGGTCGGCGCAATGGCGTGCGCCCATTCGCAGTCGAGCGTGGTCTCGTCGTCGGGTGACGTGTACGATCCGTCGATCACGCGCTGGCGCACCACGGGATTCGGCAGTCCAAAGGCGCGATCGAACGCCTGGATATCCGATAGCTGCACGGAGCCGGAGGTCACCACCGCAATCACCTGGCCGCGACCCATGTAGTGGCTGTAGAGGGGCGTGTAGTCGTAGGCGCGCTGAATCTGCGCGGGCGTGTAGCCACCGCCCGCCGGCGCGGCATGCGCCATCACGAGGTGGCGCTCCACCGTTGCGCTTGACAGACCCACGACGGCCGACACTTGTGCAGCCAGCGGCGCGGGTAGCGTGGCGGCCCCATCCGGCGCATACCACGTAGCCGCGCCCTTCTCATACGTCACCTCGCGCACGCCAAATGTCCGCTCCACGTCGCGCGCCGATCCGGTCACCGTGAGCACCATCGGGTCAGCCGTCTGCGCCGCGCTGAGCCCGTAGGCCCGCAGCCCCTGAACCACAGCTTGCACATCCGCCTTGGTCGGCGCGAACGCCGCGTCGAATTCGGCGGGCGTCAAAAACCGCCCCGCGTCCGGCGATCCCGGCGTATACAAGTTTTGAATGAGGCGCTCGAGCTCATCCTCATGTCGCAGCCGGAGCGTGATCACCAGATGCATCGGTTGCGAAGGCGACAGCGCCCCATGCGGTTGAGCGCCGCGCGTGCGCGGATCTGGCGAGGCCACCACCACCCGTTCCTGAAGCGGTGCGGCATAAACTGCCGCCGGCGCGGCAAAAGCCATTGAAGCGGCTGCGGCGACGGACAGCCGTGTGAGCGCTCGCATGCGGAACCCTCCCTGTGTCTGTCGATTCTGTTCTTTCTAGTTAACCGACAGTATAAAGGGAGGATAATTACATTTATAGTTAAAAAAAGAGGAACCTGAATCGCATTCTGGTTCCCCTTCGTGCTCCATGGTCAGTTTGGCGACGGCGTCCATCCCTCCACGCCGCGGACGCCCTCATGGCCCACCAGTTGAGCGAAATACCGCCGGGCGAATTCGCGAAACGCCTCGGCGGCGCGCGTGAGGTGATGCCTCCTCGACCAAGCGAGGCCGATGACGCGCTCGCATCGCGGCGCCTCAATTCGCAGCCGTCTCGTCTCGTGCTCCTCCTTTTCCCACCACGTCAGGGCCGGCACGAACGCAACCCCCAGGCCCTGGCGGACGAGATCGGCAATCACGTCGGCCTCATCCCCCGAAAAATGCACCTTCGGTTCGAAGCCCGCTCGTCTGCAGAAGCCGTCCGTCAGCTCCCGGAATTCGTGCCCCTTGTTGACACAGATGAACGGCTCGTCGCGGAGTTCGGCCAGGCGAACCACTCCGCGGCCCGACAGGGGATGGTCGGGCGGCACAATCAGATACACCTCTTCCACCATGAGCGGCTCCCAGGCGATCTCGTCCCCCTTGATCTCGGCGCCCGCGATACAAAAATCCGCCTCTCCGCGCGCGATCTGCATGGCCATCTCCTCCGCGCTTCCCGTGTACTGGCGAATCCTCACGCGCGGATGCTCGCGGAGAAACGCGCGCAAGAGCCCCGGCAACAGGCGCGTGGTCGACACCGTGAGGATGACCGTCTCTTCGTTCGCCTTCGCCATCTGCCTGAGCTCGCGCTTTCCCTCCTCAATCTCCGTCAGCGCCCGATCCACCCGGGCCAAAAACGCCCGCCCATACGCGTTCAAGCGCAAATTCCGGCCCGTTCGGTCAAACAGCGGCACCCCAAGCTCTGCCTCGAGGCGGGCGATGGTCTTGCTGAGAGAGGGCTGGGCGATGCGAAGTTCCATCGCTGCGCGCGTCACATGCTCCCACCGCGCCAGGGTGCGAAAGTACGTCAACTGAAGAAGGTCCATGGTGCGCCCCCAACCTATTATGCCTCTTTAATTATAAATTCATAGTTCTTTATGTATTTTACGGAATGATTCCACCCCTCTACAATGGGATTCGCTTGAACAGCCAGTACTCACGAAACCGAAAGGAGGCCACCATGGAAGCCCTAAGTGCACATGTGCGCCCGAAGGCGCGTCTCGCCATGATTCTCGCCGCCACGGCGCTTTCGTTTGGTCCACAGTACATCGCCAACGTGTCTTCCATCCTGGATCAGTCGCTGCTTCAGTCGGGGCTTGCCGAAGGCTTGCGCGCCTTCGCACTCGCCGCGACGTTGTCCAATCTGGGGTTTGCCGCCTGCGTGCCCATCGGGCTGCGGCTCACGCAGCGGTTCGGGTTGAGGCAAACCTACCTGCCGCTCGCCGCGCTGTTCCTCGCAGCCTGCGCGCTGTCGGCTACGGCGCCCAATCCGCCGGTCTTCGCCATCAGCCGCACGGTCGAAGGTGTTGCCGCGGGCAGTCTCTTTCTCACCACCCTGCCCGTGAGCCTCACCTCGTTCCCAGCGCCCATTCGCGGCCGCTTCATCGCCTACGCCATCGGCGGCCTGTATGGCATGTCGGCCCTCGGCACCGTCGTCGGCGCCGTCGCCCTTCTAGTGACGTCCTGGCGCTGGGTCTTTGCGATTGCGGGGCTCCTGTCAGCACTGGGAATCGTCCTCGGACTGCTGTCCCTGCCCCACGAACCGACTGCGCCCGGGGCCCGGTGGGACTTCCCTGGCACGCTGCTCCTTGCCGCGATGGCCGCTTCCCTTGCTCCGCCCCTCGTCCAGATTCGGTTCGCGGGCCTCGGCGCAACAAGTGTCTGGCCTTGGTTCCTCACCGGGGCGCTCCTCTTTCTCGTCTGGATAGCCTGGGAGACTCAGTCGCGCGCCCCGCTCCTGCAGTACAGAGCCATCCGCACCGTGCGCCAGATTTCGGGTGCGGCCATGGCCATTTTGTCCCACGTCGCACTCATCTTCGTGCTCGTCGCAGGATACCAGTGGCTGCAAGCATTGGATGACGCCTCTTCCCGCCAGTGGCTCACGGCCGCTCTCCTCTTCGTCGGCTGCTTGGTCGTCGTGGCCGTCGCGGCAATGTGGCTACATCCCGTGATCGGTCCAGGCGTCCTTGGCGCAATCGGATCGGTCGGCGTTCTCGCCGTCGGCTGGCTGTGGCGAGAGCAAACCTCCGTCGTTTCTGTCACCCGCGTCAGCTGCGAAATGGCCGTGGCGCTCTGCCTCATCGGGCTCGTGCTCATCATGGGCGCGCTCACCACCGCGCTCGCTGGCGATCTCCACGAAGCGCGGCTGCGATCCTGCTCGCTCCACTTCCACAGAAACCTCGCTGGCGCCCTGGCCCCGCCCTTCGCAGGCTGGTGGATGGCCAGAAGCGCCGCCGTCGCCTATGAACACCTGCGCGATCATGCCACGCTGTTCCAGCCGAGCGCGCTGTACGCGTATCAGAAGCTGGTGGCGGCATTCGAGCTCAAGACGGGATCGCTTGCGGAAGCGGAGCAACTCGCGGGTGCCGCGCTGCTCGCAAAGGCGGAGCGCATTTCGCTCTTGGCCGCCCTGCATCACACCGCGGACGTCGTGCTCGTCATCGGCTGCGCCATGTTGGCGGCTTCCGTCGCCATGGCAGTGACGGGCAAGGGGCGCCCGCTGTCTCAGCCCGCGCCGGCGGGGAGCCATGTGCCCGCGCAGCGCGAAGTCTCCGAAGCCAAACCGCGCACGTTTGTGGTACGATGACCTCGTCCAACACACGAAATCTTGAACGACGAGGATGATCGCCATGTCACACGCAAATCTCGGCCACAAGCCGCCGTTCCGCGCGGATCAGGTGGGGAGCCTGCTCCGCCCCGAGCCTGTCAAGGAGGCGCGCCGGCGCTTTTTTGCCGGCGAGATCGACCAGGACACCCTCACGGCTGTCGAAAACGACGCCATCCGCCAGATTGTCGCCAAGCAAAAGGACATTGGGCTCGCCGCCGTCACCGATGGCGAACTGCGCCGCTCGTGGTGGCACTTCGATTTCCTCGAGCACCTCGAGGGCGTGCAGGGTTACGAGCCCGAGCAGGGCGGCATTCAGTTCCACAACGTGACCACTCGCCCCCGCGCCATCCGCGTGGTGGGCAAGCTCGGTTTCCCAAAGGATCACCCGATGCTCGCGCATTTCAGCTTCCTGCTCGACGTCGCGGGAGAACACGTGGCGAAGATGACCATCCCGAGCCCGAGCATGCTGCACTTCCGCGGCGAACTGGCGGATGGCGTGTACCGAGACGAGGACGAGATGTTCCACGATCTCGCCCTGGCCTACCAGGACGCCATCCGCGCATTCTACGACGCGGGCTGCCGCTATCTGCAGCTCGACGACACCGCCTGGGCGTATCTATGCTCGGACGAGCAGAAGCAGCAGATGATGGCCAAGGGCTGGGACCCGAAGCGACTTGAGGCCAAGTATGCGGAGACCATCAACAAGGCGCTCGAGGCGAAGCCCGCGGACATGACCATCACCATGCACATCTGCCGTGGAAACTTCCGCTCCACCTGGATTTCGTCCGGTGGGTACGAACCCGTCGCAGAGACGTTGTTCCAGAAACTCGACATCGACGGTTTCTTCCTCGAATACGATACAGAGCGGGCGGGCGGGTTCGAGCCGCTCCGGTTTGTGAACCGCAAGTCGCTTACCATCGTGCTCGGCCTCATCACCAGCAAACACGGAGCGCTCGAGGACAAAGACGAGGTCAAGCGGCGAATTGACGAGGCGACGCGCTACGTCCCGATCGAGCAGCTTTGCCTGAGCCCACAGTGCGGCTTTGCGTCGACGGAAGAGGGGAACCTGCTGACCGAGGACGAACAGTGGGCCAAGCTGCGCCACGTCGTCGAGATTGCGCACGAAGTCTGGGGATGACAGAGAAGGTCAACAAAAGAGGGGTCAAATGGTGTACGCGGTGCGCGTCGTCTACCGCTATGTGCGGCGCTACTTCAAGTTTCTGCTCGTCGGCGTGATGAACGCGGCCGTCGATCTCGGCGTGTTAAATGCGCTTCTGCTCGCGTTTCCGACGAGGTCTCCGTTTGTGCTGATGGCGTACAACACAATCGGCGTCATGGCGGCCATCTGCAACAGCTACTTGTGGAACCGGTTCTGGACCTTCGGCGACATCGCGACGGGATCGCGCCGGGAGAAAATGAAGTTCGCGCTGCAGTCGCTCATCAACCTGGTGTTGAACGACGCGATTCTGGTGGGCGCGAACGACTACCTGGTCACGCATCGCGGACTCCCCTACATGCTGGGAAGCAACATCGCCAAGGGCGGCGCGATGTTCGTCTCGTCGTCCGTCTCTTACGTGTTCATGCGCATGTTCGTGTTCAAGCGGCGAAATGCGCTTCACCTGGAGACGCATCGCCGATAGGAAGCTTGCGCTAACAGGTCCAATGGATTGGATTTGAAATCAACAATTACCTTCCCACATTTTCGTCTCCCATGCTATGATTAGTTTGTCACCCATGCGCGCGCATTCCTCAAATCAGGGTGGTGTCCACGGGGACTGCGCGCGCATTTGGTTTTTGAAATTCCCATTCATGAATTCGCCAAAGATGAGCCTCCGCGAGACCAAGGCGCGGACGCGGGTTTTCATGGTGTGAGTTCCTCTCGGTTCTCCGAGATCAACATTTTGATTTTTAGGGATTGACAGACGAATTGCACCCAGCTATGATCCTCTCATATTTTATCTCTTTTTCCTCTATGAGGGGTGATTTCGTGTTAACGGCGCGTTTTAGGGCCCTCGCGACAGGCGCAACTGTGCTTCTGTGCGGTGCGTTCCTCGCGGTTTGGGAGGCGCCGCGCGTCTACTCCAAACCAACGCCCGTCCCCGTGCCATCCTCGGGGAACGTGGTCCAACAGTGGTGGCAAGAACAGCATTCGTCCGCTTCCACACTTGAAAAGGTACTCTACACGTCCGAGTTGTACGTTGAGATGCCGCTTGTCAATCAGTATACGCGACAGCTCACGTTGCCCGACTTTTTGATGGTACAAGGCACGCCGTCGCAGAAGTATGCAGACGGAAGGATGACAGTCTTTTACGTCTCGTGGAAGTCATGGGGAGATGCCTGGATTCACGATTTCCACTACTACCCCACCATCTTGCGTTGCACCCTGTGGCGCCACAAAGCCACGGTCTCCATTTTGCCTGCGGCAACCGAACATATGACCGCCAACCCGGCGGTTCTCGCCAACTTCCCGGGCGTCGTTCATAGGTTGACGCTGCAACAGGATGCGACGGGCGCCTGGAAGGTGGCGGACGACGATTATACCGACGAATTCAAGCAAGACGTTGGTTCCAACGTCGATTGGAAGAAGCTCATCGAATCCCTGCCGGGCGAGATCGCGCGCGAAAAGTCACAGGCCGTTACCCAACCGCCTCCACGTTCCGGCCTCCCGAACGTCACGGGCTCGCCCGGTGGACCGTCCAACGAGGCCATGAACGCGTCTTCGCGCTGACTCGCGCCGCGATACGGCCAGTCAAGCGGCGCGAGGCATCCACGCGTCCACCACGGCGGCAATGGCGAGTCCCAGGATCACGGACGACGCCACGTACGCGATGGCCAAGCCGCGACTCACTCTCCACAGCGCCACGGTTTCCGTGGAGAAGCTCGAGAACGTGGTGAATCCGCCGCAAAAGCCCGCGCCGAGAAAGATGAAAAGGTGCGGGTCTTCGTGCGCGAGGCGCGCCGTGAAGAGCGCCAGGCACAACGTGCCCACCATATTGATGATCCACGTTCCCCATGGAAACGGCGTTTTGTTCACCTTGCCAATCCACTGACCCACGAGATACCGAAGCACCGCCCCGATGGCCGATCCGCCCGTGGTCAACCAAAGCACGGCGTCGTTCACAGCGAGACCTCCTCTTCCGCGTCCCACTCCTCTTCGGGTGTTGCCTGCGCAGGCACAACTTTCGTTCCGAGCCATGCGCACAGGGGCCCCAGAATGGCGGTCAGCACCACGTACAGCGCGCCTTGCCACGGGGCCATCCGCAGCGCCTCCCACGCGCCGACGGCAAACGTGGAAAACGTCGTATATCCGCCCATGACGCCCGGGCCGAGGCCCGCCACCAGCCAATGGGGAAGCGCGTGCCGCACGGCCAGTTGCTGAATGAGGCCGAGCAAGAAAGCGCCCGTCAGGTTGATGACAAAGATGCCGAGCGGGAACAGGTGCACCTGACCCACAGCGACGTCGACGAGATCGCGCAGTCCCCCGCCCACAGCGCCGCCGATCAACACGGCGGCAATCTTTTTCCATTCGTCCAAACCCTTCTCCCCCTTCTCTCCGCATGAAAATGGCTCCTGCCACGCGCAGACGCATCCAGGAAAGCGTCCGTGCATCGCAGGAGCCATCAGCCCGTCGCGGGCGGTTCCGGTGAGCTCCATCACCGCATCGGTTCTACCGCCATCTTAACCGACGGAGCCACCCAAGACAAATCCCCTACTGCGCCACGTATCCCCCGTCGATCACGACGGCCTGGCCCGTGACGGAGGCGGCGAGATCGGACGCCAGGAACACGGCGTAGTGCGCCACCTCCTCGGGCGCGAGCAACCGCTTCTGCGGCACGAGCGGATAAATCACGTCCTCCAGCACCTGCTCCACGGGGACGTTGCGCGTGCGGGCGAGATCGGCCAGTTGGTTGCGGACGAGCGGCGTGTCCACATAGCCGGGACAGAGCGCGTTCACCGTCACGCCGTGCTCGGCCGCCTCGAGCGCCGCCACCTTCGTCAGGCCGATGAGCCCGTGTTTGGCCGCGTTGTACGCCGCCTTGCCGGCAAACCCGATGAGGCCGTTGACCGAGGCCATGTTGAGAATCCGCCCATACCCGCGGGCCTTCATCCCGGGCAGCGCCCGCTTGATGCTGAGGAACGGCCCCGTGAGCATGAGGTCCACCATCTTGCGAAAGACGTCGGACGGGAACTCCTCGATGGGCGCCACATGCTGCATGCCGGCGTTGTTGACGACGATGTCCACGCGGCCATACTGCGCTTCCGCCTGCGTGAACAGCCGGTCGATCTCGCCCTCGTCCGAGGCGTCCGCCGCAATGGCCGTCACCTCCAGTCCGCGCTGCCGCAGGGCCTGTGCCTGCGCTTCGGCCGCATCCTGGCGCAGGTCTGACAACACCACGCTCGCCCCCGCTTCGGCCATGGCCGTGGCGACGGCGAGCCCAATCCCACTCGCGGCGCCGGTGACGACGGCGACACGCCCTTGCAAAGAAATCTCCATCTTCATCACGCCTCCAAATTGGTGTCTGCGTACAGTTCCGCGCCTGCTGCGAGAACGTCAACCGTGCGGTACAGGCCGCCTGGCGGCGGCTCCTCTCCGCGCTCCACCCACCGCTCGAGGCGCGTCAATGCCGCTTCAAAATACGGAAACACCGGCTGCTCGTCGCCGCGATCGAGCCGCAAGAGCCCGTCCACGTGATTGCCGCGGTCGATCTCGTACAGCCGGTGCAGGTGCGCGCAGCCCGATGCGGCGACCTTCTCGGCGTACGCCGCCTGATGATGGGCAAAGGGCAAGAGGCAGTCCCAATTTCCCGCCACCGTGAGCACGGGCACGCCAATCCGGCCGGTGTTGGCGATGGGGCGGATGCGGGACGCGACGCGCGAAGCCCGCTCTTCGGCTGGATAGGCCGCAAGGTCGGACGGATCGCCCAGCCAGTCGTTCGACCAAGGGAGCGCGAAGGTTGGCCAGTCGGGATCCAGATTGCGGCCGTAGAGCCAGAGCGTGACGAGCCAGTACATCTGGTGATAGATGGCCCAGTGGCGCTCGGCACCGCCCGGCAGCCCGAGTTCCACAAGGCCATCCCGCAGCCGATTTCGCTCGGCACCGTCAGCGCGCGCGTACGCGGCGAACCCGGCGATCCATGCCGGAAGCGTTTTCAAAAGGTGCTGTCCTTCTGGATCCCAGTGCACGCCCTCCCAGTCGACGGCGCCGTCGATCTCGTCCGAATGCCGCTCGGCCAGGATGCGCGCCACGTAGCCGCCGTTCGATACGCCGAGCACGTAGGTGCGAAGCGGCACCTGCGCGAAACGCAGGGCGAGCACGCGCTTGGCCACCTCGATGAGGTGGACGTAAGCATACTCCCACTCCGCCATGGAACGGGCGGGATCGCGCAGAGTTAGGCCGGGCGTCGCCTTGTCGCAGGCGGCATAGGCGTAGCCCCTTTGCAACACGATGTCCGAGACGAGGTGATCCAGGGCGAATTCCGACCGGACAGCGGGCGTGGCACCGATGACGAGCTTGCCGTTCCAGTCGCGCGGCACGCGGATGAGCGCCTGCGCGCGGCCCAGCGCGCCGTGCCACTGGTACCCGGGCACCGGGTGAACGATGCGCGGCGGCCGATACACAAGCGCCTGCGCGTCTTCGTGTGCGCCCTGCCCTCTCGTGGTGAGATCCTCCAGCCTTTCGAGGCCCTGGGCGACGCGCTCCGCGTCCTGGGCTGCAAGCGGTGATTCCATGCCCACGCCGCTCCCTCCTCCGCCCTCGCTGTTCACCACGATCCTTTCGAGCTTTCTCCCGACGATCCTGCTGATCATCTGTTCGACAGATTTCACGCACCGCATGAACCCTTCCTGAGTAGGACACTTGAACCGCTCCACACGGTATGTCATTCGGTACGTAAGGTTTCCCTCATGAGAATCATCACGACGATCCCGGACAAGAACACCACAATGGACAGCAATGCAAAGGTACTCCGGATCCCCAACAGGTCTGCGCCAAACCCTAGCAAAATTCCACCCACCGCGTATCCCCCGTCGCGCCACATGCGATAAACCCCCAACGCCGCACCGCGCCAGGATGGATGCGAGGCATCACCAACCGCTGACAGCAGCACCGGATAGACCAACGCAGTGCCGACGCCCATGAGCACGGCCATCGTGACCCAGGCGGCAAATGACTGAGTGACGAGTACGAGGGCAGTGCCGGCTGCATTGACCAATTGCCCGAGTACAATCGGGAATTTCCGCCCGATTCGATCACTAAAAGCTCCTGACCCGAGTTGCAAGACACTCCACGTAAATGTATAAATGCCGCTGACCAGTCCAATCTGGGCATCCGTCATATGGGCCTTCGCCATCTCGACCGGTACCAGGCCCCAAATCGCCGTATCGCTGAGCTTATTCACGAGTCCAGCCTGACTCAACGCGAACAATGTCTTGTCCTGGAAACTCACCAATCTCCATACCTTGCCGAGAGACAGCGTTTCACTCGATTCCTTGGGCTGCGGATGAGCCTGCAACTCAAGCCTTGCGAACGGCAACGTTTCTCGGATGATCACAAGAGCCATCATCAGGCCAAGGACCGCGATCGCCTCAGAGAGGAGAAAGGGCACCGGTCGTGGGCCGTAAGTCGAGGCTAGGAATCCCGCGACGATGCTAATCAGAGATACCCCGATATATCCTGCAAACTCATTCACGCCGAGGGCCAATCCTCTGCGCTTAGGTCCGACCAGGTCGATCTTACTGGTGACGGTCATGGACCACGCGAACCCTTGGTTCGCTCCGAGAAGAAGATTCCCCAGAACCACCCAAGTCCATGACGGCGCAGAAATGACCAACAGCGGCACCGGAATTGCGAACAGCCAACCAAAAATCAGGACCGGCTTTCTCCCCCACCGGTCACCCAGTTGACCAGCGACGAGATTCAAGGGGCCTTTGACGAGACCAAATGACGTAATAAAGGAAAGGAGTACGGCCAATGAAGCCAGGTGAAACGTTCGTTGGCCGAGAATCGGAACCACGGTTCGTTCGATGCCGAGCATGGCGCCCACAAACGCATTGTTGATTGCGAGTAAAGTAAATTGGCCAATGTTAGGGCGTAAGCCCAGTTGCAACTGTCGTGTCGACATCGTGTATCCCCCGATTCAGGCAAGTACGGAATGAGGGCGTGTTCGATACACGCCCCCGCTTGCGACAACAAGCCACATTTCGTTTGCGGCTCGTTCATTCACCGGCGTTGATACGGCGAATTTTCTCGTGATCCCGAGGAACAGGTGGCACATCCTTTGTCATGAAGGCGATAAACTCGGACTTCGATCTAGGCTTCAGCGCTTGGTTAAACTTTCGTTCATAGCCTATGGTCGAGCTCGGCTTGCCAGAGAGATAGCGTCCGCAGACAGAGCCAGAATACGCTCCAGGATAGACCTCGACGGTATCCTCCAGGGTGAGCAGTTTGTTGAACAGGCTGTCATATAGGGCACTAGCGCCTTCTTCCAAACTTGTGGCCAGCTCCGTTCGCCCGACATCACCAATCATCAACGTGTGACCCGTAACCACAAACCATGGTTCTTCACTGCGCCGTAGATCCGACACGAGAAGTGAGATGTGTTCAGGCGTGTGACCGGGTGTGTGAAGGACTTGAACCTTGGTATTGCCGGCGAGTAAAACATCTCCATCCTCGACAGTTTCGAACGAATACGCAACATCTGCCGAACGATGCAACACGTATTGGGCGCCTGTCCGCTTTGCTAACTCGCGCCCACCTGACACGTGATCGGCGTGAATGTGTGTATCGAACACATAACGAATGTTTACGCCAAGGCGCTGAGCCTCGCGGATGTACCACTCGACGTCATCCACGGGATCGACGACAATCCCCTCGCTCTTGCTACCGCAGCCGAACAGATACGAAATGGCAATCGGATCTTCATGGAGATACTGCCGAAAGATCATGCTGATCTCCTCCCATCTGGCTTCCACCAAAGTGTCACAGACCTCACGCATTGCGTGCCTCACAACATTCGTTCAGGTCGCATGAGCGAGACGATTCCACTCGCGAACGCCCTCATCGAGCCGAACCACGTCGAAACCGTGGCGCCGGAGAAGCTGTACGGCCTCTGGTGCGTACAAACAGTAGTGACCGCGGCAATACACCACGATTCGCTTGTCGCGAGGCAACTCGGATATCTTCGATTCCAGTTCATCGATGGGGATCGACAACGCTCCGGGAATATGGTCGTATTCGTATTCATCCCTGGGACGCACGTCGACCACCACCACATCGGGACCGCCAATGAGCGACATCAATTCGCCCATGTCCATGACATCCTGCGCCTCGAGCGAAGCCGTCCATTCGTCGCGTAGCCGGACAATATCGGAATAGAGCCACTCCCCAACCCGCTGAAATTGCAAGATGAGATCTTCAACTTTCGAATCGGATAACTGGTAGATCGACAGATTGCCCCTCTTCTCAAACTTCACCAGCCGACATTCGAGCAGCGTCTGCAGATGCTGTGAGACGTTGGCCACGCTTTGCTGGGTTTCGCGAGCCAATCTCTCCACAGACTTCGGCCCGTTGGACAACAAGTCCAACAGTTCAACCCGCAACGGACTGGACAAGGCCTTTCCCAGGCGAGCCAGTTCAGCGTACACAGCGGTTTTGAAAGGACGGGAATTGATCGCCACGACCTTATCACCACCTTTCAATTGATCAATTGAATACTAGTCGAATCTCATCACTTCGTCAAGCATGTCGATCTCACTCCCCTGTGTTTATCACGCGGCCGCACCAAGTCACCTGGGCGCGACCTTCAGTGTCATTCCATCGAAGATCCACCCCCCTAGGCAAGGAGATGGAAATTTCATAAGATGAGAGCGCGCGCATAAGTTGACTTTTGAGGCCGTTGCAGCCGACGGAGGGAGGTGATGAAGTGCTCGTCCTGGTGTACCTCATTGACATCGCACTTTATATTCTTACATCCATCGCCCTTTATCGACTCGCCAAGAAGGCGGGACTCGCGCGCATCGCCTGGTTCGCCTGGGTACCTGTCCTGAACATCGTCCTGCAGCTCAAGATGATTCACAAAAGCGCATGGTGGATCTTGATTTTGCTCGTGCCCATCGTCAACGTGATCTTCTTCATCATCTGGCAGGTGAAGTTGTGCCGCGCGTTTGGGCACAGCGGCGCGAACGTGTGGTGGATACTCATCCCTTTCGTGTACAACATCATCTGGATTGTGTGGGGATTTGAAAAGGAGACTCAGTACGTGGGGTTCTGGGCGTAATGGCTTCACAGGCCCGCCTGATGCGCGTTCATCAGGCGGGCCTCTCCATGGACGCCTGGCGAATGGTGCTCATTGCGGACTTCTCGCCCAGCGGATCGACCGCATGATAGGCTCGCAAGCTTCCTCCCATCGAGCCTCGTCCAGGCTCGAACGCCAATATGCAAAACAGAGTTACCGCGGACTGGCATCCCCTGACGGATCGGAAGACATCTCACGCAACGCCAACTGCCCTCTCATGCGGAGCAGGAACGGCAAACCTCCGAAGGAAAACAGGAAAACGAGCGCGCCGCTGAAGAGAAGTCCTGCGGCCACCGAGTGGTCCGCAAAGTAACCAACAACGGGGTTCAGAATCAAAGTCAACAGGGTGCCGACCGCAGTCAGAACGGATAAAGCGGTCGCCCGGACCTCCGAGGGCACAAGTGAATTCGTGAGGCTGTTCAACAGGGGCGACCGCAGTGATTCGCCCATGTTGAGAATCAAAATGGCGACGACAATCCATGCCAGGTGATTCGTCCACGCCATGCACGCAAAAGCAGCGGACATCGCCAGGGTGCTGGCGACAACGGGGCCCATGAAGCCAAATTGCTGGTTTACGCGGCCAACCAAGAGCGAAATCGCCATCGCGGCGAGCGATCCGGCCGCCATCACCCAGCCGAAGTCATGCACTGGCAACCCTGCCCTGACGAAGAGCGGCTGATTCAGATAGTTGAAACCGTTGAACACCACCCACACCGCGGGGCCAGCAAAGGCCAACAGCAGTAATCGCGGGTTTGACACAATGAAGTTCCATGTGGAGACCAACGCGCTCCGCTGGTTCGTGGCACCTTGAGCGCTCTCTTGTCCCTGATTCTCCCGAATCCGCTGGGCCGGCAGGAGCAGTACGAGGAGGAGCCCTGCCGCATTGGCTGCAGCCGTCGCGTAGACCGCCAGCACGTAGCTGTGCATCGCCAGCCAACTGCCCAACGGAAAGCTCAGCACGGTGGCGCATTGTTCCGCAGCGTTAAGCCGGGCGTACACCCGGGTCGCATGTTCCTGCCCATTGAACGCTTTGCACAGATCGTATACATACGCCGATTCAACGCCTGACAGGATGGCGATACCCACACCGCTCAGCGCATAGCTGACCGCAAACATCCAGAATGGACGCGCCCAGGCAAAGACCAGCACGGACAGCACCGCGGCTGCATGTCCGACGACCAACATCCATTTTCGATCATATCTATCCGCCCACGCGCTCGAAGGAATGTCCACAAGGAAAAGAACGAGGGCCAAGACGGACTCCAATGTGAAGATTTCTGTGTAATCAAGCCCTCGCGACACCA
This sequence comes from Alicyclobacillus sp. CIJ1, assembly GCF_057538885.1. Lineage (NCBI taxonomy): Bacteria > Bacillati > Bacillota > Bacilli > Caryophanales > Alicyclobacillaceae > Alicyclobacillus > Alicyclobacillus sp. CIJ1. Next base: position 27,120 of record NZ_BAAJPH010000125.1, on the reverse strand, counting down.
TGAAGAGCGAGGCAACGACGCCATATAAAACGACGCTCGAGAAGAATTTCTGCACCACCAGAAGGGCCACATATCGCTTCAACGCGCCTGGGTATGCCAAATCCGCCAACGCCCGATCCCCCCGTCTCATCGGCGCACCTTTCGCCCATCTCCGCTAAAGCGGATCTGTATGTCCCGCCGCCACCTCCTGCAGGGCCGACGCGGTCACAGGCCGACCGTAGCGAAAGCCCTGCAGCCTGTTCACGCCTATCGCCCGCAGGAGCGCCTCCTGCTCCGCGGTCTCCACACCTTCGGCTGTGACTTCGAGCCCCAGTTCCCCCGCGAGCGCCATCACGGCGCGAATCAGCCGCTCATAGTACTCATTTGTGTACAGGCGCGCCACGTAACTCCGGTCGATTTTGATCCGGGTCACCTGAAACCGCCGCAGATACGCGAGCGACGCGTACCCCGTGCCAAAGTCGTCGAGCGCGATGCGAAAGCCGCGCTGACACAGCGACCGGACCAAATCCTCCGCCGCGTGCTCCATCAGCGACTGCTCCGTCAGCTCGATCTCGACGTCTTCCGGCTTCACGCCGTACTCTGCGACAGCGCGCGAGAGGTCGTCGACGAGATCGCCGTACAATTGGCAGTCCTGCGCGGAGATGTTCAAAGAGATGGTGAGCGACAGCCCGCTCTCCCGCCACGCCGCGAGGCTTGCGATGGCCTCCTCCATCATGCGCCGCGTGATGGCCGGCATCAGCCTCGCTTCCTCCGCAACCGGGAGAAACTCGCCCGGCGACAATTCGCCGAACTCCTTGTGCCGCCAGCGCACGAGCGCCTCCGCGGACACCAGCTCGCCCGACTTCGCGTCCACGACGGGCTGGTACACCACGTACAACTCGCCCCGTGCAATGGCGCGAGGCAATTCGTTCCGCAGGCGATCCGCCCGCGACATGGCCGCCGCAATGGACTCCCGATAGAAGCAGACCTGGTGCCGCCCTCGCCGCTTCGCGCGCTGCACCGCGAGCTCCGCCTTGCGCAGCAACACGTCCGGGGTGGTGCCGTCTTCGGGAAAGAAGGCGATCCCGACACACGCGCCGAGATCGAAACGATGCGCCCACGCATCCACTTCGCGGCACGAAGCCATGAGCCGATTCGCCACGGCGAGGACATCGAGCTCCGGACCTGCGTGCGCCATGAGAAGGGCGAACTCGTCCCCGCCCAGGCGGGCCAAAACGTCCGCGCTGCGCTTTTCGGCCTGCCATCCCCGAGCCACGGCGCGCAGCACGTCGTCGCCCGCGCGATAGCCGAACGCGGCGTTCAGCGCTTCGAAACGGTCGAGATCGAGGTACAAAAGCGCGAGGCGATCCGCGTCTCGCTCCGCTGCCCGCACCGCGTATTCGAAGTAGTCCATGAAGTAGGCGCGATTGAGGACTCCGGTGAGCGCATCGTGGCTCGACTCGTGCGCGAGGCGCCTGCGCAAGTCACGCTTTTGGCGCAGATCGAGAAACAGTTGGCGGTACGCAAAGGCGGAGAAAGCGAGGAGGAGTGCGGTGCCGATCCCTGCAATCCAAAGCGTCACATAAAGCGGACGCGAGGCCATCGCGCGGAGAATGGGCAGGCTGTCCACCCCGATGGCTCGTTCCCAATGCGCCAACGTGCGCACCCCGCCCGCAGCATCGTACACAATGGCCGCCACCATGGCCAGCACCACCACCTGCATGCTGACCACGTACGCCAGCAGCCGATACTCGGTCGCCAACGGCTTCAGCAAGAGCCACTTGAGCCACGCCCGCATCGATTTCGGCCCCCCGTGCGGAGCATGCGTATCGATGTAGTTCGTGCTTCTAAATGCAAAATCCTTCTCTTCGCAAAAAGCGCGACGAAGGCCCGCCGCCTCAGACAAGGCGCGGGCCTTCTCGACATGCATCGAGCCCACTTGGGTCTCAGGACTCCGCGGCACTCGATTCCGCGGCGTACCGCTCGCCGCGGAGGATGCGCTCCGTCGGATACACGCGGCGCACTCGCGCCACAATGACGGCGGCCAGCACGCTCTTGACGAAGTCGCCGGGCAAAAACGGCCACACGCCGCCTGCCAGCGCGGAGCCCCACGGATGCAGCGACGGCACCACGTGCCGCAGCCACAGCACGCCCGGGATGTAACAGACGAGATCGCCCAGCACGAACAGGATGGCGATGAGTTTGACGATCTCGCCGCGCGATCCGGGCCGCACCCGCGAGATGGCGAGCCCCGCGAAGAGCGCGCAGAACGGCCAGCCCCAGATGTAGCCGGCCGTCGGGCCGAGCATGAGGCTGGGACCGGCGTGACCGCCGATGAGCGGAAGGCCGATGAGATCCAGTACAATGAGGAGCACGAAGGTCAGCGCGCCGTACCACGGCCCGAGCAAGCCGGCGCACACCTGCACCACGAGCGTCTCGAGCGTGATGGGCACGGAGCCGACCGGAATCTGAACCAGGCTCAGCACGGCGAAGATGGCGATGAAGAGCGCACAGAAGATGAGACCGCGAACTTTGGCCATGAAACTTGATCACTCCTCCGAATCCATGTGATATTGTTAACCTACGAGTGGATTATAGTTGACAATAGGAGCAAAAGACAACCTCGAATGCGAGCGGAGGGCGCCTCATGTTGAATTCACCTTCGAACGTGTCCACGCGGCCCAAAGACGCGGCCCAGATGCGACCTCCCGCGCTCGCGTGGCGGGGGCTGTCCGTCTCGCCCCCTGGGGCTTCGAAGCCGGTTTTGCGCGACGTGTCCGGTGAAATCGCCCGCGGGCGCATCGTGGCGTTCGTGGGCCCAAACGGCGCAGGTAAGACCACGTTTTTTCGAGCTCTGGTCGGATTGGCGCGGTTTCAGGGCGAGATCGACGTGCATGGTCGGCCCTGGCGCGAAGCGAGGTGGCGCGTGCAGATGGGCTTTCAGCCGCCCGCGGCGAGCTTTGTCGGGCAGACGGTGGAAGAGGAACTCGCGGTCGCCATCGCCGCGCGCGCCGCGCACCTGGGCCATCCGGCACGGGACCGGCGCGCGCTTCAAAGCGAGATTCACGAGTGGCTGCAAACCGTCGGACTCCGGGTGCAGCCGGATCGCCCGGTCGACGCGCTTTCGGGCGGTGAGATGGCGAAACTCGCAGTGGCAGGCGCACTCGCGTCCGGCGCCGACGTGCTCCTGATGGACGAGACGCAGGCGGAGCTCGATCCCGACGCGCGCGCCTCCATGCGCGCCGTGTTCCGGCGGCTCGCGCAGACCGGGCGAACCGTGCTCCTCGTCACGCACGACATGGACGACGTGCTCGCGGCGGACGCCGTCGTGGTGGTGAAGGACGGCGCCATGCGCGAGCCCATGTCGCCCCGCGCCTTCTTTTACGGACGCGACGGCCAAGCCCCCTGTGACGATCTCGGCTTTGCGGCGCCCTACCTCGTTCAAGCCGCGCGCCGGATCCGGGAAGCGACCGGGGCGGACTTCGCGCCGCTCACAGAAGACGAGTTTGTGGAGGGATGGCGGCGTGCTGTTGCAGGTGAAATCGGCGACTCTCGCGCGCGGAAAGGTGCCGATTCTGTCGAACATCTCGTTTGAAGCGTCGGCCGGCGAGTGGATTGTGCTCGTGGGGCGAAACGGCTCGGGCAAGTCGACGCTGCTCGACGCGCTGGCTGGCGTGTCGCAGCCCGTGGCGGGCGAGATCGGCTACCGCCCGTCTGCGGGAGCCACGGACGTGCGGCGAACGTACCTCCCGCAAGCGCCGGAGCGGCTGCTCATTGCCACTTCCGCGGCGGACGAGTTCGCAGCAAGCCTGCGGATGCCAAGCACCGACGTCCGGCGCGGATGGGGCGAATGGGTGGTGCCGCGGCTCGCCCCCTTCGGCCTCGGCCATCTGCAGCCGGACGATCTTCCGTCCCGCATGTCGACCGGCATGCAGCGCAAGTTTGTCTACGCCATGGCGCTCGCGCGGCCTGGCGAGGTGCTCCTTTGCGACGAACCGACGAGCGGGCTCGACGCACCGTCGCGGGCCGAACTGCTCGCCGAGATCGCGCGATTTGTGCAACAAGGCGGCCTTGCCATCACGGCCCTGCACGATCTCGACGAGGCGCTGTTTTCTGCCACCCGCGTACTGGCACTCGCCCGCGGCCGCCTCGTCTTCGACGGGACGCCGCAGGCATTCGCGGAATCCGCGGCGTCCTTGGAGCGAGACGGCGTCCCCCTTCCGCCGTCGGTGCGGCTTGCGCTGGCCATCGCGTCCGCGGGCGGGCCAAAGCCTGGCCTCTGTCGCCCGGAAGATCTCGCCGCCCGCCTCCTGGCGTCACCCGCTGTGCAGGATGGAGCGAGGTGCTCCGAAGAGGCGTTGAGCCAGGAAGCCGGGCCCGTGCCCGCGGCTGCGGGCGCCTCGAGCGAGTTGGCGTCCGCCGCCATGGACACGCCGCCACCGGAGGCCAGCGCTGAGAGCCGTGTGGGCGCCTTTCACCCAGCCCTGCGCTGGCTGTCGCTGACCGCGATCACCATCGCCATTGCGCTCGTGCACCGGCCGGCAGGCGATCTCGTCGCCGTGCTGGCCACGCTCGCACTGCTCGCCGCCCTGCGCGCGCCGCTGCGCACGAGCCTGCGCCTGACGTGGACCTGGGTGAGCTTTGCCGCCCTAGCGTGCGCCGTGAGCGGCCTGCAGCTGGGACCGCCCTTCCATGCGCGCTGGGCCTTTCATGCCGCCACGGCGAAGCACACGTTGCTTGAAGTGGTGCCGTATTGGTGCTTCTTGCAGATGGGCCAGCTGGCGCTCGCGCGATTTTCGTCGCTCCAATTTGCGGCGCTCGTCGACGGCGCCCTTTCTCGCGTCGTGCCGCGCCGGCAGCGGCTTTTGGCCAGTTGGTTCGGCGCGCTTGTCACCCGGTTCATCCCCGCTGTCGAAGTCATTTACCGGGAACAGTGGTATGCCTACCGGGTCCGCCTGCAAAACACCGGCCGTCTCCTTAGCACCTCGCGGGCGCTCATGGACGTGGCGAACGTCATTGCGCCGTATGTCATCCGCATGCTCCGCTTCGGTGAAACGACGGCGGATGCCATGGAGGCGCGCCGGCTGTTTGAAGTTCCGCCTCCCTCCGCCCTGCTGCCCGAGTGGCGGGTGCGCGGAAGAGACCTCGCCGTGATGGCGATGGCGCTCGTCAGCATCGCGCTCCTCGTCTGGACACACTGAAGCCCGGCGAATCGCATCGCCGGGCTTCCTCTTAGGCGTCTGGAGTTGCGCTTGCGGTCCTCACATCGAGGTCATGATGTTGAGCGTCGAGCCGCCCCACGTGTACTTCAGGCCGAGATCGTTCAGGATCTTGGCGACGTCCGACATCGCCATGAACGTGGTGGGCTTGTGCGAATACGGATCCACGAGGACTGTGCCGTTCGCCATGCCGACCGCGTGGCCGTTGATATCGAGCGTGATGTACCCACCGCTGAACTTCGAATTCCAGTTGTACGATCCGCTCGTCTGGATCATCCACTCGTGCCCGTTCCAGCTGTTGTGAATGTTCAACTTGTCGAGCACCTGCATCACGTACCAGATGGGTACGTACTGCTCGCTCTGGTTCGTGGCCGGGTTCACGCCCCAGACGCCAAGCGGCATCTTCCACGCCTGGCCGTTCACCTCCAGCGAGATGCCGGTCCAGGTCCAAGTGTCAATCGCGCTCTCGAACTTGACCGGGTACTGCTGGACAATGCCGGCTGCCAGGGAGTCGCCGGTCATGAACATGTGATTGTAGGACATGGCGAACTCGGTCGCGGAATCCGCATAGTCCTTGTTCACGTAGTCGTTGAAGGTCGCAAGCAACTCATCGATGTGCGTCTCGAGGCCGTCCTCCACCGCCTGGACGTTGAGATTCGGGTTCTCGCTGCCCAAGAACTCCGCAAAATGGACTTTGTAGTCCTCAAGGGCATTGAGCGCCTGCTGGCGACCGCTCGCGTCGTTTTTGGCCGTCGCGACAACGTAGTTCACGAAGTCATTGATGTGATCCGCCCAGAACTGCTTATATTCCGCTCCTGCCTGCGCGCCGTACACCGAGCCATACGCGCTCGACAGCTGATCCGTGTTTTGGCCGAGGACGTTGGCCAGGGCTTGGAAATCTCCCGCACCGCTGTATCCAGCCTCCATGGCGAGGTTGGCGAGATCGGCGTGCAGGGCCAGAAGCTGATCCAGGGTCACGCGCAGATTCGCCGCAGCGGTATCCGGAGAGGCTGTCCCGAACTTCTGCGGGAACTGCTTCACGATGGCGCCTGCGAGCGCGTCACCCACCATGAACATGTGGTTGTACGCCTGCACGAGCTCCTGAGCCATGTCGTTGTAGTCCTTGTTCACATAGTCGGTGAACGCGGTCAAGAGCTCCTGGACGTGCTGGCGAAGGCCGTCCTGCACCGCCTGCTCGTTCAAGTACGGGTTGGCAGACGCCAGGAATTTGGCGAAGTTCACCTCGTACTGCTGTAGAGCGTTGAGTGCGGCTTGCTGACCAGCCGGATCGTTCTTGACCGTGGCCACGACGTAGTTGACGAAATCCTGAATGTGCGCGCTCCACATTGACTTGAATTCCTGACCTGCCTGCGGTCCATAAACGGACGCGATGGCGTTCGACAGGGCGTCGGTGTTCTGGCTCAAGAGCGACACCCAGTTGTTATAATCCGGCGCGTTGTCGTAGCCGGCCTCCATCGCCTCAATGGCCAGCACGGCGTGCTGCGCGAGCAGGTTGTCGAGATTGACCCGCAGGTTGATGGCCGCGTTGGCCGTTACCGGCGACGGCTTCACCGGCCACATATTGGACGTTGTCCCCGCCATCGCGACGCTCGACATGCTCCCCAGCGCGATCATGGAAGCGGCAGAAGCTCCGAGCCACTTAGCCTTGTTTCTCATCTTCATTTCGACATCCCTCCATGGGTTCTGTGAAATCTTTCACTCGTGTCTACGGATGAAAGAGAAGGTTGGATCACTTCTTCATTCGATTTTTCTCGAAGAAGCGCTATCATGGTTCCGATTTGAATCCAGAAGAGAACAAAATCAACGGGAATACCCTCATCGTAGGGGTCCGACGGATTGAGGAAGTAGCTGCCTCCCTGAAAGAAGAAGAAGTTCATCACCATGAAACTGGCGACGGCGAGCGTGACAACCGCGATGGCCTTTTGAACCGGCGACAGCCGGCGAAACCAAGCGATGGCGCCAAGCGCGAGCAGGAGCACGCCACTCGCACACTCGCCAACCATCACGAGCCACCCGAACAGTTGCGCGTGGGGGACGAACACGTGGGACAAGAGCGACGCGTAGAACCCATACGGCAGGCCGTGCTCCGCGGCCGCGAGTTGACCGGCCAGCCCCTGCGCGAAGTTGTGAGCGAGCACCTTGTCGAGTCCAGAGATGAGCCATTCATATCCGACGAGCAGCAGCACAAACGCTTGGTACCGGTGGGAGCGCATCAGCCGCCCTCCTTTCTGTGACACTCGCCTAGGGATACGAAGGGGGGCGGCTCATGGATCACACGACCGACGAAATGGGCGGCGCATCGAGAAGCGCCGCCCAAACCTTGGACGGCGCGCTCGAGTTCATGTGAGGTGTTTTGGAGAGGGCAAACGTGGATATCTACACATCCTGCGATGGAGGGCGGCGATCTTCGCGAACGAGGGGGTTCTGCTTCACATCCACCCAGAGGTTCGTCTGCTCCAACACAGCGGCGAATTGAAGGAGCAAATCTTCTCGACCTCGCGCAGCCAGGACCTGGACGCCGAGCGGAACGCCCGTCGCAGACCTGTACAGTGGCAGCGACATCGCCGGCTGACCGGTCAAATTGGCGAGTTGGGTGAACGGCGTTCGCATGAGGCTTGTCTCCACGAGCTTATTCACGAGGCCCGCCCGCGCGAGAAGCCGTGCAATCCCCCAACGGTGCGACTAGCGGGCGATCTGCTCTTCGCTCCATCGAAGCGACAGCTCGCCGATGCGCGCGGGTGGCATGGCCGTCGTCGGCGTGAGGTAGACGTCGTACGTTTCATGGAACGTTTCCATCTGCGCAGCCGCCTCGTCCCATGCTCGCAGACGCGCGACAAAGTCGGCCGCAGAGACGAATCGCCCCATCGCTCCCAGGAGCCAGGTGGCGGGTTCCACGTCACGCGGCCGGGGTTTGCGCCCCAAGATGCTGCGGAGAGATTGGAGCTGAGCCCCCACCTCGCCGAAATACATCCAGATGTAGCTCTGGGCCAGCTGCCGGCCGTCGACCGGCGCCGTTCGCTCTTCGACCTCATGGCCGAGCGACTCAAGGAACCTCGCCACGCGGACCACCGCCTCGGCGCACGCCGGGTCAACCTTCGTGCCAAGCGGAGACTCCGTGGTAAACGCGATGCGCAGTCGCTTCGGCAACGGGCGGTGGATCACGTCAAGGTATCGTTCGGCCGATCTCGGCGCCATGAACGCCGCCGCCTTCTCCTCCATCACGTGACAGTCCAAGGCGGCCGCGCTGTCACGTACGCTCCGCGTCAACACGTGATTGACCGACGCACCGAGCCAATGGCGCCCGAGCTTGGGCCCCACAGGCGTCCGGCCGCGCGTCGGCTTCAGCCCAAACAGGCCGCAATAGGCCGCGGGGATGCGAATGGAGCCCCCGCCGTCGCTCGCCCCTGCCAACGGCACCATGCCCGCGGCAACCGCGGCAGCCGAACCGCCGCTTGATCCGCCCGGCGTCACCTGCAAGTCCCAAGGGTTGCGCGTCGGCCCGTAGTGCCTTGGCTCCGTGACGGCCATGAGCGCAAATTCCGGCACATTGGTGATACCTAGGAAGATGGCTCCGGCGCGTTTGAGCTGCCGAACAAAGTGGGAGTCTTCGCTGGCGATGTGCGACGCGTACGCCTTGGAGCCAAACGTCATCGGCTCGCCTTGGATCTCCTGGTGCACGTCCTTCGCGAGCACCGGCACGCCAGCCAGCGGCGCGTCGAGGGGCACGTTCTCGGCCTCGGCGAGCGCCTTCTCATAGCGCTTGTGAATGACGGCGTTCAGTTTTGGGTTCAGCGCTTCAATGCGCTCAATGGCCGCCTGAACGAGCTCCCGCGGGTGGACCTGTCTCGTCCGCACCAGCTCCGCGAGGCCGAGCGCATCGCGATCCGTCAAGAGGCTCGACACCCCAATCGCCCCACTTCCTCTGGACCGCTTCAGGGTGATGCGTTCGATGCGCCCGCAACAAACTCCTGCCTCGACGCTTGCCTCTCACCGGCTTGCCATCAGGTGGAGAGCTGTGCCTTGAACACCATCGTGCCTAGCGGCCGCACGTCAATCGCCTTTGGCTCCAGCGTCACCGCCACGACATTCACCGGTTCGTTCGGCATCAGTGAGGCAAACACGGCGTTCCCCTGCGCGTCCGGGACAAACACGCCGGCGGACTGCGGCGGCTGACCGTTGTGAATCACCCAGACCTGGTAGACCTGCGATCCGACCGGTCGCTTCAAACCGTGAAAGCGGATGAGCATCTCTTTACCCTGAGGCGATTCGATAACCCACATCTGCGCGCTGCCCATCCCTGCCGTCGGCGCGAGTTGAACCTGGGTCTTCACCTCGCCAATCGTCTGGTACGGGGCGACGCGATGCAGGGACCACCCGAGCCCTGCCGCGACAAGCACCAGCGCGGCCCAGGGCGCCATCCACCACGTCCGAATCCGGCGCCGCTCGCGCCGCGACGACCAAGCCTCAACCGTCGATTTCGAATCCGAAGCCGGTTTGAACACAGAGGGGGGTTCCACGGCACGCCGGTCGTCGGTCGCGCGGTCACGCGGCGCTGGGCCCTCTTTCGAAGCCCGTGGCGATGCAGATGCGCCGTTCGCATCGCTTTCCGCGCCTACCTCTGCGAAGACTGCGGTCAAGACGCGCTGACGCAACTCGGGCGGCGGCGACACCTCGTCGAAGTCGTACAGCATGGCGTCGGCGATGGGCTTCATCTCGGCAAGTTCGGCCTGGCAGTCGGGGCAAGTGGCCAGATGTTCCTCGAACGAGCGCCGTTCAGCTTCGTCGAGCCCTCCGAGGACGTAGAGCGCACACAGTTCGCACACCTTGTCAGCCACGGCCCTCCACCTCCCATCCGACGCTCTGCAATTCTTCGCGCAGCTTCTGCATCGCCAGCCGAGCGCGGCTCTTCACCGTCCCGAGCGACCAACCGAATCGTTCGGCGATCTCGTTTTGCGTATACCCCTGGAAGTACATCCACTCGACAACCTGCCGCTGCTCCTCCGGGAGCTTGGCAAGGGCCTCCCGGATGCGGGATCGCAGGTCGCTCTGCTCCGCCACGCGATCCGGCGTGGGCCCGTGATCCGGCAAGATGGGAAACACATCTTCGCCCGACTCGTGCTGTTGGCGCCGCTCGCGGCGGTGGAGATCAATGGCGGATCGGCGCGCGATGGTCAAAAGCCAGGTGGAGACCTTGCCCAGCGCGGGATTGTAGGCATGCGCCTGACGCCACACCTTGACAAACACGTCCTGCACAATCTCTTCGGCGTGCGAGACGTTGCCCGTCACGCGGTAGGCGAAGCTGTACACGAGGCGCGCAAATCGGTCGTAAAACGCCTCGAGCGCATCGCGCTGCCCGCGCGCGATGGCGGCAAGCAGCATGTCGTCGGACAGCTCACCGTTCATGTCCACTCTCCTCAAACGGACGATGGAGTTGGTTGTGCTGTCACGTATGATAGTGGAAGCCGCCGCACGGGACAAGCTGGAGGCCATGGCTTGCCGCTCCTCAAAGACCGACGTCGCGTTTCATGGATTCATACGCAGCGAAGCCCATGTGGGATCAGTGGGAAGTGCGGGTGATGAAGCGGGAATGGGGCGTTCACACTCATTAGGAAGATACGAGCGAACGTAGCGAATGCGCGCCAGGCTCGAATGGGCAAGCGACACCCTTCTGCAAAAATCCCACGGGGCGATGCACCCCGCGGGATTTTTATGGTCGATCGCGTCGACTCCAGAGGCTCAGGCTTCCAGCAGTTTCAACACATCCGCCTCGGTATCGGCCTCGAGCGCCCGGGCCGCCAAAGCCTTCGCGTCCTCGTAGCGCGTGTTGCGCACGACGTCACGCACCTTGAGGATGGAGCCCGCGCTCATGCTGAATTCGTCCAGCCCCAGGCCGAGGAGAATCTTGGTCGCGCGCGGATCCCCCGCCAGCTCACCGCACATGCCGACCCACTTGCCCTCGGCGTGCGCCCCGTCAATGACCATCTTCACCAACCGCAACACGCTCGGGTTGAGCGGCTGGTACAAGTGGGAAATCCGCTCGTTCAGTCGATCGCACGCCAGCGTGTACTGGACGAGATCGTTCGTGCCGATGGAGAAGAAGTCGACTTCCCTCGCCAGGCGATCCGCCATGACGGCCGCCGCCGGAATCTCGATCATGATGCCCACTTCGATGTCCTCGTCGAACGGCACGCCCTTTTCGCGCAGCGCCTGCTTCGCCGCCTCGAGTTCGCGCTTGGCCGCCCGCACCTCCTCCACCGTCGCGATCATCGGGAACATCACGCGCAGCTTGCCGTAGTGCGACGCGCGCAGGATGGCGCGAAGCTGCGCCGCAAACAGTTCCCTTTGATCCAGGCAGACGCGGATGGCCCGATACCCGAGGAACGGGTTGTCCTCGTGCGGCAGGCCGAGATACGGGATGCCCTTGTCACCGCCGACGTCGAGCGTGCGCACGATGACCGGGCGTCCCTGCATCGCTTCCGCCACTTCCTTGTAGGCCGCGAACTGCTCCTCCTCCGTGGGTGCGGTCTCGCGGTTCATGTATAGGAATTCGGAGCGGAAAAGCCCGATGCCTTCCCCGCCCTGGGCCAACACCTGCGCCACTTCGGCGGGCGTGCCGATGTTCCCGGCGATCTCGACCCTGCGCCCGTCCGGCGTGACGGATTCGGCGTCCCGCAGCGCGGCCAGCCTGGCGCGCTCCCCCTGCTGCCGCTCCACTTGCGCCGAGAAGCGCGCCAACTCCTCCTCATTCGGCTCCACAACGACGAGTCCCTCGCTCCCGTCGACGGCGAGCACCTGCCCAGAGGCCACGTGCGCCGTGATGTCGCCGAGCCCCACCACCGCTGGGATGCCGAGCGATCTCGCCATGATGGCGGTGTGCGACGTGCGCCCGCCGATGTCCGTCACAAACGCGCGCACAAACGCGGGATCCAGTTGGACCGTGTCGGAAGGGGCGAGATCACGCGCCACCAGAACGACGGGCTCCGCGAGATCCGCGAGGCTCGCCCCGCCACCGCCCTGGAGATGGCGGAGCAGGCGGCTGCCCACGTCGCGGACGTCCGCCGCGCGCTGGCGCATGTACTCATCGTCGAGCGCGTCAAACAGGCCCACCAAGGTGTCGATCACGCTCTTCACCGCCCACTCGGCGTTGACGCGCTCCGCCTCAATGGCTTGGCGAATCTGCCCCGTGAGTTCCGGATCGTCGAGCATCTGCGCGTGCGCGACAAACAGCTGCGCCTCCGCCTCGCCCAACTTGTCCAAGGCTGTCTGGCGCAACGCCGCGAGTTCCTCTTTCGCGGCGGCGATGGCCCGCTCGACGCGCGCCCACTCGGCCTGAGGATCTGCAATCTCCACGCGCTCGACGGACGGCTCACTCGGGGCGATGAGCCACGCTTTCGCCACCGCTACCCCGTCCGACGCGGCCACGCCGCGATACACCGTGCCCATCTTGGTCACCTCACTCGCCGAACCCGGACGCGACGAGATCGCACAGCGCGGTGACGGCCTGCTCTGCGTCGTCGCCCTCGGCCTCAATCTTGATGACGGTGCCTTGCCCGATGGCGAGCGACAACAGACCGAGAATGCTTTTGGCGTTGATCCGCTTGCCCTTCGCCTCTAAGAAAATCTCCGACTGAAACTTGTTCGCCTCTGCCACAAACAGCGAAGCCGGCCGAGCATGCAGCCCGGAAGGGTTTTTCAGTTCGATTTCTCGCTGTGCCATTGCCATCTCCATGACCTCCTGTGGGTTTGTCTTGTTTTAATGGATAGGGGCTTGCAGTTCTTGGTACGCAGCCATCACGCCGCGAAGCGGTGCACCCTCGAGGCCGCACACCGCGCGAGCCACCTGCTCCACGCCTTCCGTCGCGATTCGCCGCTGCAACTCCAGCGAAGCCTCGTCGTTCTCGTCCAGATAGCATAGCGCAGATGCGATGGCCCGTTCGATGGCCGTCGTTTCGCAGCCCGCTTCGGCGGCCGCCACGAGAGGGCCCATCAGGCGCTCGCCGGGCGCCAGCTTGCGCAGTGGATCGCGCGCGACGCGCGTGACGTGATCGACCACGTGCGGATTCGCGAAACGGGTTCGCACCTTTGCCGCGTACGAGGTGAGATTGGCGACATCGAAGGCGGGGTGCCGATGCGCCAGCCCGCGCGCCGCTTCCTCCTGGAATCGCGCGGCGTGCTGCTCGATGTCCGGTTGCGAGAGCGCCTCGCCGATGGTCGCAATGCCGCGGAGATGCGCGAGATAGGCAATGGCGGCGTGCGCCCCGTTCACGAGGTAAAGCTTCCGCTCCAGATACGGATTGAGATCCGAGACCCACGAAATGCCGTGCGGCGCGCCGCGCACGGGACTCCCCTCGACCACCCACTCGTAGTACGACTCCACCACGGCGTCCAGCGCGTCCTCCGCGTGTCCCTCGCGGTTTGGAGCGATGCGGTCCACCGCGGCGTCGAGGAAGCGCACGCGCATATGCAGGAATTCGCGCAACGCATCGTCCGCCAGCCGCTCGACGTGACGGCGCAGCTGGGACGTCGCCCGCACCGCGTTTTCGCACGCAATGACCACCACGTCGCCTTCTCGCCCGGCTCTCATCCGCCGGCGAAATCCTTCCACCAACACCTCGGCCACGCCTTCGAGGTGGCGAACGCCGACCGCCGTCGTGATCCAATCGCTTGTCGCCGCAAGCTCGACGCACCGCTCCGAGCCGAGCAGGCACGCGTCCACGCCTTGCACCTCGACGACGCGCTTTTCTTCGCCGAGTTCAATGACGCGGTAGCTCCGTTTCGCCGCAATCTCCTCCACGAGGCTTGGCACGACGTCCGCAAACGTCACTTGAAAGCCGGCTTCTGCGAGCAACCAGCCGATGAAGCCGCGGCCGATGTTGCCCGCGCCAAAGTGCAGCGCCCGCCTCATGACGCGCGCTCCAGAATCTGCACAATCTCGTCGGCCGACGACGCCTCGACCAGCTTCGCGACGTTCGACTCGTCCATGCAGACCGTGGCGATCTGCGAAAGCAGCTCCATGTGCTCCTCGCCCTTGCCTGCAATGCCGATGACGAGCCTTGCCTTCTCCCCGCCGAAATCCACGCCATCCGGGTACTGCGCCACCACGATGCCGGATTCGCGAATGTACTTCACCGAGTCCGGCATGCCGTGTGGAATGGCGATCCCGTTGCCGATATACGTGGTGGTCGAAGCCTCGCGCTCGAGCATGCTGTCCACGTACGGCGGCTCGACATGGCCGAGATCCACGAGCATGCGACCCACCCGGCGAATGGCCTCTTCCTTTGGCTCCGACCCCACATTCAGCGCCACGTGGCGCGCGTCCAATTTCACCATCTTCATTCACTCCCCTAGGCGAACCATCGCGTCGTACAGACGCCGCCGAATTTCCTCTTCGTCGGCGCTTTTCAGCGCCTCTACCAGCGCCTCCGATTCGACCAAGGCCGCCGAGATGCGACCGAGGCCGTCGATGACAACTGGGTCCTCGTGCACGGGGGCGAGCAGCACCAGGAAGACCGACACGGGCTCCTCCTCCGCCACTCCCCGCATCCATATGGGCCGCTCCAAGCGGTAGACGCCGACAAACGGGCTGTCGATCCCGTCGGTCCTCGCATGCAAAACAGCGAGCTGCCGGTCCGGCAGTACGACGCTCCCCAACCGCTCCCTGCGCTCGATGGCCTCCACAATCGATTCGGCGTCGGAAGCGCGCCCTTGTCGGACGAGATCGAGCCCGACGAGCCGAATGACCTCGCCCACGGTCTCCGCTCGAATCGTGGCTGTCCTGGCCAAAAAAGCGAGCCGCGAGGCCCACTTGGATGCGCTCGTCAGTGTCTCTTCCGGCTTGAGCGAGGTGCGCGCAGGCCGCTCCATCTTGGCAAGCGCTAGCCGAACCGCGCGGAGGTCCTCCTCCGTGAGAAACGGCGACACGACCACCGCGGGCACGCCTGACTCCGGCAGCGAAACGGTGGACAGGATGAGATCGGCGTTCATGTGCACAGCGGATTTCGCCGACGCCACCTCCTGCACCGAGATCTCGGGCAGATCCTTGCGCACACGGCTCGCGAGAAGCCTCGCAGAGCTGAGCCCGTGAGGGCAGACAATGACGGCGCGCCACTTCTCCTCCGCCCATCGCCGCTCCCGGGAAGCGCCAAGGTGCATGGCGAGAAAGCCGATTTCCTCATCCGGCAGCCGAAGCCCATGCGCGGCGAACACCTCGTGCGCTGCCGATTCCGCCGCGGAAAAGAGATCCGGGTACCGGGCCTTGACCTCCTCCAGCAGCGGATTTCGAATCGGCAGGCCAGCACGGACGCGATCGAGCACAGGCGCGAGGTGCTGGGCGAGCCCGCTCACCAGCAGATGGTCCGACGCAAACGGCAGCCCCGTGATGTCTTCCACCGCGCGCACGAACCGGTGGGCGAGATCGAGCGCAGTCACGTTGGACGGAAGCAGCCGGAAATCGTCATCCAGGCGCACGCGCAGGCCGGCGAGGTGCCTGGCCATGTACCGGATCTCGGGCTCGGTCGCGAGGGCTGAGAGGCCCGTCGCCTTCGCGACACTCGTCAGGAGCTCCTTCGCCAGCGCAACGTCGCCAGGCCTTGCGCCCTCGTCCAGATCCGTTCCGCGCACCAGCCCTCGTCTGGCGGCCCGCAGCCATTGGATCACCGCGTACAGCCAGACCTCGGATCGATCCGCCTCCTCGACCGGCGGCTCCGCGGCGCCGAGTACGGCTTCGACGGTGTCCGCGAGACCCTTGAGCACCGATTGCGGCACAAACTGAACGAGCCAGCGCGCGACGGGATGGCTGAGATCGCCTTCTCGCGTGGTCATGCGAGCCAGTTGATACGGAGAAATCTGCTCGTAGACGATGTCAGCCATGGCTTCGCGCCTGGTCACTTCGCTCCCTTCGATCAACACGCCGAAGCCCTGCCTGCGCACGAGCGTCAAATGGCGAGCTCGCAACCAGGGAGCGAGATCGTTTAAATCGCCGCTCAAGCTCGCCGGCGCCGCGTCGAGGACCTTGCCGAGGTAGGCAAGTTTGAGCGGCCCCGGCTCCGCAAGAAGCCACAGGGCCAGAAGCGCAGCGCGCTGCCGCGGCGTGATCGCCACCGTCCGCGCGTTCACTGAGCCCAGCGCCGCTTCAATGCGCTCCAACTCCTGCGGCGAAGCCAGGAGGCACAACCGCCCGCCTTGGCTCTCGACGCGCGCCCGAAACGAGTGCAGCCAGCCAGCGACGGCGCGCAGATCGCGCTGCAGCGTGCGGCGGCTGACGTCCAAACGGCGCGCGGCCTCGGAAGGATCCACGCCTTCCGAGTGCCGCACCAGTTCGAGGAGCAGGAGCTTTTGGCGATCCGTCAGTTCGTTCGCCATGCCTCATCCCTTCAGACGGTTCAGGTCCTCAATCAACTGGTCGTACGTCGCCTTGTTCAAGAAGTTTTGTACCAAATAAATCTTCGCGTTTGGCGCGACCTGCCGCGCCCGCGTCTCGAAACTCGCCTGCGTGAACACCACCTCGGCCGTGGGCGGCAACTGGTTCACCGGCACGTGATGCACAGGGATGTCGTAGCCAGCCTCCTGCAGCCGCTTCTTCAGAATCGACGCGCCCATTGCGCTCGATCCCATGCCGGCCTCACACGCGAAGTACACGGCCTGCGGGACTCCTGCGAGCGCCGCTTCTTCCGCCACAGCCTGTGCCGTGGGCTGCGCGGACGGTGCAAACTTGGACTGAGACTTCATGTCCTGCACCACGGCCTGGGCGAACGCCAAGGTGCTCTCGTCCATCTCGTCTCGAGACCGGCGGATGAAGAAGGAAGCCACCAGGAATGAGACGAGCGCGCCCACAAAGATGCCCGACAACACGGGTACGTAGCCGCCTTTCGGCGTCATGGCAATCTCGGCGAAGATGCTGCCGGGCGACGGCGTCGCCACAAGGCCGGCGTGGAGGACCATGAAGGTCGTATCGGCTGCCATGCCGCCCAGGATCACGGCGAGCACCAGGACGGGCCGCATCAGCACGTACGGGAAGTACACCTCGTGAATGCCGCCGAAGAACTGAATCAGAATTGCGCCAGGCGCCGACTGCCGGATGGCCCCCTTCGCAAACGCCCAGTAGGCCATGAGCAGGCCGAGGCCCGGCCCTGGATCGGTCTCGAGAAGGAAGAAGATGGACTTCCCGGTCTGCTTGGCCTGCTCGACGCCGATGGGTTCAAGGATACCGTGGTTGATGGCGTTGTTCAAAAACAGGACCTTGCCCGGCTCGATAAAGATGGCGATGAGCGGCAGAAGATGCGCGTTGGTCACCCACACGGCCGCCGCGCCCAACCAGGCCGACACGCGATCCATAATGGGTTGCACGGCCAGAAAGCCGAGGATCGCGAGCGCACCGCCCAGAATGCCTGCCGAAAACGTGTTGACCAGCATCTCAAATCCGGCGCGGATGCGCCCTTCGACAGCGCGATCGAACTGCTTGATTAGGTAGCCGCCGAGGGGACCCATGATCATCGCACCGATGAACATCGGCTGAGACGCGCCGATGGCCACCCCGGCCGTGGCGATGGCGCCGACGACGCCCCCGCGGATCCCGTGCACGAGGCGCCCTCCGGTGAAGCCAATGAGAACCGGAATGAGGAATGAGACCATGGGAGAAACCAGTTGATCAAGCTTCGCGTTCGGGGTCCAACCCGTGGGAATGAAAAACGCGGTGATGAGCCCCCACGCGATAAACGCGGGAATATTGGGCATGACCATGCCCGCCAGAAAACCACCGAACTTTTGCATCGCCGCCCGAGCTCGGCCGCTCGACGCAATCGGTTGTGCTGCCACCTGGGTCGCCACGTTACGCCCTCCTTCGACAGTTGTAATCGCTTTCTGTCGAACAAGATACATACGCGCGTGGCGCGCATCAACGCAAACAAATTCAGGCCTGACACGGGACACCGCGTCAGGCCCGAAGAGTGCCGTCAGGGCGAGGCTCTTTCGTCATTCCGTCACCCTGAGGACAATTTTTCCGATGTTCTGATTGGCCTCCATCCGCTCGTGCGCGGCGCGGACGTCGCGCCAGTCGTACACCCGGTCGATGACCGGCGCGATCTCGCCTTTGGCCAGCGCGTCGTAGGCGAACGCCACAAACGCTGCTGTGAGCTCGATCTTCGCCTCCAAGCTGCGGGAACGGAGAGCGGTCCCGATGATTTGCTGCCGCTTCGCGAGGATATGGCCGAGATCAAACCCGTCGACCTTCGTGCCGCCCATCGTGCCGATGACCACGAGCCGCCCATCGACGGCCAGCGCGCGCAGGTTGTCGTGGAAGTATGGCGCCCCTACGAAATCGAAGATGATGTCCGCGCCGCGACCGTCTGTCTCCCGGCGGACAAAGTCGACGAACGATCCGTCGTGGTAATTCCATCCCGCCTTGGCGCCGAGCTCGAGGCACTTGGCGATCTTGTCGGCGCTGCCCGCCGTCACGATGCTATGCGCCCCCGCGAGGCGAATGAGTTGAATCGCCGACGTGCCGACGCCACTCGCCCCCGCGTGCACGAGGACCGTCTCCCCTGGGCTCAGGCGTCCGAGCACGAACAGGTTCAGATAAGCGGTGAGAAAGGTCTCTGGGATGGCCGCGCCCTGTTCGTACGAGAGGTTGTCAGGCAGCCGAATCAGCATGCCAGCCGGCACTACGGCGTACTGCGCGTAGCCGCCGCCGGGCAAGAGCGCCGCCACGCGATCGCCCTCGCGGACCGAGGTCACGCCTGGGCCGAGCACCTCCACGTCCCCCGCCATTTCGAGGCCCAGGATGTCCGACGCCCCCGGCGGAGGCGGGTAAAGGCCGCGCCGCTGCAGAAGATCCGCGCGATTCAAAGCAGTCGCTCGAACGCGCACCAGCACCTCGCCAGGACCTGGCTTCGGCGTCTCCACCTCGCCGATTTCGAGCACCTCCGGCCCGCCGAACTGCTTCATGATGACCGCGAGCATGTCGTCGCCTCCCCTTCGTTCACCATCGTATCACAGGGACGCGGTCGCACCAAAAGCATCCAGATCGATCTCGCCCCGCTCCAACTTCTTGAGCACCTGCAGGTACAGGGGGCCTTCCACCTCCAGGACGCGCGCCCGCAGACGTTCGGGAGTGTCGCCCGGGAGAACGGGGACCTGGACCTGCGCCAGCACCGGGCCGTGATCGTACTCGTGATCCACGAGATGGACGGTCGCGCCAGTGACCGATTCGCCGCTCGCGATCACGGCCTCGTGCACGCGCATGCCGTACATGCCGGGCCCTCCGAACTTCGGAAGCAAACTCGGATGAATGTTGAGGATACGGTTTCGGTAGGCGGAGAGCGTCGCAGGTCCGATGCGCTTCATGTAGCCGGAGAGGATCACCCATTCCGCGCCGTGGGCGCGCAGTGCCTCGCACAGCGCCTCATCCGCCTCCGCTTGGCCGCCGCAGCGCTTTTCGTTGAGGATAGCGGTCGGGATGCCCATCTCGCGCGCATACGCGAGCGCCTCGCTGCCTGGATTGTTGCTCACCACGAGTACCGGATCAAACTCGATTTCGTGGCGCGCCCGGGCCGCAAGCAGGTAGCGCATGCCGGAACCGTTGTGGGAGGCGAGAAACGCGATTTTTCGCATCGGCGACTATTCCACTCCTTTGAATGCGTGTATCCTGAAAGAGAATCTGCAAACGACGAGCGAGGACGATAGCATGACACCATCGGATCGACTCAACCAACTTCCAGACGGCGTGTTCCAAGAACTTGCCATCGCGGCCCACGAGCGCCGCAAAAAGGGACTCGACGTGATCGATCTCAGCGTCGGTTCGCCCGATCTCCCTCCGCCGCCGCACGCCGTCGAGGCCCTGATTCGCGCCGCGCGGGATCCGCGAGAATATCGGTACGCCATCACGGCGCTGCCGGAGTTCCACGAGGCCGTGGCCCGCTTCTACGAGCGGTACGGCGTGAGCCTGGACCCCGAGCGGGAGGTCCTGCAACTCGCCGGATCGCAGGACGGACTGAGCCACTTGGCGCTCACCTTTCTCAATCCGGGCGACGTGGCGCTCATCCCCGATCCTGGGTATCCCATCTACGACGCAGGGGTTCGGCTCGCGGGCGCGCAAGTGGAACCCATCCCGGTGGATGCCGAGACGCTCCAGCCCCGCTTCGACGCCATCCCAGCCGAGGTGTGGCGACAGGCGAAGATGATGATCCTCAACTTCCCGTCCAATCCGACGGCCGCGATGGCGACGAGAGGCACGCTCGAGCGGGCCGTGGCGCTGGCGAAGCAGCACGACCTGCTGCTCGTGCACGACTTCGCCTATTCGGAGCTCGTATTCGACGGCGTTCAGCCCATCAGCATCCTCTCGATCCCGGGCGCCAAAGAAGTAGCCATTGAGTTCAACTCGCTCTCGAAAACTTACAATCTCGCGGGCGCGCGCATCGCGTACGCCGTCGGGCGCCCGGACGCGCTCGCCGCGCTGCGCAAACTGAAGTCGCATATCGACTTCGGCGTGTTTCTGCCCGTGCAGCGCGCGGCCATCGCGGCACTCACGACGCCGTGGGACGGCTACGAGCGGCAGCGAGCCGTGTACGCGGAGCGGCGCGATGCGCTCTGTGAAGCGCTCGCCGAAGCCGGCTGGCCTGTGCGCAAACCGGCGGCCACGATGTTCCTGTGGGCCCAAACGCCAGGCGCGCAGCCTTCCTACCCGTTCGCGCTCGCGCTGCTGAAAGAGACCGGCGTGGCGGTCACCCCAGGCATCGCATTCGGGTCCCGCGGCGAGGGGCATGTCCGCATGGCGTTTGTCCACGACATCCCCGTGCTCAGGGAGGCTGCGCGGCGCATCGGCGCGTGGCTCCGCCAGCAACGCGGATGAACGAGCATGCGCCCACGCGTCCGCACACCGGCGCGTGCGGTGCACATGCCCCACGCGCTTCACAGCCGCCTGTCACATGGCCTGCCTCACCACGCCGCCGCCAGCCCGCCGTCGATGTTCAGAGCGACGCCCGTGACGTACGACGCCGCGTCAGAAGCGAGAAACGCGATGACCCGCGCGGCCTCGTCCGTGTCGCCGATGCGCCCCAGCGGAATGTTGTGCTCCGGGAGCCGCGAAAACTCCTCCCAGGTCAGGTCCGGCCGCTGCGCCTTCCACATCTTCTCAATCTGATCGCTTCGAATCTGCCCGATGCACACCGCGTTCACGCGGATCCCGTGCTTGCCGAGGTCCTTGCTCATGGCCTTGGTGAGCGCGATCCCGGCGGCACGCGAGACAGACGACGGCAGCGACGACGGCCCAGGCGTCTTGCCGCCAATCGCGGTGACATTGACGATGGCGCCCCCGCCCTGTCGCTGCATGTGCGGCACGGCGCGGCGCGAGCAGCGGATGGCGGCGAACAGCTTCAGGTCGAGATCGCCCTGCCAGTCTTCATCGCTCACCGTGAGAAAGTCCCGCGCGTTGGCGGTCCCCGCGTTGTTCACCAGAATGTCGATCCGGCCAAACGCTTCCGCGACCGCGTCGATGAACGACTCACACGCCTGCGCCTGGCGCACGTCAACGGGCATGGCGAAGACGCGCCTCCCCGACGCCTGTTCGATGGCGCGCTTGGCCTCTTCGAGCGCCGCCTCCGTGCGCGCACAGATGGCCACATCGGCGCCCTCCATCGCAAGCAACGCCGCGGTCCTTAGTCCAATGCCCTTCGAGGCGCCGGTGATCACGGCGACTTTGCCTTTGAGCCCAAGCTCCATGTTCCTCGCTCCCCTCTTGGCATGTCACCCATCTCCTCCAGTGTAGCGGATGTCGGGCGAAGAACGCGAATGAGCGCCTGGGCGCGCCATAATCCAAAGCCGATGGCCGCGCCGACACAGTTGAACAGAATGTCGTCGATCTCGAACAGCCGATAGGGGATGCCGACGCGAGCCGAGATGATGAGCCCGGCCACCTGAAGAGCGGACCCCGCGAAAAACGACACCATGAGGACGAGGGACAGCCGGCGCATCGAAACGTACAGGGCAGGAAGCGCCGCGCCGAGCGGAACAAACTGCGCAAGAGAGCGCGCGAAGATCTGCCAAACGCCCGTGCGCACATTCAGCGCGTTCCTCAGGGTCTCCCAAGGAGACAGGTCGATCTCGGGCCACGACGGCACGCCGTGCAGGGGGATGGGAAAGAGCGCGGCGTCCACCAGCCACAGCGCGTAGAGAAACAACGCGTGGTGCGCGCACAGTGCGCGCCACTCGAGGCGCCACCGGTGCACCGCGGCGCGCACCACCCAACAAGCCGTGTACGCACCCCAGAACATAAGGCCGAAGGGGAGAAACGTGATCATGCATCTCCTCCTGGACTTGGCATCCGGAGGGGATGCCTCGCCCTCCGGTCCCAGCATGGCGATCCGCACGGATCATAACGCAGGAATGCCGCGGACGTCATGAGTCTTGAGACCCGTCTTTGGATAGCGAAGACGCCCATCTCACAGATCTTTCAGACGATTCTGGCTCGCGGATCACGAGTGCCACACCCCCGAGGATGAGCAGAGACCCGAACCAAAAGGATGGTGTCACATTTTCCCCCAGAACGATCCATCCGAGCGCGGTGCCCACGAGCGGCTGCAGAAAGAAGTACACGCCCCCCGCGCCCGCGGGCATGCGCCGCAAACCCTCGTTCCAGAGAAGGAACGCGCCGGCCGTGGACAACACGCCGAGATACAGGATCCCCAGCCACACCCACGTGTGACCGAGGAGGGCCTCGAGGCGCGGCATGTGCGGCCAGCTGACAGGCGTCATCACAGCCAGGGCCACGAGCATGGCATACGCCGTGACGACAATGGACGAATATTGAGACGGCACGCGCTTCACCAGCACAGACTGAAGTCCCCAGGTCACGGCCGCAACAAGGAGAATCAGGCCCCCCCAAGCCTCCCGGCTGTGCGCCTCGTGGCCGAGGCCTATCATGACGATGACGCCGAGCGTCGCGAGGATCACCGACGCAGCCCGCCTCCACGTGATGGCTTCGCCAAGAAGGACGCGCGCGAAGATGACCATAAACGCGGGCGTCCCCGAGGTGATGACGGCCCCCATCTGCGCCGTCGACCATTGGGTCCCCACGAATTGCGCCCAGATGGAGAGCGCGTAGCCCACGAGGCCGATGGCGACCACCGTGCCAACATGACGCGCCGACATTCGCCAGTTCACCCGCCGTACAAGACCGACCGCACCAAGCGCGAGCACGCCGAGCGCGTACCGCAGCCAGATGAGCGCCGAGGGATCAACCCAATTCATCACTGCCTTGCTCACCACATACGTGCCGCCCCAAAGAGAGGCTGCAAGCGCCAGACACAAGGCGCCCACCCAGGAAGATTTCATCCCGATCCCTCCGCCCGTTGTGTAGTGGAACCTGGCGAAGGGCTGTGCCCTCGCCTTCAGCCAAGGGCACGGGGCACGTCGAGTTCAAAGTGCGCTGGCAATGTGGCCACCTCCCGTTCGCTTCCATCCTAACTCCGCCGCCCCGGCCCTGTCGATAACCCGTAGAAAAGAAAAACACCGCTCTGTACGAGCGGCGCACGGGTCCACCCGTCAAGCGCGAGCGAACGATCCGCCCTTCGAATCGACGGGCAAAAAGGCGGAGAGGATCGCCCCGACGATGGGAACTGCCATCAGGATGTAGAGGACGCTTGTGAGGCCGACGTGATCGGCCAAGACGCCGAAGAAGGTCGCGCCAATCCCGCCCGCGCCCACGCCGAAGCCGATGGTGAGCCCGGACGCGAGCGAGACGTTGCGCGGCAACAGCATCTGCATGTAGACTACCGTGACCGCAAACGACGAGAGGATAAAGAATCCGAACGGCAACAGCGCCACGGCAGCCCACGCGCCGTGAAGGAACGGCAGCCCGAAGGCGAACGGAATGGACAAGAGCATCGACAGAAACAGAATGCGCTGTTTCGGCATGCGATCCGCGAGGGCACCGCCGATGAACGTCCCCAGCGCGCCGGCCCCCAGAAACACGAACATGAGGGCATCAGACAGCTGATACGACATCCCAAATTTGTGCGCATAGTAGAATGGCATGAACTGCGCGATGCCAATTTGGCACCAGGAGCGAAGCACAATCACGACGACCAGCAGCGCGACGGCGCCGATCCGATTTTCGCCCTCGATGGTCCTGCGCACCTTCGCATAGTCGCGAAGCGCCGCCTTGTACCACGGATACAAGCGCAGCGTGAACACCAACCCCAGCGCCACCCCTATGAGCATCCAGAGGATGCTGTGAAGACCAGCCGAGAGAATGAACAGCGACACGATGAGGGGCCCAATCGCTTGGCCGCCGTTTCCGCCGACCTGAAAAATGGCCTGTGCGAGGCCCTTCGCCCGGCCCGCCGCGAGGTGTGCCACGCGCGAGGCCTCTGGATGGAACGCCCCCGACCCCAGGCCGCTTACAGCCACCATGAGAAGCAGCACGCCATAGCTGGGCGCGATGCCGGTCAACGTGATGCCCAGCGTGGACAGAAAGAGCCCCAAGGGCAGCATCCACGCCTTCGGGTTTCGATCCGCCCACGCCCCAAACAAGGGCTGCGCCACGGAAGACGTGATATAGGACACAAGCACAATCAGGCTGATCTCCGTGTAGTTGAGGTGAAACAGAGGCTTGTACAACTGCGTCAACGCCGGCACAAGCCCGGTCGTCGACAAATCGTTGAGAAAGTGGGAACCGCTGATGCTCCACACGGCGTCCCGGTTCATCCGCCCCTTTTCGCGAACTGCCTGCACCACAGCCACGCACCATCACCCCTGCAGAATCTCTCTTTAGGAACGTCGAGGCGCAATCGCACCGCTATTTCGCATCACGAATCAAACGTCGAAAAAGCGGGCGAGCAGTTGGCTCACCCGCTCGCGCCATCGCAGCGTTTCGCTCTGAATTCAAAATTGGATGTGCAGCGCCGCCAGAATGGCAACAACCACGCCTACTACAATACAATACCATCCGAATGGACGCAAGGCGCGGACTTCGGTGGTCTCGAAGTAGCGCATGAGAAAGGCCGTGCTGAGGAGCGCCATCACGCCTGCGCACAAGCCGCCGATCAGCCCATCGTGAAACATCACGTGATTGTGTTGGTGCAGCATTTTCGGCACTTCGAGGATGCCAGCCCCGAGAATGACTGGCGTCGCGAGGAGAAAGCTGAAGCGCGCCGCATCCTCGTATTCGAGCCCGCTCGCCAGGCCAGCCGCCATCGTGATGCCGCTTCGCGAAAAGCCCGGGATGAGCGCGAACGATTGAACAATGCCGATGAGGAAGCTCCGGCCGTACGACAGATTCTCCATGCGAGTCGTCGTTCTCCTCCGCTTACGGCGCATGCCGTCGGCCCAGAACAGCACAAATCCGTTCACAATGAGGAAAATGGAGGCGGACAAAGCGGAAGGGAACAATTCCTGAAGTTTGTGTTCGAAAATCTTGCCCAGAACCGCGGCAGGGATGGTCGCCACGATGATCAGGAGCAGGATCCGCCGCTCCACGTTTCTCCGCCGGTCGAAAATCGAAGCGATGAGATGGAGCCATTCCGGCAAGAAGTAAATGAGAAGCGCCAGGCCTGTCCCAAGGTGGAGCATCACGACGAAAGGAAGAAACTGATTGGATTGTGAAAACTCCGTCCAACGTAACAGGTACGGCAAAATGACCGCATGTCCGACGCTCGAGATGGGAAATAGCTCCGTGATGCCTTGCACGATTCCGTAAATGATGACCTGCAGTAGGTGCATACAGCGCCTGCCTTTCTTTCGGAAGATGGGGTCTCGGTCCCATTGTACAAGAAGATTCGATCTCGCTCACCTGATCCCGGTCTTTTGTGCAGGACGCGATCGTGCTAAGCTCGAAGCGAAGCAAGAAAAAGGAGTGATGTCGCATGAGCAAAGTGGAGTCCGTGCTTACGCACTGGCACTCGCATCGAGACGTCCTCGCGCCGCTCGTGGATGCGGTGCCCGAGGACAAGCTCGACTTCAAGCCGTGGGATGGGGCGATGTCGTTTCGCGATCTCGTCTGGCATATTCTCTCGACAGGTGCATGGTTTGCGGCCGCGGCCAAGACCGGGCGCATCACAAACCAGCCCGAACGACCCGATCTCAGCACGAAACAGGCGATCTTGCAGGCGATCTCGTCCTTGACCGACCGCACGCATGCGGACGTCGCGTCCGTGTCGGATGAGCAGTTTGAAAGCCTCGTCGACACGAAGGCGGTGTTCGGAAGGGATTTGCCTGTGAAAGTGCTGTTTGGCAGCATGATCGACCACGAAGTGCACCACAAGGGACAGTTATTCGTGTATGCGCGGATCATGGGCGCGGAGAAACTCCCATTTTTCGTGCACCGAGGATAAAGGGAGCAGACTCTGAAAGGCCCTGCGGAGTTGGATTCCGCAGGGCCCTGCTTTTTGGTTGGAGCGATAGTTGAGGGCCTTTCTCACTGGGTCCGGCTGTGCAACACCTGTCGCGAGGGACGTGCCCGTTCCAAGCGCCGGGATCGCCGCGCCCGACCTACCCTGGTGGTGGTCGAAGGCGACAGCGCCGCGTCAACAAACGGCTCTGACGCCTTGCGCGCGGCCCTCAGAGCGTAGAGTGATAAGCCGATGGAGACAAGCATGATTGCGGTGTTCAGCACGGTCACCGCGGTGTTCACCTGCGTCACGCGCGTGTTGATGTCGTTGGTCACCGTGTTTTCCTGAAGAGGAGTCAACGGACGCACGCCGGATCGCCCCTTGACGTCAGCGTACGCAGGAAAGGCGGTGCGTGTGCACAAGGATCCAAACATCCGCAAAACGACAAAAGGCCAGGCTGATGTGCCTGACCTTTGTCACTCGCCTGGCAACGACCTACCTTCCCAGGAGGCTTCCCTCCCAGTATTCTCGGCGCTGGAGGTCTTCACGTCCGTGTTCGGGATGGGTACGGGTGTTGCCCC